>PFAX01000006.1:16956-20113 GCA_002773495.1 bacterium (Candidatus Gribaldobacteria) CG10_big_fil_rev_8_21_14_0_10_37_21 | reverse complement strand
TTAAACCTAAAAGCTTTTTTCTCAAAATCTTGTAAAAATTCTTTAATTATCTTTTTGTAAAAAATCACAATATGTATTCTATCATCTATGAATAAAATAAGTAAAATTAAATTACGACACAGAAAGATTCTTTATCCCCTCCTTTTGAAACATGATCTTTTTGTTGTTGGCAGGGTCTTGACATCTCCATCTCCCATAGCCACACAACTAGCCAAGGCCCTGCCTTATACTCATCTTAGACCCTCCTTTATTAGAAGGGTCTTTTTTTTACTTAATAATAATGCCTCCACCCAACAGGCAGTTGCCTTTATAAAAAACAATTGACTGGCCTAAGGTCACAGCTTTTTGGGGCTTTAGAAAAACTGCCTTATTTTTAAAAACTAAACATTCAGCTAAAGGAGCGGTTGACCTTATTTTAGCTTTAGCTTTAAAGGGGAAACTTACGGGTTTATTTAACCAATTTGCTTCTTTAAAATAAATTTCTTTTTGTAAAAGGTCTTTTTCATTCTTAGAAACAATCAATATATTCTTTTTAAAATCTTTTTTTATGACAAACCATGGCCCTTGCTGTAAAGGCAAACCCTTTCTTTGCCCAATTGTATAAAACCATAAACCTTGATGCTGACCCAAAGCCCTGCCTTTTAAGTCAATAATTTCACCTGGTCTTGGTTTTAGTTCTTTCTTAAGAAAGGCATTTAGATCTTTTTCAATAAAGCAAATTTCTTGCGACTCAATAGCATTTGCCGCTGGTAAGCCCATTTTTTTGGCCATTTGCCTTACTTCTACTTTTGTTAAATTGCCCAAAGGAAAAATAACTTTAGCAAACTCTTTTTGATTTAATTTCCAAAGAAAATAGGACTGATCTTTTTTTATATCTTTCGCCCTTAAAAGCTGAAAAATTTTTGATTTTTGGCTTTTTATCTTAGCATAGTGTCCGGTAGCGACAAAATCAGCTTTAAGTTCTTCCATCTTTTTAAAAAGAAGCTTAAATTTAATTTCTTTGTTGCATAAAACACAGGGGTTAGGGGTTCTGCCGGCTTTAAGCTCATTTAAAAAATAACTAACAACCTTTCTTTTAAACTCTTTTTGGCAATTTAAAACATAGAATGGAATTTTTAATTTTTCAGCTGTTAAGCGTGCCCGCTGAACATCTTCTAATGAGCAACATCGGCTACCTTCATTCCATAACTTCATAAAAACACCAACTAAATCAAAACCAGCTCTTTGCAAAAGAGCGGCTGTGACAGAGCTGTCCACCCCGCCAGACATAGCGACAATAACCTTAATTTTTCTTTGGGGTTGCCTTTGGCTTAAGGTGTTTTTTTTCATAATCAAAAATAGCTTGTTGCAAAGCATATTGAGCCAAAGAAGAACAGTGCAATTTTTGAGGGGGCATTTGGCCTAACTTCAAAGCAACATCGCTAAACTTTATTTTTTTAGCTTGTTCTAAGGTTTTACCCAGAGCTAACTCGCAAATCATATCAGTGCTTGCTATAGCGTGTCCGCAACCCATCGTCTCAAACTTAATCTCACTTATTACTTCCTTGCCTTGCTTTTTGCTTACCTTAAGATAAATTTTCATCACGTCGCCACATTTTAGGTTTTGGGTATTGCCAACTCCGTCAGGTTTTGTTATTTTACCCATAAACTTAGGGCTTAAAAACCTTTTTAAAATTGTTTTAGAATAATACATCTTTTTAATTTTCAAACCTTAAAACCAGAAATTTTCCTTAAATGTTCAACCATTTTGGGCAAAACATTTAAAACATAGTCAATTTCTTTTTCTATCGTATTTTTACTTAAACTAAACCTAACCGCTGAATGGGCTCTTTCTTTACCACAATCTAAAGCCATTAAAACATGGCTGGCTTCTAAGCTCCCTGAAGAACAAGCCGAGCCAGTTGAAACCGCAATGCCTGCTTGATCAAGTAAAATTAATAAGGCCTCGCCCTCAACCCCCTTAAAGCTAATATTAGCATTATTGGCTAACCTTTGCTCCCTTGAACCATTTAAAAAGGTCTGGGGAATTTCTTTTAAAATACCGTCGATAAGTTTATCTCTTAATTTTCTTAAACTTTGAACTTTTAACTTTGAACTTTTAACTAATTCTATCGCCTTACCAAGACCCACGATATTAGCAACATTTTCCGTACCAGGTATTAGGCCTGCTTCTTGGTGGCCACCAAAAACAATTGGCTCTAAAAGAGTGCTTTGTTTTACATACAAAACACCAATACCTTTTGGCCCATAAATCTTATGGCCAGATAAAGTCAACAAATCAACCCCTAATTTTTCTACATTTAAATCAAGATAATTCGCCGCTTGAACAGCGTCTGTGTGAAAAAGAGGGTATTTTTTAGGACCTCTGAAGTTGCCAATTACTTGGGCGATTTCATCAATTGGCTGAATAGTTCCGATTTCATTGTTGGCTTGCATTATAGAAACCAAGCAAGTATTTGATTTTATGGCTCTTTCAACATCTTCAACTTTAACAATGCCTTCTTGATAAACTGGCAAAAAAGTGGCTTCTATTTGGCCTGTTTTTTCAAGATGTTTTATCGGTTCTAAAACAGCCGGGTGTTCAATGACGTTTGTTATAATATGGGGCTTAATCCCTTTTTTTTGAGCTACCCTCACAACACCCAAAATAGCTAAATTATCACTAAATGTGGCTGATGGGGTAAAATAAACTTCACTTTCTTTACAATTCAAAAAAAGGGCCACTTGTTCTCTGGCTTTTTCAACTGCCACCCTGGCTGTTTGACCTAAAGCGTGAATAGATGAGGCATTGCCAAACTGCTCTTTAAAATAAGGTAACATTGCCTCTAAAACCTTGCTGTCAAGGGATGTGGTTGAGGCATTATCTAAATAAATTGTCGCTTGCTTTTCTTGCATTTTCCCAACTATACCACACTTTCTTTAATTTGAAAAGCCAACCAAATGGAATAAACAAAAAGACCCTTCTAAAAAAATGTAAAAAATTGAACGATCGTTCAATTTTTTACATTTTTTATTTACTCTTTTTAGTTATTAATTATTAATTATTAATTTTTTTACTTATTTATTTATCAACTTTTTCACCTTCTCACTTAAGCACTTTATCACTTTTATTCGCTTAATCACCTATATACTTAAAGTTACGGCAGTTTCTTCCAGG
>PFAX01000006.1:0-16944 GCA_002773495.1 bacterium (Candidatus Gribaldobacteria) CG10_big_fil_rev_8_21_14_0_10_37_21 | reverse complement strand
AACCAATGTCGCCATTATATCTTGCCACCTTAACCATACCCGGAAACGGGCTTTTTAATAAAGCATCGCTTGCCTTAATAAGATTTAACTTTATCGTGCCTAATCCCTGGTGATATATTTTTAAGTACCCAAGCGACTGAACGGTTTTTTTAACCCAACAAGCAAGTTGAAAATCAGACGCAGGGAAATTATCATCGCACCAAGTTGCAAAACCTGACTGGTTGTAATCGCGATTATACCCATAAACAATAATGTTGGGGTTTTGGTTATAACCCTCCCAAAGCTCAGTGCAATTTATCGTTTGGGTGAATGTTTGCCAATCACTTGGGCTGGTTAGGGTTGTCGCCAAAAACCATGCCTCCCTCAATTTTTTAACTAATTAAATTATTATAAACACGCTCTTGAAGGGCAACAAGGGTGTTTTTTCTTGGTTTGCTACTTTATTCTTTACTCAAGGAGTTTAGCTTCAGAGATAATTCTGTTCAATTGGTTAGCGGGAATAAAATTAAGTTGGTTGTTTTGATTGGCCTTTAAAAGTTCGTCAACTAAAACAATGCCGGCTTGATTTAAAAGTAAGAGCAAGTTTTTGTTTAAAGAGGGTAAAATGGTTATGGGGTAGAGCTTGTTTTCGTCTATCAGCCGTTCTAAGCCCTGAGTTTGAGGGTATTTCCAGCCCAAAAGCGAAACGCCAACACAATTGGCGTATTTAATAGCTCTGGTGGTAAACTTCGCGTTTGTGGCTAACAAAGGATTGATTGTGCCTTTGAACCCATTTAGGGGCGTATTTTTTGAGGTTATGTCTAAAAACTTAGCGTATAAAATTGCCACATTCTGAGTATCAACCACATCAGAAGCCAAGTTACGATACTTGCACTCAACTAAATAAACCTCTCCTCCTTTTTCCGTTAGGCAATCAATTTCATATTCAACACATTTGCCTTTAACTATTTGATTTAATTTAACTTTATAACCATTTTTTTCTAAAACTTTACCAATAAACTTTTCAAAAGGAAAGCCGGTTGGCCCTAATTTACGCATGGCGTCTTTTAAACTAAATTTTAAAGAAGCAGAAGGCATTTCTTTGACTAAAAATGCTTTGATTTTTTCAAAAATTACCCTTGTTTCCATTCCCTCAACCACCTCTTTTTCTATTTTTTGAGCTATTTCTTGAGCCATTCTATGGGTTGCCCCCACCCTTTTCGCTGATTGCAAAACTTTTTGAAAAGAAAAGGGCTCTTTTTGGCCTTGCTGGTTAACTACAAAAAATTTCTTAGTTTTACTTGTCATATTTTTCTTTATTAAAATATTTAACGCCATTTTCGTCCACCCCGCCTAAAACAAAGTCCTCAAAGAGACAGGGTAAAATTTCTTTCATTTTTAAAAGCAGTTCCCCTAAAACAGAGCGGATTTCCCAGTGGCTGGCCAAGCCACACCGCAGTTCAAAAATATGACGCCATTGCCTAAAATTAGCTGAAACAATAATTTCAGATTTAGTGGCAATAGGTAAAACCTGGCGGGCGTCTTGGGGCAACCAGCCCGCTTTTCGTAAGGCCCGATAAAACTTTTCTTCTTGCTCTAACATTTGAGCAAACGACATTTTTCTTCCCTCACCCAAATCAATCATCTCTGTTTCGTTAAGGTGAGGCGGGACAACACATTTTAATTGAAAATTCTCTAAATCAGGGCCAAGGCCATCTTTAGCGTAATCAACATAACGGGTTGACTCTTGTGAAAAAGAGCATAAGCGGTGCCTGACCATTTCATGGGTAAAGCCACGGGAAACATAAGGAAACTTAACAATTAAACTGCTATGTTCAATAACTGACTCGTGCCCGTGCTGAATAAGCATTTTAATAAACTTTTGGGCTGTCTCTAAAGTAATTTCTTGTTTAACCGACTGATAGCACGTTCTACCAGCTCGTTCAATCTTTAAAAGTTGTTCTTTGAGCTCTTGCTCAGCACTTAAAATCTCAAAAATTGGCTTATTTTTGATAATTTGCATATAAGATAATACAGGGGGCAGACCCCTGTAACTTTTAATAGCTTACTTTTATGGGGAATAAAGAACAAAGTTTTTTAACTTTGACTTTCATTTCTTCTAAAACAGGGGTTTGGCTAATAATTTGCTCTCTGGCAATCTTTTTCTTTTCTTCTTCAAGGGAAAAGCCCAGTTTATTCTTAGTTTCTTTAAGAGCCCTTAGGCCTTGAGCGATAAAATCAGCAATAAGTTCCATTTCTACTTCTTTCATCCCCCGGCTTGTAATTGCTGGTGTGCCTAAACGAATACCTGAAGGGTAAAAGGGAGGATTGGGGTCAAAGGGAATGCCATTTCGATTTAAAACAATCCCGGCTACTTCAAGGGCTTGAGCTGCGGTGTTGCCTAAAATATCAAAATTTCTCAAATCAATTAAAAGCAAATGCGTTTCAGTGCCCCCTGAACAAAGCTTAACCCCCTTTTCCTTGAAGGCCAAAGCCAAGGCCTTTGCATTTTTAACAACTTGGTTGGCGTATTCTTTAAATTTAGGGCTTTGGGCTTCTTTTAAGGCAACAGCAATACCGGCTATGTTGTTCATATGGGGCCCTCCTTGCAAGCCCGGAAAAATGGCCTTGTTTATTTTTTCAGCAAGTTCTGGATCTTTTTGCAACCCTTTTTCGGTAGCCATTATTAGGGCCCCTCGTGGCCCCCTTAAAGTTTTATGGGTTGTTGTGGTTATAATATGGCAATAGGGGGCTGGGTCAGGGTAAACCCCACCTAAAATTAAACCAGCCACATGGGAAACATCCCCTAAAAGCCACGCCCCTATTTTGTCAGCTATTTGAGCAAACCGAGAGAAATCTAAAGCCATTGGGTAAGAAGTTACGCCAGCAATAATCATTTTGGGCTTTTCTTTTAGAGCCACTTCTTCTAAGGCCTCGTAATCTATCAAACCATTTTCTGAAAGGCCATAAAAAAATGGCTTAAAAAACTTACCAGAAAAATTAACCTTTAAGCCATGCGAAATATGCCCACCTTGGTCTAAACGTAAGCCCATAATTTTATCCCCTGTTTCTAATAAAGCAAAATAAACAGCCAAGTTGGCCGGCGCCCCTGAAAGCGCCTGAACATTACAAAATGGCACCTTAAAGGCACTCTTTGCCCTTTCTTGGCAAATTGTCTCTATCTGATCAAAATTCTCTTGGCCTTGATAATATCTTTTAAAAGGGTAACCCTCGCAATATTTATCTTGCAAAACAGAACCAACCGCTGATTTAACAGCCAAAGAGCTGTGATTCTCCGAAGGGATCAGCATTAAGGTCTCTTCTTGCCTCTTAGTTTCTTTTTCAACTAAATTAGCTATCTCTGGGTCAGCTTGTTGTAAAAATTGTTTTTGCATAAATAAATTATACTCTAAAAGAAAACTTTTTTAAAACTCTACTTGCCAATTGTTTCTGGGAATAAATTTTTTATTAGTTGGTTTGATTTGGGTAATTTTACCTAAAATAAAAGAGCCACAATGATTAACTTTTGAACCAACCGTATAAGCATTTAAAATATGGCCCGAGCCTATTAAGTCCTCACCATAAACTAAATGCTCCCCCATTTTGCCAATGTCAGTGGATAATGAATAGGGCTCAATCTCCCGAAAGCCAGCACAAGAATTATCTGTTTTGGGGTAATAAATTGCGATTGTTTCCCTGTTTTGAGCAGCCTTGGCTATTTGAAAAACTATTTTTCTGAAATCATCGATTTTCATTCTTTTATTTTAGCATAAAAAAATCCCTCCCCCTAATTTTTTATCAAAGGGAGGGCAACGACATTTGGTTTATTTTAGCTTAACTTCAGAAAAAGACAAGCTCTGCTTAAAAAAGTTATCCACAGGGTCAAGTTAAGTCAAAAGGCAAATTTTTAAAACAAAAAATTAACTGTGCTTGCCTCGTTAATTTGATACTTATCACAAAAACCGCCTAAAACCTCAATAACATATTGGCTTTCAAAATCAGAAAAATAAGAGGGGCAATTTTCCCCAAAGCAAGGTTGAGCTTCATGAACAATTTTAACAATTTGCTTGTCTTTGTTTAAAAAAATAAGATCTAAAGGAATAAGCGTGTCTTTCATCCAAAAAGCTAAAAATTGTTCCTCATTAAATAAGAAGAGCATACCTTGGTTTTCTGGTAAATCTTTTCTTTTTGACAACCCAACGGATAACTGCTCTTTAGTTTTAGCTATTTCAGCTGAAATTTCAACAGCTACATTGCCTTCATTTAAAAAAGTTATTTTAGTTATTATTTTATTGGGTTTGAACAAAAAAAACCCAAAAACGACAAGGAGAAGTAATATTGCTAAAGAAAAAATTAAATTTTTGTTTATCATTTTTTATTTTGCACTCTTTTCTTTAGTTTCAGTAATCACGAGATAAAAGCCAACCACAACTAAAGTGGCAGTCCAAAGCATATCCCATTTGAACCATTCAAAAAAGTACTTGTTTAAAATAATCCCAACACCCCCTAAAACACAAATAACCCCTAAAATTCTTCGGCTGTCGCTAAGCCATTTTTTTTCTTTGATTTTTTGCGAAATGTGTTTAGCTTTCTCTGTGGCTTTATGGGTTATTTCTTCAGCTTTCTCAGCTTTTTCCTTTAAAACTTCTTCCGGTAAAATAGCTTTTTCAGAGTACTTGGGTACTAAAACAGCTAAAATAATGTAAAGTAGAATACCCGCCCCTTGAAAAAAGGTAAACAAAACGAACAAAACCCGAACAACAATTGGGTCAAGGTTAAAATATTGGGCAATGCCTGTTGCAACGCCAGCGATAACTTTACCCTCGTCTTGGCGATATAATTTTTTTGTTTCTGTCATATTTTTTAAGTTACAAAATTAAGTAACCTAAGGCAAATATAGCACAAAACCACTTAATTTTCAAGCAAAGTACCCTTAAAGGGCTGGTTTTCTAAGATTTTTCGGAAATTGGCCATACTTTTACCATTAGCTACCACAAAAGAAAGCCCTCGCTCCTTGGCTAATTGAGCTGCCTTTTGATCAATTGGTATTTTGGCCCCCGGGTTCCACTCTTTAGGGATTAATTTGAAATAATCGCCCCAAGTCATATTTTTAATTGGCTTGGCTTTTTTGCTTTTTTCAGGGTTAGCTGTGTAAACATAAGCTGGCTTGCCTAAAGCAATCACTTGCTTAATTTGAAAATCAACCGCTAATTGGGCGCAAACATAGTCAGTTGAAGCCCCCGGCAAAAACCCACCAGCTATAATAACTGAATATTTTTCAAAACTTCTCGCTTGAAATCTTTCTGTAATAACTTCAGGAAAAACAATGTCAGCAAAACAAGCTTTCAAGAGTTCAGCGTTTAAGTGGGTTGATTTAATCCCAACCCAATCTAAACTTTCTAATGAGGGCTGGCTTATTTTTTTAGCCATTTTCTGATAAACCCGAGCCAAATTACCACCCCCAATCACAATAATAAATTTTTTACCCTTTTTAACCTGAAAAATAATTTCTTTATAAAACTTTTTCAAAAGAGTAACGTCCGGGCCTTTTTCTGTAATAGCCACTGACCCACCTAAATCAACAACAAAACTATCTGGCTGGTTAATCGGCTGATTATTGGGCTTACTGGCTAGATGCTGGCTAATTAACTGACTCTTATTTTGATTTTGCATATTTATTTTTATTTTACCTTAAAAACAAAGCCGGGGCAATTTCAATAATTTTTTTGTTTTCTCTTTTAAAAAAATATTCTCTGGTATTAAAAATTAAAACGCCATATTCTACCTTTAAATCCTTCATCTTTCTAAAAAGCCCCTCTTTAGCTGAAGAAACTTCTAAGTAAGATGGTCTTTCATGCAAAAAATGGCAAGCCAAAAATGGCTTTTCTTTTTTAAAGGCAACTAAATCAACCGATCCTAATATTTCTAAGGCCAAGGGTTCAAAATCAAGCCGTAAGTCCTCTTCTTTAAACCCATAGTTTTCGATTAAGTTGACTAAAAATTTAGCCCTGGCATCTTCTTTTTCTAACTGGAAATTAGCTTTTTTAGTTGAAAAATCATAAACTAACCCGTTTTCGTCAGCTATTTCAAAAAAAATTGACTTAAAGATAGTAACTTGGCTTTGTGTTTGTTGCATATTTTTTTATTTTTATTTTTTTATTATTCGCCATTCGCCTTTTGCTATTAGCTCTTTGCTATTAAGTAATCAGCCCGCTTTCCCTAAAGCTAAAAACCTTTGTCTTGCTAATAATAAGATGGTCTAAAACATCAATCCCCATTATTCTGCCAGCTTCAGAAAGTCGTTTGGTAATTTCCAAATCAATTTTTGAAGGCGAAGGGTCGCCTGAAGGGTGATTATGGCAAAAAATCAAACAAGCCGCGTTTTGTTTTAGGGCCTCAATAAATATTTCTCTAGGGTGAACTAAATTAGCGTTTAAAGTGCCTACAAACATTGGTTTTTTAAAAATAAGCTCGTTCCTACCGTTTAAATACAAAACCATAAAATGCTCCCTTTGTTTATCTCGCATATAAATAGCTTGAGCTACAATGTCATCAACAGAAATAATTTTTGGCGCTATTTCGTCTTGAGTTCCCAGGGCCCTTTTAACAATTTCAAAAGCGGCTAAAACAATACAGGCCTTTGCCTGGCCCACCCCTTTTATTTTAGATAAATCCTGAAAAGAAAGTTTAAAAAGCTTTGGCAAAGAAAATTGTTTTAAAATTTCTTCAGAAACCTTAACAACATTTTTGCCTTTAATGCCAGTGGAAAGTAAAATCGCTAAAAGCTCTTTTTCTTTAAGGTTTTTCGCACCTGTTTCAATTAGCTTTTCCCTGGGTCGTTCAGGTTTTGGCATTTCTCTAATTGGCTTTTCTTGTTTTGGCATATTTCTTGTTCAAAAAAAACATTTATAACCAATGCTTCTTCTTTGAGCGATATTTAAAATATAAATTAAATTCTCTTTTTCTTTAACTTCATAAATAATTCTATAAGGCCAAACCCTTAAATGTCTTTTTGCTTGAAACTTGCCCCACATTTTTTTACCATAAAAAGGGCTTTGAGCCAAGCTACTAATGGCTTCTTCTACCCTGTGTTGCCATTCTTGAAGAATTCTTTTGAAAGAATGGTAGGCCTTATTCGAAAACCTAATTGTAAATTTCTTTTCTTTCATTTTTTCCGTCTTTTTGGTTGATACTTTTGCTTAGGATTTTCAGCTAAAACCATTGCACCCTTCCTGGCAAAATCAAGCTCTTGCTTGACAACATCAAAATCAAAAAACTCCCCTTTTTCTATTTCTTTTTCCGCTTCTCCAAGCTCTGTAAGAGCGCCTGGCTCGCTTAAAAAATCAATTGTTTCTAAAATAGCCTCATATTCTTCAAAAGACATTAAAGCTACCTCTGGCTTACCATTAATTGTTAAAATGAAATGAGCATCTGGTTTCTGAGATTCTTGGGCAATTTGAAAAAGGTCTTTCCGAGCGTCAGTGATTGATAAGTATTTTTTTGCCATAATATTTTTTGTATTATGTTCATTATAGCGTACATAATCTATTTGTCAAAAAGTTATCCACAGCCCCATCTTAAATAAAACCTTAACTAAAAACTCCCCTTTGTGGGGGAGTTTTTAGTTAATTCAGTCTCTGGGTTGCATTGGTTTTGCTTCAGAAACGAACATTTTTCTACCTTCGAATTCTTTACCATCAAGCTCTTCAATGGCTTTCTTGGCTTCGTCCTCTGTTGACATTTCAACAAAGCCGAACCCTTTTGACCTACCAGTCGCTCTATCTGTGATAATGGCCACTGATTCAACATTACCAACTTGGGCAAACATGTCTTGAAGAGATTGCTCGGTTGCTTGAAAAGGCAAATTGCCTACAAAAAGTTTCTTGTTCATTGTATTTTTCTTAAGATTGACGACCTTGACTTTCTACTTTCTTAACGTCGTAAATCTTAAAAAAGAATTCGAACGCAAGATTTCGCAAAGCATAATGTTATTAAAACATTATTATTAATTAAAGCATAGCATTAACCTTAATGAAAATCAAGCTATCTTTTCACCTGCCTTATTTATTGCTTCAAGATAGCTACAATAATCACAATCAGGGCTAGCTGGTGGAATTTTGCCTTGGTTTAAACAATGGTAAGCGTCTTTTAAAGTTTGCTCTACCCAAGAATCATCGCCTTGATAGGGGATAACTTTTATCTCAAACTCTAATTTAGCGTCAAACGCTTCTTTGTCAGCATTGCCATTACAATAAACAAAATACCCTATTTCACTTATCTTGTAACCATTTTGCCTGAAAAGCCACTGGTAAATCTCCATTTGGTGCTTGTAACTAATTTGCCAGTCAGCGTCAAGATTTACTTCTGTTTCTTTAGAGGTTGCTTTATAATCAACAATAATAAGTTCTTCGGTCTTAATGTTTTGCCAAACATCATCTATCCCACCAGTTACATAAAAATTAGTTGGTTTGTGCAAATAACAAATCCCGCCAGATAAGGCATTGCGCCATTCATCCATTAAAGGGTTTTGATAGGGCACAATATCAACTAAGCCATAATGTTCCATTAAGGGGTGCTGGCTCTGTTCGGCTCGGTGAAGATCAAACTCTGTCTTTAAAAGTTTATCCACAGCTGAATTTAAAGCAAAAGGAAAACCCGGTGGCCTGCCAACGCCCAGCTTACGGTCATAATAGAAACAGCGGGGGCAACTTAAAAATAAATCAATCTTTGACCTTGAAAGCCGAAACGGCTCTTTGGCATTAGGCAAATAAAGCCCCCTTACCCTTTGTGCGTTATAATATTGACTCATATGGTTATTATAACTCTCTTTCGTTTATCTGTCTAATTTTTAAACCGCCAAACCCATCAGAAATCCCAACCCTTTGCACCCTGCCTACCTGCCCATCTACTAGGCGAACCTTTATACCCCTGGGATGGAAACTTGAACTAGTTAAAATATCTTTCACTTCACCTGAAGTTAACTTGCCTGTTCTTTGATCTTGTTTTAAAACAATTTCAACTTCCCCGCCAATTTTTATATCATTTCTGTTTTGTCCATTCATAAAATTATTTTTCATTTTGCTTGCCTCGATTTCTAACATGCTCTAAACGTTGTGCTAAGCCGAACCTTCTTCTGGTTACAACATAAAGCTTGTCTAACCTGCCTTGATTTTGAACTGGCCCGGTTTCGCCTCTTTCTTTTAATTTTATAGAAAGAAACTTATTTAAAATTTTTTTCATATATTTATTTATTTAACTTCATCTTACCCTAAAACACCTCACTTTTCCACTAAAACCTTAAAAACAGAACTGCCCCCTATTTCTTGAAGTTTTGAGAGAGATATAGCATAAAACTTTTTTGGGTCATCAATATCGAACTCCTCTAATCTTATTAAAGTCAAGGTTTTTGAGCCGAAGGGCAGATGTCATGAAAGTCGCAAAATTGGCAGTTAAAGCCGGGGGTCGGAGGGAATTGGCCTTGCCTGATTTTTTCTATTTTATTGACTATTTTTGCTTTAAACTCCTCCATTTCCTGCTCTTTGCCTAAAAAAGCAACTTCCCTGCCCTCTTCTAAATAATTGTACTTTAATTGAGCCACTTCTAAGCCATAAACCTCTCTAACGGCTATTTGATAAAGCAAAAGCTGCTCTTTGTCTGATTTTTCTAGCTTTTCTTTGGCTTTGCCGGTTTTGTAATCAATAATGATAACCCCTTCTTTGGTTTGATCAATGCGATCAATTCTACCTCGCAAATTATAGCCCTCAATATCTAAAGCAAAGGGCACCTCTAAAGCCAAAGAACCATCGTCAAAAGTAAAGACCTGCGGGGGGTCTTTTTCCGCTTTTTCGTAAAAACTCTTTAAGATGGTTTCGCCTAATTTGCGATAATTCTGTTTTTGTTTTTTACTTTCGTACCAGTCGTCAAGCCAGGATTTTTCGTAAATCTCAAGCAAATCTTTAAGCCCAGCTTTGTTTTTATTTTCTTCTTTTTCATTGCCAAATAAATCAAGGGCAATGATTTTCTCGTTTTTTAGCTTCAAAAACTTTTGCAAAGTGTTATGGATTGTTGTGCCAAAAGAAAAAACTGCCTTGCCTTTAGGAAAAAGCTTATAAACATACTTGTATTTATACTTTAGGGGGCATTGTTCAAACTCGTTTAACTGGGAAAACGAAAACTTATTCGGTAAAAACAAACTATTTTCTTCTAAAACAATAGATTCTAACTCTTGGGGCTCTGCTTTAAAATCGTTTTTGGTTTGGGCTTTACTTTTTGCTTCTTGATTAAAGCCCATTTCAATTAAAAACCTGGATAGCTTTTTCTTTTGTTTGCCCCCGTAATTTAGGCTTGAAGTAAAAAATAGCCCATTTTTAGCCCTAGTCATCGCCACATAGCACAACCTTCGTTCTTCTTGCAAATGAACATCACCTTCGGGGGGCTTTTCTTTTAAAAGGTCTGGGGGAATTTCTATTTTATCGTGCCTTTCAGTTGAGGGAAACCTTAAATTAACCATTGAAACCAAAAAAACATATTTAAATTCTAGGCCTTTAGCGGCATGGATTGTCATTATTTGAACTAAATCAGGGCCTTCTTCTAAATCAAAAATTAAATCCCCCTCTTCGCCTGACTCAAGCTCTAAAGAAAACTTTTCCATAAAATCGCTTAGTCGCGAGCTCAAGCTCTCTTGTTCAAAGGTCTTTAATTTTTCGTAAAATAAATTAAGCGAGTCAATTTGGGGCTTATCTTCGTTGTCTAAAATATACTTTAAATAGCCGCTTTCTCTGACAAACTGGACGAAAATTTCAGAAACATTTTTTTCTTTAGCCATTTGCTGGTGTTTTTCTAAGAGACCTAATAAAAAAATGGCTTTTTCTTTGGTCTCACGGCTGATGCCCTTAATCAAATAAAGTTCTTTTAAGGCCTCAAAAAGGGATTTGGTTTTTTTGGAGGCGTAATTACTAATTAACATAATCTGTTCACTTTTAAATTCAAAAAAGGGTAAGTGCAAAACCCGAAACAAAGCCGAGGACTCGTGATAATTATCTAAAAGCTTGAAATAAGCGATGGTGTCTATGATAATTGGCTTTTGGTAAAGCCCTTTGTTAGCTAAAAATTGAAAAGCAATCCCGGCCCTTTCCAAGGCGCGGCAAAAGGGTTGGGCTGTGTCATTGGCCCTAACTAAAATAGCAAAATCACTTAAAGACAAGCCCTTTTCTTTGTTTTTAAGCTCAATAATTTTTTCAGCCACTTTTTGGGCTTCCACTTCTAAGCTTCTTAGGTAAAAATGCTCAACTGCCCCTGTTTCTTTGGTTTGGGCTTTTAGCTTTGTTTCTAAATTAGTAAAATATTTGTTTCTTAAAGGGTCGTTGTCTTTTATAAAGCTATAGGCCAAATCAAGAATGCTCTGGCAAGAGCGATAATTTCTAATTAAAGAAATTTCCGCTGTTTTGGGAAAGTCCTTTTTAAATTGAACTAAATTAGCAAAACTTGCCCCCCGAAAACGATAAATTGCTTGCAAATCATCCCCACAAGCGGTTAAATTAGCCTTTTTGCCAGCTAAAAGCTTAACTAACTGGTATTGAATAAAATTGGTATCTTGAAACTCATCAACTAAAATATATTTAAATTTTTTTTGATATTTTTGCAAAATAAAAGGCCTTTTTTCAAAAAGTAATAGGGTATAGTTCAATAAATCACCAAAATCTACAAGATTATGCTTTAAAAGAAGTTGTTGATAAAAATGAAAAGCCTCGGCTTGTTCTTTAATTTGCTCAATGTCAAAGTTTTCTGGTAAATCGGTTAAATTGGTTTTAAGGTTTTGAGCATATTCTAAATAATTTTCAGGAGTTATACCTTGGTCTTTGCATTTTGAAAAATGACTTAAAAGCCCATGTAAAAAACGGCTTGGGTTGCCTAAGGGTTTATAATAATTTAAATCAAGCTCGGCTAAATTTTCTCTTAATAACATCCAAGCAGAAGTTGGCTGAATAAGCTTGAAATCAGTGCTAAGGCCAATCTTTAAGCCCTCGTTTCTTAAAATTTTTTCACAAAAACTATGAAAAGTAGATATCCATAAATCAGCAAAACCAATTTCAAGCATATTTTCAACCCGCTCTTCCATTTCCCCTGCCGCCTTTTCGGTAAAGGTTAAGGCCAAAATCTCTTCAGGCAGAGCTAACTTTTGCTCAATTAAATAAACAAAACGTTTAGCAATGACAGTTGTTTTGCCTGTGCCAGCACCAGCTACGATTAAAAGCGGGCCCTCTTTGTGCCTAACGGCCAAAACCTGCTCTTTATTCAATTGCTTTAAATCAAATGGCATTATTTTTACTATACCAAAGCAGAAATAATATTCCCGCCTTTTAAATTAATATTTTAATTACCCAGTAACGACATTTCTAGCAAGGAAGCTAATAAATCCGTCCAATCTTGCCAAATATACTCTTTTGGGTCAAGATGAAAAACAGGGGAAATTAGCCATGCATGCCAAGTAGGTCTGGTAAAAGGACAAATAAACAGCCAAGTAAGAAAAAGGCAAACATCTGCAAGGTGTGCGCAAGGCCTTGAGTTTTCCTTATTTCAGGGATTAGATCGCTGGCCGCTATATAAATAAAACCACCCGCTGAAAAAGGCAAAATTAAATAAATTAAAAAGTTATAAGTTGAAAACGAAAGCAAAATGCCAGCCATTGCCCCTAAAAAAGCGGTTAAGGCGATTAAAAAATTAAACAAAAGGGCTTTTTTGGGCTTAAAACCAACGTAAAGTAAAACACCTAGATCCCCTATCTCTTGGGGTATTTCATGCAATAAAACAGCTAAAGAGGTGGCCACTCCTAATTTAAAATTAGTTAAAAAAGCAACCGCTATGATTAAGCCATCTAAAAAATTATGAAAGCAGTCACCAACTAAGTTTAAATGCCCAAAGCTGTGAACTTCGCAATTTGTTTTATGGCAATGGCGCCAGTGCAAAAACTTTTCTAAAATAAAAAAGAATAAAAAAGCAAACAAAACCACCTGAAAAGCAGTTTTAGGTTTAATTAATTCTAAAGCTTCGGGTAATAGTTCTAAAAAGGCACTTGTAAGCAAAGCCCCCGCTGATAAAGCAACTAGCCATAAAAGTTTTTGGGGTTGGATTTGCTTTCTTAAAACTAAAAGCAACGCCCCAGAAAATGAGGCTAAGCTTATAATGAAAACTGCTAAAAAAATAGAAAAGATCATATTGTTAAAATTACAATTTCAGGGGACATTAAAAAACGAAAAGGCAGGCCAGCCACCCCAGCCCCTGAAGTGATAAAAACCTTTAGGCCATTTATCATATAAAACCCCCTTTCTAAGCCAAATTGAGAAGGCAAAAAAACTTTATATAAATAAGGCAAACAAACTTGGCCTCCATGAGTGTGGCCTGAAACTACTAAATTAACATTAGTATTTAAGGGAAAAGAGTAAACAACATCTGGGTTATGCTCTAAAACTAAATTAAACTCGTCTTGATTAAGGCCTTCTAAAAGAGAAAAGTCAATTTTACCCTCTAAGAAATCACTTAAGCCAATTAAATTGATTTGCTTGCCTTTAATTTCAACCTTTTCTGTTTGATTGTTTAAAAGTTTAACATATTTTGAAAGCTCTTCTGTTAATTCCTCTTTAACATTAATTTCACCCTTTAAGCCAACATCGTGGTTGCCCAACACTGCAAAGCCAGGGGCTTTTAAATTGGCTAATTCTTTAAACATACCGGGCACATTTTCTTTTTTAGCTTGAAAAACAAAATCACCCAGCAACAAAACCAAATCTGGACTTTCTTGGTTAATTCTTTCAACTATTCTTTTTAAAGAAGGGGCATTGCTATAAACCCCATAATGGAGATCAGAAACAAGTGCGACTTTGATTGGCAAACCATCAAAAGTTGCTCTTTCTAACGGTAAAACTTCTTTGTTTATAAGCAAAATCTTGGGCTCAATAAATCTTACCCAAACAAAAAATAAAAGAAAAGCTAAGAAAAGAAAAGCTAAGACCTTATGCTTGGCTAAAAGCAACAAAACAGCCAAAAAAAGAATAGCCGCTAAAAAGTAGCTAGCGAAATAAATTGTAGCGTCAAAAAAATAATTAGAAATAAATAAAAAATCCATTGTATTTGTTTCTTGGTTTATCTTAGCAAATCTTAAGCAAAATAAAAAGTAGCAGGGCATTGCTCAATTTAAAAACTGCTAACTTTGAGGGGTTAGCAGTTTTTGTTGGTTTAAGCTATAAATGATTTACAGGTTCTCTTTTTTGCCCAATCTATCAAAAGCCCGTAGGATTTCAAGCGGGATAGCAAAAACAATCGTGTTTGATTGGTCAGAAGAAATATCATTTAATGACTGTAATGTGCGCAAGTGCAAAGCGCCGGGAGTTTGGCCTAGGATTTGGGCGGCTTGGGCCATATTAACAGCTGACGCTTTTTCGCCTTCGGCCTTAATAATAATCGCTCGTTTTTCCCTTTCGGCTTCGGCTTGCTTAGCAATGGTTCGTTTCATTTCTTCAGCTAAAGTAATATCTTTTAATTCAACAGCATCTACTTTAATGCCCCAAGGATCAGAGGCCTTGTCAATCACCAGCCGAATATTCTCTGAAACCCTGTCTCTTTGGCTCAAAAGTTCATCTAATTCAACCTGACCAACTGCATTTCGCATGGTTGTTTGGGCTAACTGACTTATGGCGTAATAATAGTCCTCAACAGCTAAAATAGCTTTTTCTGCTTCAGCTACTTTATAGTAAATAACAGCATTAACACCAACGGCGATATTATCTTTGGTAATGGCTTCTTGTTTTTGAACATCAACCGCCTTTACTCTTAAATCAACCTTTCTGTAACCTTGAAAAACTGGCAAGACCAGTCGCCAGCCCGGGTTCATTGTGCCTGTGTATTTACCTAAAGTAAAACGAACACCTCTTTGATATTGGTTAATTTGCTTAATAGAAGATAGCAGAACTAAACCTAAAAAAATCGCTGGGCCAATTAAATATGATAATGACATAAAATAATATTTAAATATTTTTAGAAACTTAAACTTCCGCACGACCTTTGCCTTACCCTATCACAATCTTTGGCTATTCTTCGCTGGCTTGGTTAATTTCTCTTTTTATTTCTTCAAACGAGTTTTCAACCGCTTTAAGCCGTTCTCGGCTCGCCTTTATTAAAACAGCTGCTTCTTTAACCTTGTTTAAGCCCTCTTCAACATCAAGCTCTTTTTGACTGGTGAACCAAAGAGAGATTGCTTCAAGTTTTTTGATTGTTTCTTGTAAATTAACCATATCTTTAAATTGTTTTTGTTTTAATTATACCATCAGACACTTGTAAGTCAAAGCCCGTGTTAGGGGGCAAGTCGCTTGTTTTGCGGACAATTTTTCCATGTTTTCTGGCCAAACAATACCCCAAGGCCAAATTATTTTCTGGGTCATGGGCTTTAATTGTTTGGCTTAAATAAATTAATTTTTGCACCATTTCTTTAAAAGCAAAAGAAAAATCACTTTCAATTTTCCCCCAACAATTATCTAAAAACTTGTTTCGACTTAAGATTGCTTGTTCAATTCGTAAAACATAGGTCTTAAGCTCACTGGCAATTTCTTTATAACGATCAAAAAAATCATTAAACCAACTTTCAATAATACCTGAAGAACGGGTTATCTCTTTTTCTATTTGAATAATTCGCCCATTAAGGCCTTCGAAAACGACTCTTTCGGCTTGGCTGATTGTTAAGGGGGCCATTTCCCAGGTTTTGTTTAAAGTGTTGGCCGCGGCTGTTGGGGTTGAACAAGCAAAATCAGCAGTTAAAGCTAATAAAGGCACATCTTTATCATGGCCAATAGCCGCTATTATAGGGCAAGGGAAATCAAGAATTGCCCTCACTAAGGCCTCGTTGTTAAAGGCCTGCAATGATTCTAAAGAACCACCCCCCCGCATGATAAGCAAAACATCAATCTTTTGCTTTTTAAACTCCTTAACTGCCCCTAATAAATTTTTAACTGCTTCTTGGCCTTCAACTCTTGAATCAATCATTTTAACTTTAAAGCCAAACTGACCTAAATTACTTAATAAGTCATTGATCACCGCCCCCTTTTTAGAGGTAATTACCCCAATGTTTTGCGGGAAAGTAGGCAAGACCTTTTTCCGTTCAAAAGCAAAAACCCCTTCGCTTTCTAACTTCTTTTTCAACTCAAGATAGGCCTTTTTTAAAACCCCCTCGCCCTTTAATTCAATTGTGTCAGCGATAAAACTAAACCTACCCGTGGCATTGTAAAGTTGGCCATTCCCCTTTAAAATAACCTCTAAGCCCTCTTCTAACTTTACCCCGCAAATTTGATAATTATACTTCCAAGCGATACAATCTAAAACATTCTCGTCTGTTTTATCTTTAATCGTAAAATAACAATGCCCACTTGTGGCCACCTTAACCTGAGTAACTTCTCCTGTTATTTTAACTTCAAAACGTTTTAAAGCAATGTTAACTGCTTCTAAGTATTCGCCAACCGCAAAAATCCTTTCAGGAATTGAATTGTCGTTTTCTTCTTCCATAAATGTTTTTTACCAACGGCTAAGAAAAACAAAACCATCTTTACCTAAGGCATATTGAACAATCACACCAACACCTGAAGCAATAAATAAAAAGGCCTTTTCTTGAAAAAATAAAACCAGAAATATCAATAGAATACCTGCTAAGCTATGGTGAATTTGCCAACCAATTTTTTTATCCCATAAAGCCTATTTTATAGTTGCTTTTTCAAAAAGAAAAATGCCGATAAATCCTACTAAAAAGAAACTCGATATTTCTAAAATGCTAATTTTCATATAAAACTTAAGAGTTTAAAAACCGAGTTATGTTATCAATAAACCCATCAAAGTCAGATAGGTCATTTTTAACTATGCTATATAGCTCTTCAGGCCTTACTTTCCAATAGAAAGGTTGTTGTTCAATAGCTGCCTCTAAAAAAC
>PFAX01000040.1:4516-4981 GCA_002773495.1 bacterium (Candidatus Gribaldobacteria) CG10_big_fil_rev_8_21_14_0_10_37_21 | reverse complement strand
GTCGAATATATGATAAATAAAGAAGCAGAAGGTGACTTTACTTTTCCTTTTCAAGAAATAAAGGCCTCTTTTGCCGGGGCTGATTTAGTTTTTGGTAACTTAGAAAGTATTATCTCTAGCAAGGGTTATAAAGTAGGGAGTATTTATTCTTTTAGGGCCGAGCCTGAAGCCCTTGACGGGCTAATCTATGCTGGTTTTAATGTTCTTAACTTAGCCCATAATCATTGCCTTGATTATACTTCTCTTGCTTTAGAAGATACAATGGAAAGGTTAGAAACAGCGGGCGTAGCTTTTATTGGAGCAGGCCGAAACGCTCAAGAGGCCTTTTCTTTAAAGGTTTTAGAAGTAAAGGGGGTAAAAATAGGCTTTTTGGGTTATACTAATTTAGGCCCTATTAGTTGGCGAGCTGGTTTAGAGGATAGAACAGGGATTGCTTGGATAGATAGGAAATCATTTCCCTCTTTA
>PFAX01000040.1:0-4487 GCA_002773495.1 bacterium (Candidatus Gribaldobacteria) CG10_big_fil_rev_8_21_14_0_10_37_21 | reverse complement strand
TATTTCAAAAGGACTTTGCCAACTTAGTTATTGCTGAGGGGGCTGATTTGGTTTTAATGCACCACAGCCATGTTGTAGGGCCCTTAGAGATGGTTCAGGGTAGGTTTGTCGCTTATAGCTTAGGCAATTTTATTTTTGATCAGGCCTTTTCAGAAGCTACAATGGAAGGTGGCTGGCTTGAAATAACCCTTCAGGGCAAAGCAATTAGCGAGGTTGTTTTAAAGAAAGTTAAGTTAAACGAGTTTTACCAACCAGCATTGCAGAATTAAGAATAATGCAAAACAAAACCCCCTTCAAAGGGGTTTTGTTTCTTAAAACAGAGTCAATAAGACGAAGCCAACAGAGACCCGGTCTCGGGGACATTAGAGACCCGGTCTCGTTTGCTTTAATAGTTCTTTAAAGACCTCGGGTTTTTCTACAACTAATTGAGCTAAGACCTTTCTGTTAAGCTCAATTTTATTTTGTTTTAATTGATGAATAAATTTGCTATAGGATAAAGGATTTTCTTCTTGCTTTAAGCCAGCTGAAATTCTTGTTTGAAAAATTGCCCTGAAATCCCTCTTTTTTACCTTTCTGTCGCGGTAAGCATATGTCCAGGCCTTTTGCAGGGCCTGCTTGGCTGCTTTATATTTTGATTTTCGGCCCCACTTAAAACCTTTAGTGTGTTTTAAGACATTTTTTCTTCTTTTATTTGCAGTTGTACCTCTTTTTACTCTTGGCATATTTTTATAACACTAATTACTTTGAATTACGAAATGCTTTTTAAGGTTGCCTAAGGTCAGACCTCCCCCAAACTGGGCTTCAAAGTTTTTTAGGAGGTCTGACCTTAGGCAACTCATCTAGTCGCATTTCGTAATTCAAAGTAATTAGTGTTATCCGTTAATCAATTGTTTAATTTTTTTAGATAATGGCTTTGACAATTCAACCCAACCTCGCTTTTGGCGGATTTGTTTGCCTGTTTTTTTGCTTCGGTAGTGGTCTTGGCCTGTCGCCCTTCTTAAAACCTTGCCATTTTTTGTTATTTTAAACCTTTTTTTTAAGGCCTTTTTTGGTTTAGCCATACTTATTTACTTGCTTTAACTTGGGTAATTATCATTACAAACCCCTTACCTTGCCTTTTTAAGGGTTTTTCAATTTTTATTTCAGTAGTTTGCTTGATAATTTCTAAAAATTTATCTATTTTCTTTTTAGCAAAATCAAAAAGTGCGTTTTCTCTTCCTTTAAGCACCATATTAACCTCTACTTTGGCGCCTTGTTTAAAAAATTTTTGAGCTTGTTTAATTCTTGTCTCAATGTCGTGGTCTGAAATGCCAAAGCGCAAGCGGATGCTTTTTAATTCTCCTGACCTATTTGGTTTGGTTTGTTTTCTTTCTTTTTTGCCTTGCTGATAAGCGTATTTGCCGTAATCAATTAGTTTGCAAATTGGGGGGTCAACCTTATCCGTTACTTGAATCAGGTCAAGCTTGGCTTCCCAGGCCTTTCTCATGGCATCTTCTTTGCTGACAACGCCCAACTGCTCGCCTTTTTCACCAATAAGGCGGACTTCTTTTGCCCTGATATTATTGTTAGAAATAATTCTTTTTTGCACTTTATGTTTTTTTTGTAATTTGTGTGGGTAGTTTGTAGTTAGGGATAAATTTTTGTCTATATCGAATGCCTTTTTCCTGAGTAAAAATTTATGTGGAGACGGAGAGATTGAACCCTCGTGCGAAAAAAATTCTTAAAAAAAATCTACAAGAATAGTTCGTTTATTTTTTCGCTTTTAAAAAGTTAAAACGAACAAAATCTTTTTAAAGCTATCCTTTTTGTTTTCGCTTAGTTTCCAAGGAAAAAACTAAACTATCCTGAAAATATAGCACCCAACTGTCTCCTATCAGGAGTCAAAGCAGTGGATGTCCCCGATTAAATCGGGAAAGGCTCAAGCAAAAGCGAAAGCAGTTGCCTGGGCTGGTTGATAGGTGTAAGTATTTGCACTTATCGTTTTGAAAAGTTTTAAGAGGTTTTCAGCTCTTCTTGCTTTAAGAAAGAACAAATTCCGTCAAAACAAACGTCCCCCCCGCCGATTTAGCGAAAGCTCAATCAGCGGGGCGAACGTCTCTTCTATTTTTCTATGCCTTGAAAGCCCTTCTCATTTCTCGATTTACTTCTCTTTTTTTAATTTTCTCTCTTTTATCGCTTTTTTTCTTGTTTTTAGCTAAAGCGAATTCAAGCTTGACTTTACCCTTTAAAGTATACACTAAAAGTGGCTTTAGAGTCAAGCCCTTTTGCTTTTGCTTGCCAATTAATTCTTTGATTTCCTCTTTATGTAGGAGTAATTTTCTGGCTCTTTCGGGTAAATATTCTTTGTTTAAGTTGTTGGGTTGGTAAGGGGGCACATTACAGCCAACTAAAAAAACTTCTTCACCTCTTAAAACAACAAAAGCTGACTTAATGTTAGCTCTACCTAATTTAATGGATTTGACTTCTTGGCCAGTTAAAATTATGCCTGCTCTATATTTCTCTAAAATGTCATAATCAAAGCCAACTTTCTTATTTTCAGTTAAAATTTTAATTTCTCTCATTACTTAATATAGCACTATTTGAGTTGACTTTTCAAGGTAAAGGTGTAAGATAGGATATGTTGTTTTAATTTTTTACCAAGCTCTTTTCAGCAAATAAGAAGGAGGAAATCAAATGAGATACTCATATTTGATATTCACTTTGCCTTTAGTGTTGTTTTTGTTGAATACCTTTTGCCTTATAGCCACAAGGCAGAGGGTATTAAGTTATAATGGCTCAAGGGCCGACGATATTAAAGGCCGATGGATTTTGATGAAAATATTCTTTTTTGTATTTTTACTTTTATTTTTGCCAATCTTTTTTTGGCAAAAGATTTTAGTCCTTTTTATAGGGATAGTTGTGCAGGGATTTTGGACAATGATGATTTTTGAGAGCACCTTTGTAATCAAGGAAATCACAGAGGAAGAATAGAATGGAGCAGGGGCAGGTTATTATTTGCCCCCGCTTTTTTTTATTTGGGCAATTATTAAGTTGAGCTGGCTTGATTTTCCTGTTTGGTTTGCCCTTGTATTTTTTGTTTTTTTGAGCTAAACAAGAATTAAGCTAAAGGAGAGGTTCAGTAGAGTAACCACCCTTCGCTTTTCCTCTTAACATTTGTGCGACCGCATTATTATTAAGAGTAGTTTTTAAAATTAAAAAATTTATGAAAAAAACAATTAAAATTTCTAAAGAAATTTTACTCTACCTTTTATTTGGTAGTGCCGTTTTAATGGCAGCCTCTTCTCCAGGGTTTGTTCCTGCTTTAATAAAAGACATAAAAAGGTTGAGGTCTAAAAAGAAGCGACAAGTTGAAAACGCTCTTTATTATCTTAAAAGAAATGGTTTGCTTGACCTTAAAGAAAATGGGCACGATATCCGCCTTGTCCTTACAGAGAGGGGGAGAAAAATAGCCAAAAAATACCAAATTAAAGAATTAAAAATTAAAACCCCTGAGCATTGGGACTATAAGTGGCGGATTGTGATCTTTGATATTCCAGATTTTTCAAGGGTTGCTAGGAATATTTTTAGAAGTAAATTAAAAGAGTTAAAATTTTTTCCTTTACAGAAAAGCGTTTGGGTTTGTCCTTTTGCCTGTGAAAAAGAAATTCAGATTTTGAAGGAATTTTTGGGGGCTGATAGTCGTCAGGTTAGAATGATTGTTGCAGATAAAATTGAAGACGATATGAAATTAAAGCAAGTTTTTGGCCTTTAATCCTAAACTTTATCTCTCTTACAAAAAGTGCGACCGCACTTTTTGTAAGAGAGAATTTTAGATGTTATTTGAGGCTATTTAGCTAAGAAGTTATTTAATTAGATGGTCGAGTTTTTCTTATAGGGATAGGATTAATCTCTTTTATTGCAAGCTATTGAATAATTGACAGTTAATTAATTGCAAGTGGAAGTAAAGCGTGGTAAATTAAAAGTAATGCATTATCCAATTATTGATTTACATATGCATTTAAGGGGCGATATTGCCAAGCATACTAAAATCGCCAAAGAAAGCGGCATTAATCTTGTGGTTTATATGGCAAATACCCAGCCGCCGTTGGACAGCGTGGAGAGTATTAAGCGGTCATTGAAAGTTAAAAGACATTGCCGGGCATTGCCTGTCTCGGCTATAACTAAAAGATTAGCTGGCAAAGAATTAGTTGATATTGAGAAAATACGGCCGTGGGTGGTTGGTTTCAGCGATGATGGGAAATATTTAGCGGATTTGAAATTGTTGGTAGCGATTTTGAAAAAAGGCGTGTTGGTTATGGCGCACTGTAGCCCGGCGTATGAAGTTGGCTTGACAAAGCCCTTTTTTGAAACAGGATTTATTAAAAGATATTTAATGGTGTTAGAAAAAATTGGCGGGAAATTGCACATCCAACATATCAGTCAAAAATCCAGCGTTGATTTAATTAGAAAAGCTAAAAAAAGCGGCTTGAAATTTACTTGCGAAACCT
>PFAX01000030.1:48708-57424 GCA_002773495.1 bacterium (Candidatus Gribaldobacteria) CG10_big_fil_rev_8_21_14_0_10_37_21 | reverse complement strand
CGAGTGGGGCGGTCTCGGAAAAGATTCAGGATTACAGAGAAAGCCACCCAGCTTTGTTTCCTGAATATTCGTCAATACCTGATTGTTATGGGCTTTTACATCAAGGGAAGGTGTTTGTTTTAGAAGGACAGACCTTTTTAGCCCCACAAAAATGTGAAACAAGTCCTAAGCCGGCAGAAGCCTTTAAAGGTGAATGCGTTCAATTAAGTCCTGAAGATATTAATGCTATGGAGTTAAAGGGGCCTGACATCCCATCTGATTTAGCAGAAATTGAACAGGGCGGGCAAACGGTATATCAAATAATCTGCGAACATGATGCAGGCAGAGACCCGGGCTATAGAAAACAAATGTGCGAGGGGGCAGGGTATTGTTGGAGCAGGGACTGGCAGGCAGGGAGTATTTATGAAGCAGAAGATAGGGGTGAAAAGTGCGGTGAGTGCCAGTGGATAGGTCAAGATGTGGATACGAGTGGTGGAGTGCAAGGCACATTAGCAAGGGCAAAGAACTGGGCTTTGGCTGGCTTGATTAATTTTGGCGAGCAGTTTATTTCAGCCCTTGTTGAAATGACCTTAGCCACTGCTTTTGAGTACGCTAATGTTTTTATTGAAGATGAAATTGTCTATCCCCTCTCTGAATATTTTGAACCAGCCAGCCAGCTTTATGCTAAGCTTAAAAAGGTTTTAAACGCTGATATTGGCGATGTTTTACCAGCCGAGGTTGTCAAGACCCTTAATATGAGTATAGAGCAGATGTTGCAGGCCTTTTGCCAGGAGTATGAGGCAAAAGTTGAACAAAATATCGCAGCTGGTAGAACCGAACCAGAAGAAATGATTTTTGACTTTTCTTCTAAGACAAAAGTAGAAATGAGCTGGTTAAAAATAAAAACAGCTGACAATACTTATAAAACATTAGAGGTAAATCCTGGTGGAGAGTTTACAAGTGTAAAGTTCGTTGAGTTTGCTAACAACACTTGCCGACTAAACAAGCATTTACACACAACCTTATTAGAAGAGTTTGCCGCCTCGGGTGAGACCCAAGAGGCAATTGTTAAGGCCTTAAATGGCAATTTAGTTGAGTTGCTTCAAAAGGTTTGCTGGGGAGAAGAGCCAAACCAACATTGTTTAGGTAACTATTTGGCGATGACCCCAGCTGAAATTTTGTTTGAAATAACTGGCTTGATGAATATAAACGACCTTATAAAAGCAACACCCAAGAGCATGATTTGTGGAGAGACCACTGTTAAATGGCAAAACAAAGGCGAGTCGCAGGTCAACGCAATAGATAAGCCAAAGAATGTTTGCGACAGCATTTTTGAAAAGAAAAGTTTGGGGGACATTACTGGAGTGCCGCAAATTAACGATTTAATTAAAACATTACCTTTGCCAAAAATAGATAAAAATAAAGTTCCTCAAGAAAACAGCGACTTTTACAGGGGTTATTGTTATGTTACTAAGGCCGCTTGCGACCCCTTAGGTTCTATCTTTCAATCACCAACACTAACAACAGGTGACGCTTTAAAGCTCTTAATTACAGCAAGTTGCCAATACACTAATAAAAAGTCCAAGAAAGAGCCCAACGATATAAATTGTTCTGGAAAATGTTTAACGGATGAAGGTTCAATGAATGTTACCCCCTTGAAAGACGCTTCTTCGCAGCTTGAATGCTCAAATGCTTTAGAGGGTATTTGCAAGGGCTGTTGCGTGGCTACAAAAGACACAACCGCCTTGTCATTATTTAGAATAATGTTCAGGGCAAAATATGGCATTGAAAGCCAAAATAATGTTTCTGCTGACTTTAACGATGAGATACAAACCTATAAAAAGCTTTACCCGGCCTTAGGCGTGCAACTGCAAATAGAGCTGAAGAAAACAGCGACCTTAAGAGGAGTAAGTGCTGGGCAATGGCAAGATATCATCGCAAATCCAGACAATACGGTTGTTGTCTTAAAAGATATTTTTAACTATGTTAGCAATAAAACCTTAAATGTCTTAATTGATATCCCGTTTGGGGTAGTCAAACCAATGGAGGTAAATGGCCCAACCATTACGGGTAAAAGCTACACGACTAACTTTTTAAGCAGAACCCCGAGCCAGTTATTATTTGAAGATGTTTGTTATATGATAGTTCAGGACTTTGAAAATGATCCAGCAACAAAAAGGTGGGCACTGTCAACTGTTTACCAAAACGAAAGGGCAGGTATTGGCCAGGACTTGCCTTATTCTATGGAGAGTTTGCGAACAGTTAATTTATCTAAAGTGATTGATAAAATTATAAATGAGAGTGGTTTAATAGAATCAGCGACAATACCTTATATTTTCTGCAAGGTTCAAAATAATACCCCAGCTGAAATTTTAGGTATCAATGAGCCCCTAATGACTTTTGTTCGGCCAAAAGAAATGCAGATAATGTTTCAAATTATTGAGGATTATTTAAACGAGCCCGGCGACAAGCCCCAATGGTTAACCGAAATGATTTATGTCTTAAACAATACTTCAGCACTAAATTACCTTTTGACAAAAGCTCAAGAAGTAGAACGGTCAATGCACCCAGATCAAACGATATTTAATTTTCAGTTTGCTATAACCCTAAGCCATGCCGACAAAATGGCGATTAATCTTGGCAATATCCCGCAATCTTTAACCAGCGCCTTTACCGCGCGCGGATTAGCCGCACCGGCATCTCTTGTTTTCCCTTTATTAGAAACAAACCCTCTTCATCCACTTAATGCTAATTTCAGCGGGCCAGATAGTATGAAAAATTTTGGTAAAGAAGTTGGGCTTTTAGATGGTAAATATTTTATAGGGTTAGCGCCTTATTTTAACACAGGGAATTGGCAAGTGAATGTTTATACCTTTACCATTGAGCAAGCGCAAGCGATAACCCAAATAGCTCACTATCTAACAACGCCTTTAGGGGTTTTAGCTAAAGAGGCAATGGGGGTTCAAGGTAATACGCCGATTATCGCTTTAATTTGCCAAGACCCGTCAATGATGATTTGGGTAAACAGCGCAGAGGTAAGCCAGTGTGATGTGGGGCTTGATTTGTCAGGACTGAATGCTTTAGCTGGTTTTTTAACAAAAATGCCAGTTGACCTTTTGCCTTTAATTAAAACGCCGGTTATTCCAGCTTTAAACTCAACCTTAGGCACATCCCTAATTGACTTATTGGCTGAAAAATATGACTGGCTAAAGAAGCCCTTGATAGATACCTTGGGCCCAAAAGTCGGGCTTGACAAGGCGCTTTACTCATTAGGAGAAGCCGGAACCGCTATAACTTCAGCCCTGGATAAGTCAGCGGAAAAGACAGAGGAGTTTATTAAAAAGGCCTCGGGCGTAGCTGACACGGCTTTAATTGAAGCACCAGTTGGTGCTTTGTCTGGGGTAGTTGATTGGGTGACAGCTCAAATCGCTAATTTGTTTGGTGCTAAATTAGCCGATATGGCCACTGAACAGATAATGGGCAGTTGTGTTAAACAGCCAGTCAGGACAACTTCCTGTAAAGCAAATGAAGTTTTAAAAGAGGTTGTTGATGAAGGAACCGGCGTTAAAATCATAAATTGCTGTACTTTGGGCCAGCCCGCTGTTTGCGAAGCAAAATGCAGGCCAGTGCCAACAGAGGGCTGTAAAACTAATGAAGGCGAAACAGAAGATGGAGGAAAATGTTGTTATAGTTTAGACAGGGACGATGATAAAGGGGGTTTTGAATTTATCCTTGACCCTAAGCCCGATGGCTGTGCTATTTGTCGCTTAAAGAGGGCGGATGTTGGGGGTAAGTGCAATGCCAATGA
The DNA here is from genome assembly GCA_002773495.1 of bacterium (Candidatus Gribaldobacteria) CG10_big_fil_rev_8_21_14_0_10_37_21. Classification (GTDB taxonomy): domain Bacteria; phylum Patescibacteriota; class Minisyncoccia; order Minisyncoccales; family CG1-02-41-26; genus CG1-02-37-13. The sequence continues at coordinate 53,637 of PFAX01000030.1, read as the reverse complement.
GTTTGAAGCAATGTCTGGCGACGACAATGTTTTGGTCTGTTGCCAAGAAAGAAGTTCTGTTTATAAAGATTGCAGAGCGAAAGATAGCGCCTGTAAAAGCGACGAGGTTCCAGTTGGAAACCCAGCGGATAGGTGTTGCAAGAAGGCATCATTGGAGTGTTGCTCAACAGTACTTGAGTGCGTTAACAGAAAGTTTAGCTATAGCTTAGATGGTTTAGCGGATAGTTTTGCTCGGGGTAGTTTGCCTTTAAGCTCACTTCTAAAATGACGAAATTAAATAAAATTGGGAATGATAATTTATTGGCAAACAGGTAGGTCCTAATTAAAATCAAAAGAAATATTTCCTATGCTTTTTAAAAGTAAAAATAAGATTAAGTCAGCTATTGTTACAGTGGTTTTGTTTTCCCTGACACTCCAGATGATTCCTGCACCACAAAGGGCAATGGCTTTTGATTTTGGCGAGTTTTTAGACAAGATTTTTCAAAAAGTTCAAATCCCCAATGAGTTTGAATTAACTGAAAGGGGTGGTTTGAAGCTGGGCACTGAAACAAGAAATTACTTAGGTATGTTTGATTGTATGTTTAAGCAATCCTTAGACGGAAGTATTGGTTTTTGCGGGTGTGATTCTTCTTTTCATTGTGGTTATACGAATGCTTACAAGTATACCCCCAAAGCAAGTTGTGCAAGCGAATGGAAGCCGGGCGATGTTTGCATAAGCCCTTTCTCTACTTTTAAGTTAGGCGAATGGCAAACTGATTTAACCGAACAAACCGAATTTGGCAGGGCTTTGGCCGTGCCTCAGCCCAAAGCACCAAGGGAGTGCCAGTTAAAAATACCATTGCCTGAAGACGATTTTTCAATGTCAGTTGAAGAGAAATCAGCCCACCAAGCGGCTTGCAATTACTTTATTGCCTTAGAACAAGCCGCCGCTCAAGAGGTTTTTGCAGTTAAGAAAATGTACAATAATACTGACCCCTTGTCAGATTGCTTTTTCTTACGCAATTGCAAAAGCAACTGCTCATTAAGGTTTGGCGAAGTAAGGTATGATATTACGGTTCTTGATATTTTAAAATTTTTAATCCCGGGCGGAGTTTTCACTTATATTCAACAAATTATGACCATTGTTTCAACGATTCAAAAGATTGCCAGGATTGCTTCCACAATTAAAGGGGTTTTAGTTGATGGCGCTTTAGTTTTAAACGATATTTACGATATTGTTCAAAATTTTTCTTCGTTAGCTTCGGCTTGGGAAAATATGGGTTTAAAATGGAAAGACGCCTTATCTGTAATCACTGGGCCAATTGGTTGGGCTATCAATCAAGAGCGCCTAAAAAAGGGCTATGACGGGTTTTTGGGCCTAATCCAAAACTTTTCTAACAATATGGTTGAATACTCGGGGGCTAAAACCCAGGCCTTACAGGTGGCTGACCAATCAGTTAAGGACTTAACCGCCATTATTAGCGAGGGCAAGCCAGATGAGACAAACCCAAGCAAGGGTATCGCTGGCTTTAAAAATGAGCCGGAAATTGGCTTTTTGTTCGCCACTGATAAAGCAGGAAAAAATGGAAAGGATAATTACGATAAGCGAGTAATGTTTGATGGCATTATTAAGGACTATCAGAACGCTTTTATTAGCATTCGCGGTTTACTAAACAACATCTCTGCTATTGGCGATGTCGTTGGCACACAGTCAATCACGGAAAGAAGAAATATCGCCAACGATCAGTGCTTTGATTGGTTTAAGGTTTTTTGTACTTGTCATTCTAATGATAAATGCAGAAACCTTAATAATGATTTTGATTTTGACGGCTATTGGCTAAAGAATCGGAATATGACCTTTCTTAATTTTCTAAAGAAGCACCCCGCTTTTGAGCAAGACCTAAACGAATCAAAAGTGCAAAAGTGCGAGCAATGCTGGAACCAGTATGACTCTTGTATGAATCAGTATTGTTCAGAGGGAGTAAGCCCTGACGAAGTTAGGTTTGTTGCTTTTGACACGAACAATCCAAACAGCAACCACACAGTTGCTCTTATTTGCGACCCAACTGTTAATTCTGAATGTGAATATGCTGACAATATAACAAAAGAGGCCAGAGAAACCGCTAAAAAAGTAGCTCCGGAGCTTAACTGTTCTTCTTATGCTTGTATTGTTGACCAAAACAATCGGTATATCCCCAAAGGCGTTGTTGTTTCAGGAGAGACAAAGCTGTGGTTTAATGAAATGAAAACCTCTTTTGGCGAAGTTCAACGGCTTGCCTCTCTTTTTAGTGTTTTTGATGTGGGGTATGTTCAAGGGAAGATTAATAATGCCCTTTCGTTTGTTCCTGATTATAAAAACGAAGACAAGGGGATTAATATACCAAAGGGCGTGTATCTTTTTAACGAGCTAAATTACTCTAAAGCGCCTTGGCGTGTCTTTTGGGAAGATCTATCAATGGCTACTGCTGGTTTAAGTGCTACAGAATTTTACGATAAAACAAATATAAAAAGCAAGTTCTATTGGGGCGATGACGGAAAAGCTGATATGGAGCAAAGGCATAGAAATGCAATTTCTTATGTTGTCTCTGCGATTCCCTCGTTTGTATTTATTGCTTTCCTTGATGAGAGCTTTGCAAAATTTAATTATAAGTTTGATGAGGGCAAATACGACTCAGCCGTTGATAGGGCGTTATGCAACCCTCCAGCGCCAAACTTCCAGCAGCAATGTTTTTTGACAATAAGCTTTAACCCTGTTGTTAATCAATTTAAAATCGAAAAAAATGGAGATTTCAGTTGCCCTTTTATACTACCTCAACATGTTCAGCAGTGTTTGTTAGATATTAGAGAGTTTTTACAAGAAAGAACTGTTTTTAGTGCCGGGCTGATTAGTAATTGGGAAAAAAGCGTTACCACTACAGCCGCTTCTTTAAACATTACCTTAGGCGCTTTACAGGGAGATGCCCCAGTAAATAGCAAAACACCCCTTGAAAGGTTTTGGAATTCAGCTAATTGGTGCACCAATGATGTTAATTCTTGTTATGGCGGGTGGAAATCAAAATTTGAAACTTCTTATAAGTCAGAGTTGGCTGAATTGCCTGACTGGGACGGCAGAATTGAGGCCTTTTTCAGGAACGCTTTGCCGGTTGATGGCCCAACCTCAAACATTGAAAATATCGCTGAAGCGATAACTGACTTTAACCTATCGCCCGAGAACTCTATCTTGGTTTATTATATTATTAAAGCGCGGCAGTATTTCCAGGACTTAGCTGATACTAATAATGCCAATGGCTTTGAAGCCCGCATTGACGCTATAATGTTGGCTTTGAAGTGCGGGCAAGGCGGAACGAATTGCGATCAGATGTGTTCTAATTTTGAACGGGATTGTTTTCAGGGTTGCGACAATTTAAACAATAGCATAACTTATAATGAGTGTAAGGATGTTTGTAATCAGCCAAGCTTGGCAAGTTTTATGCCAAGACTGCGAACTGTCATATATTCCGCTTGTGATGATGTTTGTTTTGATAGGTGCGACGATAGAGGGTGCAATCAAAACGATTGTGAAAGTGCTTGCGAGGAGGGTCAAAAAAAGTGTGCTTTTGAGTGTCCTAGTATGTTTTTCGATCAAGCAGGAGGAGATAATAACGAGACCTGCCAAAAGTTGCAGGAATTGAAACAGAAGATAGATGATTTTTTTGCTTCAAAGGATTATCAGAACTTTGACGATTATTTGAATCAAGCGAAGAACATTTTAAGGAAAATCCAAACAGCATGGGAAACTCCCTTAAAAGCTGGTAACCCAGCGCAAATTGCTCGGGGGTATTTAGAAAAAATTATCAGTTTGATTTATTGGTCTAGAATGTTAGTTGAAGATAATAGAGATGAAACCTGTTTACGGCTTTTAAAAGACGACCCAGCATGGGAAGCGCCTGTGCCTAAAATAATTGATTTGATTGGTAAAGTAAATAGTATTATTCACGATATAATGGAGTTAATCTACGACCCAGCGCTTCAGGCGTTACAAGCTTCTGATAAAGAGAAATTACAAAAAATTGCTGATGATTTGCAAGAGCCAGCTACATTGGTGCAAACGAATATCTTAGATGAAATAAATAATAAGGTTGGTACGGATTATGGTAAAACCTGCGACGATAGCCCAACAAGAACCGATTTTCTTAACAGCGTTACTTGCTTTGAACAAAAGAAAAGTAAGCGGTCTTTGTGCCAAGTGCTTTCTTTCTTAGATGTGATGGATATTTTATTCGCTAGCCAAGAAAAGATAACCGAGACCAAGCAAGCCATAGAGGTTTTAAAACCGCAAATTAAAATGGAGTTTAACCAAGCGGGCATAACCGACAGGAAAGCCATAGAAATGATGAAAGGCGACCCTTTAGGCAAGTTTCCGTTTTGGGAAAAAGACGGCAACGGGATTAAAATAGCGGGGGTGCCAATTAAGGGTTTTGCTGACTTTAAAAAAGCGGTTGACTTAAACCCGATTGCCTTCTTGCAGGGTGCTTACAAGGCCATTAGCGATAATTTAATAGAGATTGCCTTAGAGCATAATTATTATTATAAAATAGAGAGTAACGGAGCCAAGAAAAAAGTAGCTATTTTTCCTAGAAATCCTGACTTGGCTACTTTTGCGTCCTTTGGGAGCATCCCTAATGTTCAAAAAGAAACACGGGCAGGCTTGCTTCTTGAAGCAAAAGCACTTATCGCCGATGATGATGTTTTTGGAGGAAATGCTAGGGTTGACGAAGATAGAAGAATAGATTATGGTTCAGCCCTTGATCACTTCAGGACGCAAAACATAGTTGACCTTGGCAGGAGAGTGTTTGGCGACAACAATTTAACAACCGCGTGTAAGCTTATCTCGCCTATTTTGCAAAGCGACCCAAGGGATACTTTAGCTATGTGCGAAACTCGCGCTGCTGATTTAATAACTTTAGTTCC
>PFAX01000030.1:37082-48670 GCA_002773495.1 bacterium (Candidatus Gribaldobacteria) CG10_big_fil_rev_8_21_14_0_10_37_21 | reverse complement strand
TGCCTGCCCGGATAAGTGTCCGAGCGGAGCCAATTTGCAAAATACAACCTGTCAAAACGGCTTAACTTGTGCTGATACTGGGAATTATTTGCTTGCGGCAAGCTGTTTTACCTGCCCTCTTCCAAACCTAAATAATAATGCGAATCTTGATGGCCAGCATTTAGGCAATGGCGATTGGTGTTGGCCGCCTAAAATGTCCCCTCTTGATAGAAATGGCTATACCCAAGGGTATCAAGCTGTCTCGGAATTCTGCAAGACAACCGAAGGGCAGTTAGGTTATTTAGGTGGAGCGGGGTTAAGTAATATCTGTTCTATTGTTGACCTGCCAACTGACGAGGCAACTTGCAATAATGAAACAGATGCCAATTTAGAAGTTATTCAAAAAGCGGTTGACGCACAATTAGAGCAATGCAATGAAATGGAAGCCCAAAAGGCCTTTGAGAAAGAATGTCAGTATATTGATATGCTCATAAAGCATGTTTTCAATGGTTCTTGTAATCTTTCAAGCTGTTCTTCTGAAGAAAATGAGGATTTTGCCAACGGCGCTGACCCGACAAGGTGTAAAGAAAGGTGCAAGGAAGCCAGGGATACAATCAAGCCAGCACTTTGTTTTCAGTTAACAGGCAAGACAAACTGCAGTATTCCTGATTTATCTTTAAAAGGCATAAGCATTGATTTAGATCCCGATTGTACACAAATAGATGTCAAGGGCGAGGGCGAACTGAACGATGACGAGAAGGGGTTCTGTTTGCTATTAGAGGCAAGGGATAAGGCGCTTAACGCATGTTCATTTGGGGCAGATAACATTAAACAACCCCTTGACGAAGTAATGAAAATCTTTTCTATTTTAATTGGTATCAGATCTGCTACTAAATTATATAATGGAGTTCAATCTTTTGTGGGCGATGTTAAAAAAATGTCAGATAGCTTCAGTAAACTAATTAAAGCGATTAAAGGCGATGGTGGAGAAGGTGAAAAGAAAACAAAAGGCATCCTTACCCAATTACAAGACGCATGGGAAGGTATGAATGAAGAAAGCGGGGCAGGCGGTTTAACGATAACTCCCCTGCAATGCAACTCGCATCCAGCGGAAAGTTATTCTGATTTAACCAAGCAAAAGGTCTCAGGGCCACAGGGAGGGCCAGTTTGCCCGGATGTTTCTGACTTTTTTGGCCAAGCAGAGACCCAGTTTGGCTTAATTAGAAATAATGTCAAGCAGATCGATTTATCTAGAAAAGACATTGAACAAAGGTATTTGCCTTTACCCTTTAAATTAAATATTCACTTGTTTGATAAAAAAGAAGTGGTTTTCCCTTCAATCAACGAATTGCACGACACGGCCTCGGCCATTAAGCAAAAAGCCCAGTTTGTTTGGGCTTTGGCTTTTGCGGTAAATTTTGCGGCTAAAAACTGCACTTGCGGAGAAAGTTATTGTAAAATGCCGTTTTGTATTTCGGGCTTGCCTTTAGCTTTTGGCCCAATTTCTAACGCTTCGTGCTATTTAACTTGGGTTTTAAGATACCCTATGTTAAAGATAGCTGAAAGCTTGGAAAGTGACTTAGAACAAATAGAATGACGAATAAATGACGAAACCAGAATCACGAATGACGAATAAAAATGTGCTATAATAAAAGTATAAAGTTATGCGAAAAGAAAACTTAAAATTTATTATTTCTCTATTTGGAATTGCTTTAATTACTATTGGAGTGGGGTTTTTGCTTTTAAAAGAAAAAGTTCCTCAAGGGGCACAAGCTCAAGAAAACCTTAGCGACGGCGAGTGGACATGTAGGGTGATAGTGCCAGAAGGCCTGCCTTTACAAAGGTCATCTGAAATTTTAAACGGGGTTTATAAAGAATATATTAAAGCGGCTGGTTATTTGGAATCAGCGATAAGCTCGGGGCAGTTAACCGCTGGGGCTTTAAGCCAGCATAAAGATGTTTGCGATTTTGCTAAATGCGTTGCTGAAGCAGACAATATCGCTCCGGATTTAATTTTAGGGGTGAAGCCCTTGCTTTTTATGGATTTTTTGAAATTTGACGGCTTGAGTGTCAGGCCGCCAATTTGTGCTAAAAAAGATTGTGTTGGCGACCCGTGTTCGGTGGCTGTTTTAAACGCGACAATAGAGGAAATGAAAATTACCCAAGAGGCCTTAAAAGGAAGTTACGAAAATATCAGAGCTATATTTTTAGATAAAACCGAAACCGTAACTTATGATTTAGCCCAAGACCCGAAGGATATTGGCAATAAATTAACTAAAAAAGAGTTTGTTGAACAAAGTATTGAATGGGCACAAGAAGAGCTAAAAATTTGCGGCTTAACCCAAGCGGAAAGAGCACTTGCCAGTGAAGGTAAAATCCAGCAAAGAAAGGAACTGCTTTGCTTGGAGGCGTTAAGCTCGGGCTACTATACTAGGCCCAAGCCCTGGAGTGAAAAATGCGAACAGGAGTGTGTTGCTGGCCTAAATGAAGATTGTGTTAAGTGTTTAAAAGAATGCCAGGGCGACTCTTTTTTAGCCAAGTTAAATTGCGAGATGTATCGTTTACCGTCTGATGCTAATTGCGAGCCAGCAGAGGTGTGTTGTGTAACAGAGTGTGCGGATAATTCCTTGATAGGGCAAGTTAGTTGCGAGATTTGCCGTCAGAAACCATGCAAGCCGGGCAATCTTTGTTGCGGGGAGGTTTGCTCGGAGGGTTTTAACGCGGCTTGCGAGGCCTGTTTATGCAAAGACCCGCTAACCAACGAGGACTTGCCAAAAGACGAGTGCTTAATGAAGGTATGCGCTGGTGCCTTAGAGAATTTTATGTGTTGTTATAAATGAAAACCTCTTTTCTCTTTTTAATAGCGATATTAATAGGGGCAGTTATTTTGCCTATTGTTTGCTTAGGGCAAATTGATTTAGAGCAGGATTATCCTTCGTGGTCAAAGAATGCACCTAACTTGCAAAGCATTGTTAAAAATAACTCATTGGGTGAGGTGATTAATTTTTTTGTCACTTGGGCGATTATTATTTCTGTTTTACTTGCGGCCTTGTCTTTGGTTTATGGGGGAGTGATGTATTTATTTTCAGCTGGCCAGGTCAATAAAACCACCAACGCTAAAAAAAGAATCAGAGAGTCGTTTTATGGGCTTTTAATTTTGGCTGGCTCTTTTTTAGTTTTACAATTTATTAACCCGCAAGTAACAATTCTGCAAATTAAAAAAACAACTATTTCGTCAGGCACTGTGCTTTTTAGCGAGCAGGCCTTTAAAATAAGCGTAACTGGGGCGATTGAGGGCTTTGCTGAAAACAAGACCTTAGAGCAATTAAGCGAAGAGGGCAAATTGGTTTATTTAAATGGTTCTTTCCCTGATTTAACTAAAAGCGATAGGTTTGGCGATTTAGTGGCTGACGACTGGGACCCAAGCAACAATACGCCTACTTCAGCTAATTTTAGGAAGTTTTCTGTGTATGCTTTGGGCTTTTGGGGTGAAAAAAGCGCTGGGGTGGAAGTCCATTTGTTTTTAGATAAAAACTACGCAGGCAAGGAGACAATTTTTACTGAACAGGGCCGGGTTGAAAATGAAGTTGTTAAAGACACACCTATACTTTTAACAGAGGGGTCTGGTATTAGTGTTCAAGTCATTCCCTTAACCAGCTTAGCTTTTGGCCAATCGCCCATTAACCTTGAAGACGGGGGCTCTTTAACAAAACCAAACATACCAGTTATCACTTATGATAACAATAACAAGATTTCAATTAATCACCCCCCTTTATCCGCTTCTTTGAAGGGTAAAGGCATTGGGGTTAATCTTTTCGCTGATTTAGCGACCTCTTATGGCATGCGCTATTTAAACGAGGATTTCGCTGACTTCCGGCTTTTTGACTTTGACGATAAAGCCATTCAACTTGAACTTATCACCAAAGACCCAAAAGGAAAAGAGCCAGACAAGAACTTAATTGTCCTTGTCTCCAGCGGTTATAATTTTCACGATGAGGGTAAGGTGATGTTTACTACGAGAGAAAGGGGCGTTAATCCGCTGGATGGCATTATCCCGACACTCTATTTTAATAAAAAGTTTTATGATGATGATGGATTTGATATGAAGACAGGCGTCAACGGCATTTTCAAGGGGGCGCAATATAATTTTTTTGCTGGAGACATAGCGGCATCTGGCAGAGCACTTGCAGAAGACCCTAGTGGCACCCCTGATTTAAATAAGATCTATGCTAAGTTTGCCACTCAACCAATTCAAATAATAGGCAATGTTAAGCCCTACGACCCAAGCAATACAACGCCAGAAACTGGCTCTATTGAAACAGCTAACCACCAATATGGCTCGATGGTGGGAGCTTCCTCTCTTCAGCTTTTTGAATTAAGCGATAATCTTAATGTTTGCAAATCTGTCAAGATTTGTAATAGTCCTTCTAAGCAAGGGCATTGTTTAGTTTTTACCAACGAACCAATTACCCAAAAAGAAGATATGCTTAATTTGCCAATGCCTTGGTATATCCCAGTTAATTTGCCAGATAAAATTACAGCAAGTTTTCCTACTCACGCAGGTAGTTTAGATTATAGCGTCAAGTTTAATGACAATATAAAATCAATTGAAATAGACGGTAAATGTTTGGTTGTGCTATATAAACACAGAATTATTTATAGTGGCGACAATAGTGCTGTTTTTAGCCAATGGGACGGGGGGCAGAATTACACCGAGGCCTTTACCCAAACGGTCAACGACCTGACCTCTTCAGCTGGAGGGGGTTATCAAATGGGCAGGTGTGCCCAGCACTTTGCTGATTCTTTGACCTTGGGAGACATTTCAACTTGTGCTTCCTCAATTGTTGTTTTCCCAATTAAGTAAAGCAATTTTAAAAAGTGAAAAAAATGAACGATCGTTCAATTTTTTCACTTATGAATTATGAGCTATGAATCAAAAACAAAACCCTCTTTTAAAAAGAAATTTTTTTTATTCTTTTTGTTTTTTCTTTTGTTCCTTCTACCAACTACCAACTACCTCCTACTTACTAATTGCTTTGCTTTAGAAGGCGATTACCCTAAAATAGGTGCTTTAACTATAGAGCAAGTGACCAAAAAGACGGTTGATCCAACTCATTTAATGAAGTTTGCCTCTAATTGGGTAATAGCAATTGCTGTTTTAATGATTTTTGTTAACATCATTTATGCTGGCATAGCTTATGTTCTTTCATCAGGTAAGCCCAACTCGGTTTTAAAAGCGAGAACAAGAATAAAAAATAGTTTTGTTGGGCTTTTTATCGTCGCTTTCTCTTATTTAATTTTGCTTACCCTAAACCCCCAATTATCCATTTTTCAATTAGAAAGAAAGTCAGTGCCTGTAGGCGTTTTGCTTTTATCAGAACAGGGCTATACCCATTTAAAAGAAGGGGCTGATGTTTTGGACCTACTTTCAGAAGAAGAGGTCTACCCCTTAACCCATGATATATCCGACGCGAGTGGTGTTTTAGGCGATTTGGCCGTGCAAGCGTGGGCGGGGGCTGGTGGTTTGGTGCCAACCCTGCCGACGGGTAGCCAAACAGCAACAGCAGCAATAGTCAATTTTAGTAAAACCCCTTTATATGCCATTGTTTTTTGGGGGGAGATGGGTGATGATTCAAGAGTTGTTTTTTACCCTAAAGCCAATTTTGAAAAAAATAAAGACCAAGCAGAGAATAAGCCCGTTTACTTTGACAAACGAGGCCAAGTTAACGAGCAAGGTGAGGTAATTTCTGGCAAGCAAGCCCAAACAGTTAATGTTGGGGGCTTAGTTGTGCCTGTGGTGGTTATCAGCACTGTTTTGGGTGATGGTTTTTTCAAAAGCGAGGTTGATTTTAAAACCGCCTCTTTAACAACCTATCAGAGTTTTTCAGCTAAAGAAAAAGAGAGTACCGAAACAGCCAAAAGATTGGTTTTACACCCGCCTCTGTCAATTGCTTTAAAAGTTTATAGCCCTGGGATTTATTTATATTCTCTTGATAACGAAGAGCTTTATTTAAACCAATCAGCCCCTGATTTACGGGATTATAATTTTGACCAGCAGGCCTATTCTATTAGGGTGCAGAATACAAAACGGCTCTTGTCAGGTAGTTTAAACAAGACCATTCTCGGGGGCAAGTACTTTGCTGTGTTGTTTAGCGATTTTAGATACACTGGCTCATCAAAGGTATTTTTTCCTAAGATTCAAGCGGAAGGGTCTGGGGATACAGTCGCCCTTGTTGATTCCAAGGGTGTCCCTTTAAGTAATAAATGTGATCATCAAGGATGCAAGAATGTTAATGAAGTTTTATTTACAGGCACTGTTAGCAATCAAACATTGGATCCAAGAGTTGCCTTGCCATCAGTGCAAGAGGTTTATCAAAAAGCGATGACAGATATTAAATATAAAGAGTTAAACCCCAAGGGCAATGCCCCAGAGAATAAGGCGATAAACATTTTTCCTAATAAAAAGTCCCAAGACCCTGTTTACGAGCCCTCTATTGAAAGATATGGCGAGTTAGCTAGTGTTTCGTCTGTGAGGATTTTTCAGTACGAAGACGACTATTCGGCTTGTTCTAAAATCGTTTTATGCACCCAAGAAGGTGGCTCTAAAAACCCAGATAGCAAATGCTTGGTCTATCTTGACCCAAACTCAAGTGAATTTAAAGAACAAAAGTTAGTTGAAAACCAAGTTGAATACCCCATGCCTTTATATGAGCCGATTAATTTGCCACAAGAGGCCTATGTTTTTGGCGGGATTAATAATTTAAGCGGGTATTATATTTTCAACTTAGTTAGTTTTAGCGATTCTATCAAATCAATTGAAATTGAACCAACTGACGGTAAGTGCTTAGTGGGCTTGTTTAGCAATGTTTTAAAGTTTGACAATGCTAACAATTTTAAGAGTTGGGACAACGAAACAACTGGTGTTTCTAACTTCTTTACCCAAACAACCCTCACTTTGACTCAAAGCTCTGAAATTGGCAAGTGTGGCAGGGCTGGGGGCATTTTGAAAAACCAGCCCTGCGCTTCAGCGGTTGTCGCTTTTCCTATAGAGCCAGTGGTAATTACAAATGTTGCAGGTTATGGTGGGGCTTATACCGGGTCTGTCGGAGTAGGCGAGGCGAGCATAACGATTAGAAGGACGGGCTGTTCCTCTAGTCGAACAGAAGGAAGTTTGACCTTAGAGACAACCCAGGGCCTTGTTGGCTCTGCTACTTTAGAACTTCCTTGGAAAAATAATGACAATTCTGAATCGCCAACCGGGCCTTCAGCTATTCCTTCGGGCAGTTATACTGGTTTTATGCGCTATGACGCTCACGATGGCCATAATAATGTTGTCAGAAGAATTCAGCTTAATTCTGTGCCCAATAGAGGCGGGATTCAAATCCATTCTGGAGCCAATGTAGGAGATACCGAGGGTTGCATTTTGGTCACAGAGGCAGGCAAAGAAGAAGATATTGAAAAAGCGGTTATAGCGGCAGGAGCCCAAAAGAATATCAAAATCAGTATTATTAACGAGTGTGGCAGTTGGTAAAGATAAACTATAAACTATGGGCTACGAATTAAAAACAAAAAACCCTTTTAAAAAGAAATTTTTCTTTTTTCTTTTGTTTCTTCTACTAACTACCAACCTGCCTACCGGCAGGCAGGACCACCTACTCCTTACTAGTTGCTCTGCTTTAGAACAACAATATCCCGAAGTTAATTCAATGAAATTAGAAACCATTACCCAAAAAGCCCAGCCCTTACCGCAAGTGATTAAATATTTCACTACTTGGGCGATTGTGATTGCCTTAGCAATGGTTTTGGGTTCTTTAATTTATGCTGGCATAATGTATTTAACTTCTTCGGGCAAGCCAGAGAAAGCCAAGACAGCCAGAGACAAGGTTAAACAAGGTTTTTTAGGGTTAGCCATTTTAGCTATAGCTTTTTTAGTTTTGCAGTTCGTTAACCCGCAGTTAACCATAATGCAAATTGAAAGAAAAGAGGTTTCAAGTGGCGTTGTTTTATTAACTAAAGCCGGCTATGATGACTTAAAAAATCTCGACAGCTCTTTGTCAGTGATGGATTTAGTTGACGAAGGGTTAGCTTTTATTTTAACAACTGATAGTTTTGATTTAAAAGAGCAATTAGGCCCTTTAACTGTTGAAGAGTGGGTCCCGGGAGCTGACCCAGATAGTGGCAACGCTTCTGTGAAAAAGGTTAACTTTGCTGGCATTCCTTTATACGGCCTTTTGTTTTGGGGTAAATTAGCTCAAGAAGCTAGGGTTTTTGTTTACCCATTACCTAACCAGCAAATTATTGAAGGCAGCCCAAGCGACCCTTTAAAAAAAGAATTAGAGGGCTATGCGCCTTTTGTTTACGATAAAAAGGGTAGGGTTCAAAATAATATCTCAACTGGGGCGGAAGCCCTTTCTAAGGGCGGTTTTGAAATGAGCTTTATCCCGATTGATTTTTTTGACTTGACCCAAACAACTCAATTTTACCCGATAACCGTTGCTAATTATCAGTCATTGAGCCAAGAAAGTAAAGAAAATCTAACACCACAAAGCAGAAATGTCGCCTCGCCTCCGCTTTCGCTTGCGATTAAAACCTATGAGCCAGGGGTTTATTTATACGCTTTAGGCAACGAAGAACTCTTTTTAAAGCAAACAGAGACCGATTTAAGCAAAAGGGATTTTGCTAAAAAAGCCAAATCTATTCGTTTGCAAAACGCACAAAGTATTTTAATTAACGGAGACGAAGGCGATTTTTTCGGGGGTCGCTATTTTGCTGTTTTGTTTTCAGAGATTGGCTTAAAAGGCGAAGCCAAAGTGTTTTTTCCCGAGATGAATCCCGATAACTTAGCTAACATGGCTGTTGAGTTTGACAAGGGGGGGGTGCCTTTAGCTGATTTGTTGTTGACTATTTGTGCTGGCGACCCTAATTGTCAAAAAACTTTAAATAACCTTTTAGCAGAAAAAAATACAGGCAACCCCGGCGTAATTGAAGATCTTTTAGTTTTAAAGGATTTAGCTGATTATCAAACAGCAATGCAGGGCGTAAGGTTCACTGACCACCTAACAAGGGGCAATATTGCGGGCAATAATCCCGAAGAAATTTACCCACCAATTAGAAGCGAAGAAGCAGACCGCTATGGTATTGTTAAAAGTGTTGAGTCAATAGCTGTGTGGCAATTTTCTGAAAGCCCGAATACCTGCGATAGCATCGCCTTATGCACAGAAAAGGGTGGCACTTCGGGCAAGGGCGACTGCTTAGTTTATCTTAACCCTGCTAAAGCTGATTTTTTTGCTTTAAAGCCACGGCAAGCGATTTATCCCCTGCCCCTTTATGAGCCAACTAATTTGCCCAAGGCATATGTGTATAAGCCAGATCTAAAAACAGCGAATATGCCAGACGGCTCATTGGCCTTTGTTTTAACGGACTTTAATGACAAAATAAAGTCAATTGAAATTTCGCCAACGGGGGGCTGTTTGGTCGGGCTTTTTGAAAATAAAACCCCTTTTAAAGAAACCGGCATGAGTAGGTTTTTTGACTCGTCAGTTATGGATTTATCAACTGACCCAATTGGCAAGTGTGGTAGCATTTTGTCGTTTAATCGCTATCAAAGCCAGTCCTGTGCTTCTGCTGTTGTGGTTTATCCAACAATCCCTCAACAATTAGCCAGCCATACTCAAACCCCAAGTAGCGACATAGACACTGGTTTTTCCAGCGACGCCCCTTTTATGTATAACCCGAAAGACACCATTGACAAAGTCGATGCCAGCTTAAAAAGGTTTAGCCCGCTCAAAGGAACATTGGTGAACGATATAAAAATAGCTGTTGCGAACAATCCAGCTTTCAAAACTTATTTACAAGGCCAAAAGATAACTTTAAAAAATGGCAATTTGGAGAATATAGACGTCTGTCTGTTTGTTCAAATGCTTATTATTCAAGAGTCATTAGGCAAAGAAAAGGCCTGTTCGGTTGACAAAGACAATAATGCTGTTGCTTGCGGGTTAATGCAAGTGCAAAAAACAAATACGCAAAGTTGTGATTCCTGCGATTATACGGTTTTGTCTAATCTTAACAATGGTATTGCAAAGCTTTTGAATGGCAAACAAACCTGTGGAAATTCAGCGGTTTCTTGTTTCTCAGTTAAGCTAGACAGCTTTTGGCCTTATTTAATTGTTAATTACAATACTGGCCAAACAGGCAATTATAAATCAAACGACTGTAAAGAGCCCTGTTCTGCTTATTTAGAAAGTGTTAACGGGGGTTGCTTTTTCCCCGCTTTGCAAGTTAATTTTTATCCCACAAGGGTGGAGTGTCCTATTAGGAGAAACCAGTATAATATTACTTACAAATATGTTTTAACAATGAAAGACGGCTATTCCTATTTAAGGCAACTCCAAACAGCCAACCCAACCCGATCCGACCTTGCCACCTGCCGCTAATGCCTTTAAAAAAAAGAAGATAAAACGTATAATAAATTATGATAGAAGAAAACAAAAAACAACCAAATAAGAGTGAAAAGAGTCAAGAGGGGAATAATCAAGAAACGGGCGATCAAGAGCCTTTTGCTGGGGCGAATAGGGCCGCCATGGCAGGAGGTCAAGGTGAATCAGCTTCTTCGGACGAACCAGACAGCCAAGCCGAAGAAGAGGGTGCGCCAGACACCAAGATTTTAGATCCCGGCGGGATTATGATTTTAATTATTGCTTTTGGTTTTGATGTTTTGGGTTGGATTTGTGCCGCTTTAATTGCCGCTTTTGGGATTGGGGTTATTTTAGGCCAAATTGTTAATGTTTTTGGTTTTTTGACAATTGCTTTCTTGCTAAAAATGCACAATAAAGATAAGGCCGACGACATCTTGCAAGATAAGGTTTGGGATATTATGAAAACCCTGTTTAAGAAAAATAAAATCAACAGCATCGCTGAAATCCTGCCCGGCATTGGCGACATTTGGCCCGGCTTTACCCTAATGGCCTACAAGGGCTTGTCTTAAAAAAGAAAAAATCTCGTTTAGTTTTTTATTTCAAAGCGATTAAAATGTTTCTTTGTAGGGGTCAATTGTTTTTTCTTTTTTTTCGGGATATTCTTCATCGTTTGATCCGTTCTCTTGAGCTGGCTTTTCAACTGGTTTTTGCCAGACCTGTTTTTGGGCCTGCTCTTTTTTTATTTGATAAACTTGGTTTAGTTGTGCTTGCACTGGCAGGAAAATGAGATGATTTACTTCTTCGTTGATTTTTTTGGTTACTCTATCTTCAAAAACCTCTGGCTCTAAAAGCCCGAGCAAAACGTCGCCTATCTCTTTTGCCAGGTCTGAAGATTGAATGTTGTTTAAATCGTTTTTTTGAGCTATTTGTTCAATAGCCCCGGCTGTTTCTTCGCTGAAAATAGCATGCTTTAATTCTTTAGGCAATTTTTCAAACATTGCCCATCTTTGTTCTTTTGTGGGTGTCATATTTTTTAGGGTTAGATTATTTTATTATAAAATAAAAAAACATAAGCAACAATCTTGACTTTTCTTATTTTTTATGTTATGGTTAAAAAATTGTTTCTGAAGTGCATTCACCCCCCAAGTGCAACGGGTCAAGAAGCTACACCCAACAACATATTTGAGCTGAAAA
>PFAX01000030.1:20589-37053 GCA_002773495.1 bacterium (Candidatus Gribaldobacteria) CG10_big_fil_rev_8_21_14_0_10_37_21 | reverse complement strand
CGCATTTTAGCTGTTTTTTAACAAAGCGGTGAAGTGTAAATCTTGAAGCCACTTTGGCTTTAAGTCGTTGCACTTCAAAACGGAATTCGCGTGAACATTAAAAATTTATACTGGAGGATTATAATGGCTAAGAAAAAAGAAGAACAAGAAGAGAAATTAGGCGGTGGCTGGTGGTTGTTTTGGTTTATTTTTTTAATAATCATAACAATCGGTGGTTTTGTGTTGTTTGGAATTATTAAGGGCAGGACACAGTTTGTACTCGCTCTATTTTCTTTAGGTCTTGGTGGGCTCTTCGTGTTTTTTTGGAGGGCTGGATTTAAGGGTTGGTTAGTATTCAGCGTTATAGTAGCTGTTTTATGGATTACCACTACTATTGCTTCTAATGTGTGGTGGTTAACAGGTTTTTATTTGACTGGCTGGCTTAATGCCTATTTATTTATTGTTTTAGTTGTCCCCTTATATCTTGCTCCTCGAGCCTTATGCTGGTCTTTCATTGAAGAGGCACGCTCAGTTATTTTTTTAAAGGGTGCTAAATATGATTTCCATGCAACTAACTACGAAGGGTTCTATCAGGATAAAGAAGGGTATATTCGCAGGATTACGCCCTCGTACCCGGCTCCTTCACAGAAAATAACCATTAGTCAGCGCTTGTGGGGTGGTATTCGTTGGTTCGGAATTGTGCCAATTCATGAGAGGGCTGTCTATCACCAAAAATGGAATTCTTTTAGAGAGAATGAGCCAGGCAAGGTTAAGAAATATGACGAAGAGCTTGATTCTGTTTTTTTGCCTCTTGATTATTATGTTTTTCAATACGAGAGGCAACAAAATGAAGCTATTGAAGATTTAAACGGGGTGCCTGTTGTGGGGGTCGTCTTGGTTATTCCTGTAAGGGTCTTTCACCCTCGTCTTGCCATCTTTTCTACAACAAGGTGGTTAGAGGCGATGTCCGCAGTGGTTTGGCCAATTTTAGAGAATTTGATTTCTAACTTCAGATACGATGCTGATTTATCAAACATGATAGTCGGCAAGGGAATCAAAACTGCCATTAGAAAATCTAAAAAATCGACACCCGCCGTGCTTGGGGGTATTACCGTTAAAGAAAAAGCTGACCTAAGAGAGATTTTTTGGAATCTTTTTAAGGAAGCGGTAGAAAATAACAACACATTTATAGACAAAGCAGAAATGCCAGAAGAAAGCGAAGAGTGTTTTTCTGTCTTTGGAGTTATGCCATACAAAGATGGTATTAGAATTTACAAGATTGATCCTGCCGAAGAGTATCGTCAAGCTAGGGCGCTTGAGTACTTAGAAGAACAAAAAGGAGTTGCGGCTGTTAAGAAGGCTGAAAAGCAAAAAGAAGTTATTTTAATTACCGCGAAGGCTCAAGCAGATGCGGCTAAAATAAACGGTCAGGGAGTGTCTGACAATCTTGAAGCGATAACTATTGATTTTGTTATGAAAGCTCTCAGGAAAAAGCATAAGAAGCTTTCAGACGAAGAGTTTGAAGAGGCGTTTGAGCGAGGTGATTTAGAAAAAGAGTATGAATATTTACTCAAAATGGCTCGCCAGCTTCAAAGCATTAAAGAAGGGCAATTTTTTGAAGTTGAACATCCGGAAGGCAGCATAGAGGGAGCGCTATTAAGCATTCTGAAAAAAGAGAAAAAAGTGCCATAAAAATAAAATAAACAGGCAATACTTAATTGAGTATTGCCTGTTTTTAAGTATATTCTTTAAATTCTTCTCCTGCCCATCCCTCTTTTTTTAGGTTTTTTATTAGTGGGCTGCGTTGTCTCTTCTTGTTGCTCTTTTTTATCTTCCGCTTCTTTTATTTCCTTTTTTTGTTCTTCTTCTTTTTTGCGCTTCTCCTCTTCTATAAGTTGGGTTTGCTCTTGTTTTAAGCTCTCTTCTAAGTCATCAATTTTTTTCTGGGCATCTTTTTTTTGTTTGTTGAGGGCATCAATATTTTGCTGGTCATTTTTTGCAATTGCCTGCACTGATTGCTCTTCAAGGTCTTCGTATTCTTCTTTGGCTTGCTCTAATTGTTCAAGTGAAGAGGCTGTCTCTTTTTTTTCTTCTGTTTTCTTTGTTTCACCAAAAGGGTAATCAATACCTAAATTTCTAGCTGGGGTATTCTTGTAGTAGTTATGTAATTTTTTATTATGCTCAGAATAATAGTCACCCGGGTGAGCATCGATGCCTGCTTGTGCCGCTTCTATTGCCTCTCTAGCAAACAGGGTGGCGGCCTGGGAAACTACGGACTGGTTGCCGAATTTTTGGAATTCTTCTGATCTAAGCATCGCCATTAGGTCGGGCTTGCTAACAAACTCAACATCTTTTGACTTAAAGTTAGCGATTGTTTTTCTAAGCAAGATTTCCCAAGCTCCATTTTCTTTCGTTTCATCTACTGAATCTAGTTCCTTTGGTAGACCTCCGTCAATTTTATTGCCTTTTGTATCTTCTCCTTTACCAAACAAAGCCGCGTCTGCTACGCTAAATTTCATGCCAGCCCTGTCTAACGTGTCAAGCGATATTTTATCTTTGTTTTCTTCATAAACCTCATGAAAAAGAGATTTTCTCTTTAAGGAGTCGTCTTCGTTTCTTTTGTCAACAACATCAATATACCTTAATTTTTTAAAGGTTTCAGGGTCTTGCTTAAGTGCCCTAACTAAAATCTTTTTGATCTTACCCCTTTCTTTTTCGTTGTCCATATCAACAACATCGCCAAAATTACCGTCTTTCTGAATGCCATCTAATATTCCGACTAATTTGACAGGGTCAAGTGTTGATTGCCATAAACGTCTCTGTGTCTCTAATGATTTACCAGCAGTTTCAGTAGAGGAGGTTTTAATTTGAGTTGTGGCTACGCCTCTCGCTTTTTCAGCGACCTTAGATCTTGTGGATTCCACAACTCTGCCTCCCCAATAAGTGGCACCTAATGTGGCGGGAATGCCAGCTATTCTGACAACTTTCCTAATGGTTGATTTTCCCTTGCCTTGCGCTATCTCCTCCTCAGAATACTTGCCACCTAAAGCGTATCTCCGAGCCTGTTTTAAGGCGCCGGCAACCTTATGCTCTTTTTCCCATTCCTCAAACTCTTTTGTGCCTATTTGCGGGGCCTGTAACCTGTTTGATAGGCCTGAAGCAGCCCTTGTCCACGTTGCGTTTTTGGCGAGATTACCAACGTTTCTTGCTTTATCTGCTGTCCATTTCTTAGTTGTTGTTCTGACTTTATTACTGGCTTTTGTGGCAACGCCGATTATGCTCTTTGTACCCATGGCGTTTATCTTGAGGGTGGCTAAGAAGCCAACAATAGCAAAGCCGCAACCCATTAGCATTGGGGTGATACTAGCAAAAAAGCTAAAGTCAACCTCGCCTCCGCTTGGGTATTGGGTTTTGAAAAGTTTATCTGCTTGAGCGAAAACATGGGTGGACAAGTATAAAAAGAAACCGGCTGGCACAATAATTGTTGCCCATTTAATAAATAAATCCCACCACATTTTAAAGTATTTTTTACTGCTATCAAATATCCAAGCAAAGAAAGCGATGGGCGATAAAATAACCAAAAACCAAAGCATTATTATTCTGACAAGCAAGAGCAAGGCGAATAAAGCAAAAACAACCATTAAAACAAGCCCAAAAATAAGAACTCCAAATATGTTCATAAGCTCGCTAACATTTTTTTCAAAATCCCAAGAAAGCATTGCGTCTAATCCCATTTTGCTTTTTAGAGCGTCTTTCGCTTCATCATAAGACACGCCACTTATAAAGAAGTTGGCAATTATGTTTGAACCATCAACAATAGCTCCGCAAATAATTGGCGTAAAATTAATTAAAAGAGCGATTAATAAAAGGTTTGTAAATGTTTTTTTAGTGTTAAAACTGCTTAAATCCAAAGCAGTCATTAAACCAATATAGGCCAAGCCCAAGATAAAAAGCATATTAGTAAAATCCCTAAGCGTTGTCCAGCCGATATCAATAATGGGGTTTTTGGCTGGGTTGGTTAAAGAAAGCCCGTCTGGCAGGGGGTTGCCCAAAACCCACATTAATATCCCATGAGCTAAAAGCATTAGGGCGTAAATTAACCAAGAGACAAACCCCAAAGTTACCTTAATAATATTAAGAGGGAGAACAGTCAGCCCATCTGTCAAAAACCCCCAAATATTAAATGCTAGCGCTTGTTTTAGGGGTAGAAAGATTCCTAATAAGCAACAAAAAATAAAACACCCCAAAATTATTTTAGAAAAAAGTTTTTGTTTTTTGAAAAATGTTAAAAACATTTTATTCTCTTATTATAACAAACTAATGCAAAGTCAACAATTGTTTTGCGGGCGGGGTTGGGGATAAGTCAGTTCCTTATTATTGCAACATTTGACTTTTGGGGGCCAGCTTGATACACTTAAAGTATGTTGGAATTAAACAAAGAACAAAAGAAAAAGTTAATAGAGCAAATTGCCAAAAAGTACGGGCTCACAATGCTTTTGCTTTTCGGTAGCAGGGTTGATGGTACTTTCCGCAAGGACAGCGATTTTGACATTGCCTATTTAAGCAAAAAAAAGCTTGATTTTTTACAAGAAGCCAAGTTAAGTATGGCATTATCTCCAGTTTGCGAAAATGAAAATATTGATTTATCTAACCTTGAAACAGCATCGCCCTTGTTGTTGTATGGCATATTTCAAAATTGTAGAATGCTTTTTGTTGATGATCCATATAGGTTTTATTCTATGCGGGTCTACGCTTTTAAGCAATATGTTGAAGCACAACCGCTTTTTGAGTTGAAATTCCAAAGGTTGCAAGAAAAAATAAAATCATACCAATTATGACATTTGAACAAAACTTTGTGACAGCGAAGCTGAGTATGATAGCGGACTATTTAGAGGATGCCGAAAGGATTTTTGCTCGCGGATACGAAGATGTGTTGAAGAATGTTGAAAAAAGATTGGCAACTGAAAGATTATGCCAGTTGCTTGTTGATGCGATGCTGGCTATTAATCATCATTTTATCAAAGAGTTAAACCTTAAGGTTAGTGATGACCTACAGGGCACATTTTATATTTTGGGCGAGAATAATATTTTGCCAATGGATTTTGCGAAAAAAATTGTTCCTGTGGTTAGTATAAGAAATCGTTTGGTTCACAAATACGAGGAGATTGACAAAGAGCTTTTTGTGCGTTCTTTTTTTAAGGATAGAGATGATTTTAAGAAATATGTGCAATTTATTAATGACTATATGTTAGTGCATCCTCTTTGATGGTTTTTGGTTAAGCCAAGCCAATCGGAGACAGAGAGTTCTTGGGGGCGTTGGTTGGCAAGTAAGCCAGCTTGCTTTAAAAGCAGGGTGGTTTTTTCTTTGTTTAAAACAAGGCCCCTTGATAAATTATTAAGCAGGGTTTTACGGGGGAAAGCAAAGCCGGCATTAACAACCCTCTGAAAAGAGGAATAACCATCAGAGAAAACCCCTTTTGGCGGGCCTGGGAATTCTTGGTTAAGAGTTTCTTGGATGTTAGTGAATTGAATAATAGTTGAGTCAATTTTTGGTTCGGGGAAAAAGTTACCCTTTTTAATATTAGAAAGAATTTTTGGTTCAGCAAGCGCCTGGCAAAAAACAGCTAATTTTTCCATTTGTGGGGGTTTTGTTGTTATTCTTTGAGCAACTTCTTTTTGCAAAATAACATTTATTGTTTGGGGCGGGTTAGGGCTTTCTAAATACTTCATTAAAATAGCAACCCCTGTGCTAAAAGGCAGATTACCAATTAGTTGGTAGTTGGTAGTATGTAGTATGTAGCTAAAAGCCCTTTTGCCTAAAGCGTCAACGCAAAGCACTTCAATATTTTTTATGTTCGCTTCTTTGATGTTTTCCTTTAAAAGAGAGCAAATGGTCGAATCAACTTCAAGAGCAATAACTTTTTTGGCCAATTTGGCTGTTTCAAAAGTTAAAGCCCCTAAGCCCGAGCCTATTTCTAAGACAATATCATCTTTATTTATTTGGCAAAGCTGAACAAATTTTTCTGCTAAGCCCTTTGATAAAATAAAATTCTGCCCCAATTTCTTTTTCGGAGTTATTTTGTTTTCAGAGAGGGTTGTTTTGACTTTAAAAGTGTCTTGTTGCATAGGAGTCGGAGGAGGGCAGACCTCCTTTGAAAACTTTAGAGACCCAGTTTTGGGGAGGTCTGCCCTCTAGGTGTGGAAAACCCCTTGCCAAACTTTTATAATTTGCTATAATTTAAATAAGAAAAGTTTACTGAGGGCAGACCTCCTTTTAAAACTTTTGATACCCAGTTTTCGGGAGGTCTGCCCTCTGAAAAAACCTATTCCTAAACCTTTACAATTTATCTTTAAAACAGCCAGGAGAATCACCATGTCTCCTTTTTTATATTTAGGCCTAGTTTCTTTGGGCTTAGCTTTGGTTTTTGCCCTTTTTCTTTGCCCCAAACAAGGCGAAGCCGTGCTGAGTCAAAATGCCTTAAATCAAGGCAATTTTCTTTTTTCTAAAAAAGCTGAAAATAGCATTTTAAGTAATAATAACATTGTAAGCTCTGTTTTCCTAGAGCCAATTGCCCCTGCTTTCTTAGTTGAAAGCAAAACAGTCGCTTCTGTGGTTGATTTTTCTCCTAAGCAAGAGCCTCAACAATATATAGTAGTTGCGGGCGACACTTTAGCTGGTTTGGCTGAAAAGTTTTCTATTTCACTTGAGACCTTGCTTTGGGCGAATAATTTAACTTTAAGTGCTAAATTAAAAGTTGGGCAAGAACTTTTAATTTTACCTGTTTCTGGGGTTTTGCATATTGTGCAAAAGGGTGATACCTTAAGCCAGATAGCCAAGCTTTACCAAGTAAAAACAACGGAAATTATTGAGTTTAATGGTTTAGGAGAATCAGGTGCTATTTTTAGTGGGGATTTTTTGATTGTGCCTAACGGTAAGAAGCCCAAGGCAACAGCAACTTACACTACAGTGCCGGTCCCGCAAAGTTATTTTATTGTGCCTATGCCTTCACCCGTAGTTATTTCTCAGGGCTTGCATTGGTTTAATGCCGTTGATTTTAACAACAATAGGTGTGGCGACCCGGTCTTTGCTTCAGCTGGTGGGACTGTTCAGCGAACGGGCTATACTGATTTAGGGGGTAATTATGTCCGCCTCTTGCACCAAAATGGGGTTGTTACTTACTATGGTCATTTATCTAAAATAGCTGTTTCAGTTGGTCAGGCAGTTTCGCAGGGTCAGATTATTGGCTATGTTGGCTATACAGGCGTGACTATACCAGCTGGGCCCGAGGGTTGCCATTTGCATTTTGATGTTCGGTTTGCCACAAACCCATTTGCTCAATATAAGGTAGGAACTACCTTTTAATCGGCTGGTTTTCTGAAAGAAAGTGCTTCTTGAATATGCTTTTCTGTGATAGAAGGGCTTTCTTCTAAGTCAGCGATTGTCCGACTTATTTTTATTATTTTGTGATAACTCCGAGCTGACAATTTACCAGAGTTAACCCATTGTTTTAAAATTTCTTCTGATGCCCTACCTAAGGGGCAGTATTTTTTTATTTGACTTAATTGCATTTCAGAATTAGTTAGAATATTTTCATTTTGAAAGCGTTGTTTTTGAATTTTTCTGGCTACTTTAACTAAATTAAGTGCCTCTGCTGTTTCTTGGTTGTCACTTTCTTCAACTAATTCTTCATATTTAACGGCATTCGCGAAAGCAAAAAGGTCAATTCTGTCAATTAAGGGCCCGGAGAGTTTTCTTCTGTATGAGGCAACTTGGGAAGATAAACAAGTGCATTCTTTTTGAGGATCGTCTAAGTGTCCGCAAGGGCAGGGGTTGGCCGCCGCTATTAAAGTAAAGTTAGCTGGAAAAGCGATTGTTTGACTTGCCCTTTGAATTGTTATTTCACCTGCTTCTAAGGGTTGCCTTAAGGCCTCTAAAACATCGCGATGAAACTCGGGAAACTCGTCTAAAAATAGAATACCCCTGTGGGATAAGGTAATTTCACCCGGCCTTATTTTTGGAGAACCCCCACCAATTAAGCTACTCGCTGAAGCACTGTGGTGGGGAGCCCTGAATGGCCTTTGTTCTAAGATGAGTTGATTTTGAGCAAGAGTGCCTGTTAAGCTGTAAATTTTAGCTAGCTCTAAAACCTCTTCTGGTTCAAGTTGGGGTAAAATAGAGAGAACTGATTTAGCTAAGAGAGTTTTGCCAGCCCCGGGTGGGCCCTGTAAAAGCAAGTTATGTGAGCCAGCGGCTGCTATTAAGAGAGCTTTTTTTGCTTTTTGTTGCCCTTTTATCCAGCCATATTCAATTTGGCCTTGTTTTTTTACTTCGTTTATTTTTGGAATTAACGTTTCTTCACTTTTTTCATTAGGGGAAAATTTGCCCTGAAGATAAAGCAAGACCTCAGTTAGAGTAGAAAGCCCAGTTATTTTGAGGGGTTGGGCCATAGAATTGTTTTTATTAGAGTAAAAATTAACTAAGTTAGCTTCTTTTCTATTTTGTTCAGGCACTATTATTTCTTTATAGTTTTTTTCTTTAGCCAATAAAGCAAACAAAAAAGCCCCTTTGATGGGCTTTAAAGAACCGTCTAAGGCCAGCTCTCCGAAAAAAAGTTTGTTTTTGAAATTAAAATTTGCTTGCTCTGAAGCTGTAACAAAGCCAAGGGCAATTGGTAAGTCGTATAAAGCGCCTGTTTTTTTAATATCAGCGGGAGCTAAATTAATCAGGACTTTGCTATTTTGCAGGTGGGGCGGTTTTAAGCCCGAGCTTTTAAGAGCTAAAGAAACTCGCTCTTTGGCCTCTTTGATGGCGGTATCAGCTAAACCAACAATAGTAAAAGACCGTAAGCCCTTATGGACTGAGACCTCAACTTCAACTAAATTAGCTGAAAGCCCGTCAAGATAGCCAGAATTGAGTTTTGCTAACATATACCAAAATTTACCAAAATTTCTTTTAAAAAGCAAGAGTTATTTTGTTTTTTCTTCTGAAGTTGTTTCTGGGGTTCCTTTGTTAATTTTTTTACTTGATTTCTTTTTAGGTTTTTCAGGTGCTTCTGTTTCCTCTTGAGCGACAACTTCTACAGATTCTTCTTTATTAGCTTCTGTTTCGCTTAAACCTCTAACATCAATCTTCCAGCCAGTTAATTTAGCTGCTAATCTAACATTCTGCCCTTCTTTGCCAATAGCTAAAGAAAGTTGCTCATCTTGAGTAATGGCCTGGGCCTTGTTTTTAGGCATTACTATTATTTCCATGACTTTAGCTGGGGATAAAGCGTTGGCTATAAATTTCTTTGGGTCGTGTGACCATTCAATCACATCAATTTTTTCCCCGTTGATTTCATTAATAACTGCTAAAATCCGAGTGCCTCTTTGCCCGACTAAAGCACCAATTGGGTCAATCCCTTCTTCTAAGCCAGCCACAGCCACCTTTGACCGAGAACCGGCCTCTCGAGCGATGCCTTTAATTTCAACTTGGTTAGCGGCTATTTCTGGTACTTCTAATTCAAAAAGTTTTGAGATTATTTTAGGGTAGGCCCTAGAAAGGACAACCTGTGTCCCTCTTGAAGATTGCTCTGCCTCTAAAACAAAAAGCTTGAGCCGTTGCCCGGCCTTGTAAACTTCGTTGGGGATCTGTTCTTTTTTCGGTAAAACCCCGGCGGTTCTGCCAATATCTATAAAAATAACATTGGGTTCAATTCTCTGCACTATACCTGAAACAATCTCGCCTTCTTTATCTTTAAATTCTTTGAAGGTTTCTTCTTTTTCTAATTCTTTTATTTTTTGTAAAATAACCTGTTTGGCTGTTTGAGCGGCAATGCGACCAAAATCGGCTTTGGCCTCAAGAGCAATTAAAACCTCTTCATTTATTTTAGCTTCTTTATTAATCTCAAGAGCTTCGTTTAAAAGGATGTGCCTGTCTGGATTAAACCTAATTTTTTCTGTTTGATCTGCCTCTCTTTCTGTTTTTTCTGTTATGGGTTGTTCTTTTAAGCTGATGAGTTCTTCTTCTGTGTAAAGCATTGAGGGTTCAACTACTTCTTTAACTTGCCAAAACTTAAGCTCGCCTGTTTTTTGGTCAAGCTGGGCCTTAACTTTTTGCTTTTTCTTACCATATTCTTTTTTGTAAGCTGAAGCTATGGCCTCTTCAATAACTTCAATAATTTTATTTTGAGGGATACCCCTTTCTTCCGCTATTTCTAAAACAGCTGAAGTTAAATTTTTTAAATCCATATTATTTAAGCTCTAAATTCTAATATCTAATTTCTAAACACTAAACAAATTAAAAATTCTAATTCTCAAATGTTCCAAATTTTTACCTTTTAAAAGGAATGTTTTTGGCTTCGATTTTTTTATTTGATATTTTTTAGGGTTTAGGATTTTGAATTTAGGGTTTTATTATTAAATAAAGGTTGTTCTCGCGAACCAACCTTTGATAAAGTATACCAAACTAAAAAGCCCTTGTCAAATTAAAGCTGACCAAAAACCCATTAAAAATTATCTTCAAAAGCGTTTTCATAATGCCTTAAATCAAATTCTTTTTCGCCTTGGCCTTGTTTTTCAATAGCAATAATGTCTATTTGGCAAGCGGTTTCTGGGCTTATCTTTTTAAAATCAAAGTAAAGTTGAATCATTTTTCTAAGCTGGTATGCTTTTCTTTCGTTAAGCTCGTCTTCTGGGAAAAAGGGTTCTTCTGGGCCTAGCTTTTCAATTGTTTTAACTTCAACAAAGACCAAAACATCTTTCTTAAAAGCTATAAGATCTATTTCGCCCCATTTTTGTTTAAAGTTTTTTTCTAAGATTTTATACCCCTTGTTTTTTAGATATTCCTCGGCTTTTCCCTCCCCCCACTTACCCAATTGATGCGGTTGATACATAGATAAGTTAATAATTAAGATGATAATAATTTCTACAAGAAAATTGGTGGACCTGGGGAGAATCGAACTCCCGCCTTTCCCATGCGAAGGGAATGTATTACCACTGTACTACAGGCCCGTTAGAATAACTTATCGAGCGAAGCGAGTTTAGTTATTCTTACGCCCGCCGAAGTCCGAGCAAAGCGAGGGCGTAGGCGGGCTATTCCTTAAATTTTGCCAAGTTTAATGCACTTTCTTGTATTCTCTATGAAATTCTTAAAAAAGTAAAGGTTGTGAAGCGTTAACAAGCGCATGCCAGTTATTTCTTTAGCTCTTATTAGGTGCGAAACATAGGCCCGAGAATAATTTTGGCAAGTAGGACAAAGACAATCCTTTGAAAGGGGGTTTTTGTCTTGCAAAAAGATTGATTTTTGCAGGTTTATGTTTTGGGTTTTGCTTAAAATGGCTACGCCATGCCTGGCAACTCTTGTTGGGTAAACGCAATCAAAAAGGTCAACTCCTTTTTTGATTGCTTTTTCAAAGTCCTCTAAATGGCCAATACCTAATAGATGGCGAGGTTTATTTTCGGGTAGAAGCGGGATTGTCCAGTCAAGGATTTGGTACATTTTGTTTTTTGTTTTACCCAACGAACCCCCAATGCCAAAGCCGTCAAAATCAAGCGAGCCAATAAACTTAGCACTTTTTTCCCTTAAATCTTTATACTCCCCGCCCTGAATAATCCCAAAGAGCATCTGTTTTGCCATTCGCTTTTTGCCATTCGCTTTTTGCTGTTGCTCAAGGCAACGCAAAGCCCAGCGGTGAGTTCTTTCTAAAGCTAATCTGGTATAATCCTTGTCGTGTAAGGGAGAGGTGCATTCATCAAAAGCAAAAATAATGTCAGCTGCTAATTCTTGTTGGATTTGGATTGAAATTTCTGGTGAAAGAAACAATTCCTCCCCAGAAAGGTAGTTTTGGAAATAAACGCCCTCCTCTTTTATTTTCAAAAGCGATTTTTTCTTTCGCTTGCTTTCAAGGAAGGAGCTAAGCTCC
Source organism: bacterium (Candidatus Gribaldobacteria) CG10_big_fil_rev_8_21_14_0_10_37_21 (assembly GCA_002773495.1). Classification (GTDB taxonomy): domain Bacteria; phylum Patescibacteriota; class Minisyncoccia; order Minisyncoccales; family CG1-02-41-26; genus CG1-02-37-13. The sequence goes on along the minus strand of PFAX01000030.1, from coordinate 25,171 downwards.
TTCCAGTTTGCTGTTTTTTTGGCTTTGGCTTTCCCGGGAAAAATTTTAGCTATTTTGCCAACCCCGTGTTCTAACCCGCTACCCAAACTAAAAACCTGGAACCCTCCTGAATCCGTTGCTACAATACCTTTAAAGTTCATAAAATTATGTAGGCCGCCCATTTTTTGGACTATTTTACTCCCCGGCTTTAGCATTAAATGATAGGTGTTGCATAGAACCGCCTCAAACCCAAGGGTTTGAATGTCAGAGGAATCAAGGGTTTTTAGGTTAGCTAAGGTGGCCACTGGAAAGAAAGCGGGCGTATGCAAAACCCCGTTCGGAGTTTTAATCACTCCCAACCTTGCCTTTGATTTCTTGCTTTTTTGTAAAACCTTAAAAGCCATAAACTTCCTTTACTTTAAAGGAAATTACCCTCAAAAGCAAGCCCTGCAAGGCGGCCAGATGACAAGCTAAGGCCTGTGAATAACTTTTTTCTTGACAAGGTTTTACGGATAGGATATAGTAAAGTTACCTACACCATAGGTATGGGTATTACATTAATAATTAACAAGCAAAAATATGCAAATGAACAAAAGAGAAAAGGCCTTAATCGCTTTTAAAAAAGCGAATAGTTTATTGAGCAAGGTCGTTGAGATGATGAGTAACAATGATTATTGTATTGACATTATGCAACAAAACTTAGCGGTTTTGGGGCTTTTAAAATCAGCCCACCAGCTTTTAATGGAAAGCCATTTAAACATTTGTTTTAAAAAAGCTATGCAAGTAAGCTCGGAAAAAAGAAAGCAAGAAATGATTGAAGAAATTTTAAAAGTAACTAAATTAGCTAATAAGTAATAATAAACAAATATATGAAAACAAAAGAACATCTTTATTTCGTTAAGGGTACTCATTGTGCCTCGTGCGAGATAGTAATTGAAAAAAGCTTATTAGAATTAAAAAATATTAAGTCAGTTGAAGCGAAGTCCGACAAGGGCGAAGTTTTGATTGAGTACGAAGGTGGCAAGCCAACAATTGAGGAGTTAAACAAAATGTTTAAAGAATCCGGCTATACTTTCTTTGATAAGTCCAAGGAAAAAGAGGGCGCTAAAGAGAGTAATGGCGAAAATAATAACCTTTCTTCTGTTGTAATAATTTCCTTAGCTGTTTTGGCTATTTGGTGGTTCTTAAATAAGCTTGGGGTGAGCAATTTTATTAATGTAGGGGCTAAATCATCTTTGCCTGCTTTTCTTCTCTTTGGCCTCTTGGCTGGATTTTCGAGTTGTGCTGCTTTAGTTGGCGGGTTAGTCCTTTCACTTTCTAAACAATGGGATGGTTTGTACGGTCAGAAGAATTCAACAAAAGATAAGCTTCAACCTCATTTTATGTTTAATTTGGGCAGGGTTTTAGGGTTTACTTTATTGGGCGCGATTTTAGGCATAGTTGGCAGTAAGCTTCAGTTTACCCTTGGGCTTGCTCCATTTTTAGTGATTGCTGTTTCAATTATGATGATTTTTTTGGCCTTACAAATGTTGGGAATCAAAGCTTTTAGAAATTTCCAATTAACAATGCCTAGGTCTGTCACTAGATATGTCGCGAATGAAAAGAATTTTCGAGGCAAAACAATGCCACTTTTTATGGGCGCCTTAACTTTCTTTTTACCTTGTGGTTTTACAATTACAGCCCAAGGTCTGGCCTTGCTTTCGGGCAACCCTGTTCAGGCCGCCCTTATTATGGGTTTTTTCGCTTTAGGGACTGCTCCGGCCTTGCTCGGGATTGGGTTTTCAGCGGTTAAATTTTCTAACAAGCCCCACACCTCTTTGCAGTTTGCCCGTATCGCTGGCGTAGTTGTTTTATTTTTTGCCCTTTTTAATGTCAATAGCCAACTAAATGTGCTTGGCTATAGCGGTTTTTCTGGCCTATTAGGTTCGTTTTCTAATAACAGTAACGGCAATACTCAAAACGAGGAAGGTCTGGCCATTATTGTTGATGGCAAACAATTGCTTAAGATGCAAGCCGATTCTTCTGGTTATAAGCCAAATTATCTAAAAGTAAAGGTTGGTATTCCAGTTAGATGGGAAATAACAGACATAGGTACAAGTGGTTGTACAAATGCGATTATTTCTAAATCACTTTTTGAGGGGCAGGTTAGCTTAAATAGAGGCCAAACTTCGGTTAAAGAGTTTACACCCGAGAAGCCAGGCAAATACCGCTTTAGTTGTTGGATGGGCATGGTTTCAGGCACCATTGAGGTTGTTTCAGACAAGGTGACTGGCTCAACTGACATTTTAAATACCGCCCAAGCTGACGACTCTTCTGTCGCCATTATTCCCTCTGGCGCTCAAAGTTGTGGGGGGGGCGAAGGGACGGGTGGCTGTGGTTGTGGAGGAGGGCAATAAAAAATAATCGAAAAAAAATGAAACAAAAAATAATTTTAAACATTTCCGGCATGCATTGTGCAAGTTGCTCTGTTGCGATTGAAAATGCCTTAAAAAAAGCAAAAGGCGTTTTATCAGCTAATGTTAATTTTGCTTCAGAAAAATTATATTTGGAATTTGATTCTGTTGAAATAAGTATCGCCAGAATTCAAAAGATTATTGAAAAACTGGGGTACAAGGCAATAGGGGAAACCGCTGAAGAAGAAATGTGCGACCATCAGAAAAAAGAAAAGATTCAGGAAATTAAAAATTTAAAAACAAGGTTTATTCTTGCCTTGATTTTTGGCATCCCCTTGCTTTATGTTTCAATGGGAATGATGGTTGGTTTGCCTATCCCAAAAATCATTGGAATGAACGAACACCTGATTCAATTTCTGCTGGCCACCCCGGTGATTATAGTTGCTTTTAAGCTTTATACCTCTGGGTTAAAAGCGATTTTAAGAAGGACGCCCAATATGGATTCTTTGATTTTTATAGGCACTTCAGCTGCCTATATTTATAGCGTGGCGGTTTCTTTGCTTGTTTGGTTTGGGGTTGGAGAATATGAAATGGCTGCTTTATATTACGAAATAGCCGCTTTTATCCTTATTTTTATCCTCTTGGGAAAATATTTAGAAGCCATCACTAAGGGCAAGACAAGCGAAGCGATTAAAAAATTAATCGGGCTGCAGCCAAAACAGGCCTTGCTGATTAAAGATGGACAGGAAATAAAAATCCCTATTTCTGAAGTAAAAGTCGGGGATATTATTTTGGTAAAGCCAGGCGAAAAAATTCCTGTTGATGGAATGGTTATTGACGGCTATTCTGCTGTTGACGAAAAAGCCATTACCGGTGAGGGGCTCCCGGTTGAAAAGAGACAAGGCAATGAAATAATTGGTGCCACTATTAATAAAACCGGCGTTTTGAAATTTAAAGCAAGCCGAGTTGGCAAAGATACGATGCTGGCTCAAATTATAAAAATAGTTGAGGAAGCAATGGGCTCTAAGGCGCCCATTCAGCTTTTAGCTGATAAGGTTGCCCTTTATTTTGTGCCCACTGTTTTTGTTTTGGCCCTGCTTACCTTCTTAGTGTGGCTACTTTTAGGATTTGGTTTTGTTTTTGCTTTAATCGCTTTTATTGCTGTTTTAATTATTGCTTGCCCTTGTGCTTTAGGATTAGCCACGCCAACCGCAGTAATGATGGGAACTGGCTTGGCCGCCAAACAGGGAATTTTAATCAAAAGCGGCAAAGCCCTGGAAATTGCCAGAGATGTCAAGATTGTCGTTTTTGATAAGACAGGCACTTTAACCAAGGGAGAGCCCAGCATTACAGATATTATTAAAGTCAAAAATGAGATTAGCGAAAATTATATTTTGCAAATTGCGGCTTCAGTGGAAAAAAATTCTGAACATCCTTTAGCTCAGGCCATTGTCAATAAAGCGAGAGAAGAAAAGATTAATTTTTCAGAAGTAAAAAATTTCCAAGCCATTCCTGGTTGTGGCGTTTCAGCCGAGTTAAGCGGTAAAAAAATGCTTCTTGGGACAAGAAAATTGATGTTTGATAACCAGATTGACGCAAGTACAATAGAAGAAAAAATGATTGCCTTGGAAAATCAGGGCAAAACAGCGATGATTCTAAGCCAAGATAAAGATCTTGTTGGGATTATCGCTGTGGCTGATACTTTAAAGGAACATTCAAAAGAAGCGGTTAAGATGCTTCATCAGATGGGTAAAAAAGTCGCTATTATTACCGGTGATAATCAGCGCGTTGGCAAAGCGATTGCCGAACAGCTTGGCATAGATAGGGTTTTAGCCGAGGTATTGCCGCAAGAAAAATCAGCTGAAATCAAAAAACTACAAAGCGAAGGAAGTATTGTGGCCATGGTTGGCGACGGGATTAATGACGCTCCGGCTTTGGCTCAAGCGGATTTAGGCATTGCCTTGGGATCTGGCACAGACGTGGCAATGGAAACCGGAGAAATTGTCTTAATCAAAGATGATTTAAGAGATGTTGTTTTATCTATGGATTTAAGCAGGTATACTTTAGCTAAAATCAAACAAAATCTTTTCTGGGCGTTTGGTTATAATATTTTGGGTATTCCCATAGCGGCTGGCGTCTTATACCCCTTGACTGGTTGGCTTTTGAATCCGGCAATTGCCGCTGTGGCGATGGCTTTTTCTTCTGTCTCA
>PFAX01000030.1:17352-20575 GCA_002773495.1 bacterium (Candidatus Gribaldobacteria) CG10_big_fil_rev_8_21_14_0_10_37_21 | reverse complement strand
CATTTTTTGTTCAAAAAAGGTTCGAGCTTCGTTCAGCAATTGCGACTTCAGTAAAACTAAAATCGCCTTTTAAAAAGGCGATTTTAGTTTTACTGAAGTCGGGCTGTTGAGAGTTGAACTCAAGCTCCAACGTCCCGAACGTTGAGTACTACCGTTATACTACAGCCCGTTTTTAAAGAATTTCTCCAATTTTTAATTTTGTGCTTTGAGCTTTAAATTTTTAACTATTATGTTACCCAGTATTTGGCTTTAGTCATTTTGTCGTTTTTTTGAATGACTTCGTTTATTTCTTTTTGGGATTTTTCGAATAAATGTCCTACCTCAAGGTCGGACATTTGTCCTACCTCTTTAATTTTTTGAGATAGGACATTTTTTTTGTTCTTTTCAGGGTAGGACAAGGCATAGGACAAAAGGTAGGACAAAACATGTCCTACCTTAGGACATGGCTTAATTTTTAAGATGTCCATCACATCTTCCCCTGTTACCTTGAGCATTTTAGTTGAGATTGGGTCGTGAGAGACCTTTTCAACTAAATACTTTAAATGCCTTAGCTTATAGGGCTCAGCTTTTGGTACCCCAGAGCCAATTCTGTCAGCGTACCTTAACTCTAAAAGCTCTTCAATGTTTTCCGGTCCAACTTTTTTTATTAAACGTCTGACAGAGGCGTCTTTAACTTCCCCAACATTATAATAAAACAAATGGCTCTTAACTAAAAGAGTTATTTTGTCAACTTGTTTTTTAGGAAATCTCAAACGAGTGAGCACCTTTTTGGCCATATTAGCTGAAACAAGTTCATGGTTGTAGAAAGTGGCATCTTTGCCTTGCCCCCTTTTCGTACGGGGTTTGCCAATGTCGTGTAGGAGGGCGGCCATTTTAACTTCAAAAGAAAATTTTTGTTTACTAGCATATTCTAAGGCCAAGAGGTTGTGTTGATAAACCTCAAAAGTGTGGTGTTTGTTTTGAGCTATGCCAAAGCCCTCTAAGAGCTCGGGTAAGATATATTTTAAAAGCCCGGTTTCTCTTAAAAGTTCAATCCCTTGTTTTGGGTTATAACTCTCAATAATTTTTATAAGCTCATCCCTGATTCTTTCCCCTGAAACAAAGCTTAAATCATTCGCTTGTTTTTTGATGGCCTCAAAAGTTTTTTCTTCTATGTGCCAGCCCGCATCGCTTAAGTAAACAGCAAACCGAATAGCTCGCATTAACCTTAGGGCATCTTCTTTAAACCTTTGTTCAGGCACACCCACCGCCCTTATAATTTGATTTTGAATATCAAGTTGACCATTAAAGAGATCAATGATTTTTAGTTGGCAGTCCTGCATGCCGGCAGACAGGTTGGCAGTCCTGCCTGCTGGTAGGCAGGTCGGTAGTTGGTGGTTATTTTTAGATTTTGAATTTTGAATTTTGGATTTGTTTAGGATTTCGGATTTAGGATTTAGAGATTCTGTTAATGCAATGGCAATTGCGTTAACAGTAAAGTCCCTTCTTGTAAGGTCTTCTTCTAAGGTCTTTGCCCATTTGATTTCGTCAGGATGGCGTTTATCAGAATACTCGCTTTCTGTTCTAAAAGGGGTTATTTCTAGGCATTTTTCTCCTTTACCTTCGCCTAAAATAACTAAAACAGTCCCGAATTGGTTTTCGTAGACGGTCTTGAAGCCCTCTTTTTCAAAAATTGTCTGGATTTGTTCTGGGGTAGCTGAGGTTGTAATGTCCCAGTCATTTGGGGTTTTACCAAGTATACCAAGTAAAAGGTCCCTAACGCATCCACCAACCAAATAGACCTCAAAGCCACCTTCTTGTAAGACATTTAGGGCTTTAAGTATATTTTTTGGGATATTTTTTAAAAGGTTTTGCATAGTTAAAATTAAAAATGAAAAATGAAAAATTAGGAATATAATGACATTCTCACATTCTGGAGAATGTTGGAATGTTCGGTAAGTCAAAAAGAGTGAAATTTTTGGCGATTATTTTATTTTAAAGGAATAATTGAATTTTTTCAATTATTTTGTTATGATTGGCTTAAAATGCCCCCGTAGCTTAATGGATAAAGTTTTTGTCTTCGGAACAAAAGATCCGGGTTCGAGTCCTGGCGGGGGCACCAGTAAGGAATTTGTAAGCGGTTTCGGTTCGCCTCGCTTCGCTCGGCGACTAATTCGTATTCAATTTTTGGGGTAAAAACGAATTCACGATTTCGCAAAATATGGTTCGAGCCGATGTTTTTCAGAAATGTTGGCAATTCGGAAAGATTATCTGTCTGAACTAGATTCGCGGCTTGATTTAAGGATTTTACGAACTTGCGAGCCGGTTCGAGCCAAGACAACCCTTTTTGCTCAAAGTCGGTAATTTTTTCCTGCAATTCCAATTTTCGCGATAACAACTCCTGCTTTTTGGCGATGTATTCTTCGATAGATAAAGCGTCGTTCAAAAACACATCTAGCAGTTTTGCTAATTTTGTTTCTGTTTGTTTTAATTGTTCTTTCAAACTTTCCACTTTTGATTGAGCTTGTAATTTTGCTTGTTCTTGTTCGCTATCCAACGCCGCCAAAACTTTTTTTGTTTCTTGGCTCGACAAAGAAACTTTTTGAAGAAAAGCTTTGATTTGCTCACTTAAAACTTCCTCTCGCAAATAATGCTTTTCTTGGCAAGGTCCTTTCTTTTTGGTGCAACGATAATAGCTATACCCCTTTTGAATTTCGGCAGTAATTGAGCAACCGCAAGAGGCACACTTTAACAAACCAAGAAAAGCGAAATTATGTTTTCTCACTTCTTGCACTTTTCCTCGTTTACTCATCACTTCCTGACATTTATCAAAAAGTTTCTTTGAAATTAACGGCTCGTGTTTTCCCTCGAAAATTTCCCCTCCGTATTTCATTAAGCCGATATAAAAAGGATTATTCAAAATTTTCTGAACATTGCTGACAGCGATTTCTTTTCCGAGATTGCCATACAATCCTTTTTTTTAGACCAATTTGCGAGAGATTTTAAGGTATATTTTCCAGAGGAGTAAAGCTCAAAAAGTTTTTTAACTTTAGATGCCTTACCTTTATCAATATCAATCATTCTTGTTTTGGGATTGTTCAAATAACCCACTGGCACCCAGCCGGGCCATACGCCGTTTCGTATCTTTTGCCGTAATCCTCGTTTTACATTCTCTCGCAAATTATCTACAAAATATTTTGATTGGCCAAAAGCAATGTTCAGCATAAACAAACCCTGCGGCGTT
>PFAX01000030.1:0-17315 GCA_002773495.1 bacterium (Candidatus Gribaldobacteria) CG10_big_fil_rev_8_21_14_0_10_37_21 | reverse complement strand
TTCCTCGCTAATCTATCGGGGTGCCACGAGATAATCCCGTCTGCCTTTCCTTTTTCAATCAATGACAACATTTCCGCGAACTTCGTTCGCCCAGGTTCTTTGGCAGTTTTTGCCTCGCAAAGCGAGGCGACAATTTCAAGTTTTTCTTTGGCGGCAAATTCTTTGAACTCAATAAGTTGAGCTTCAATACTCAAAACCTGTCGGTTGTCTTCTTCGGTAGATTTTCTTGCGTATAGATAAAACATTCCATCTCCGCACTACATCGTCATTACAAGACCGTCTCAAGCGGCCGTAAATAGAGATGAAATCGCGTTGCTCCTCGCAATGGCAGAGAGGTGGGGTATAATGCGATTATGGGATGTTATGTCTATAGATAAAGTATTTCATATTGTTTTGATTAAAAATTTTCTTTTCTCCGAACGAAATCGCCAACTGATTTTTTCGCCCAAAATTCCTTACAATTTAGTCGCCGAGCAAAGCGAGGCGAACCGAAACCGCTTACAAATTCCTTACTGGTGCTGTATTCTTGAATTAGTCCGAACGCATTTCGCCGCCTGCGGCGGCGAGGAGCCAATCCAGTAAATCGCGGCTCTGCCGTGCCGATAAAAACTGCCAAAGAACCTGTTAAAAACATCAGCTCGAACCATATTTTAATTTTGGGGGAAGAAAATTTTTTAATCATATGAATTTTTGAAAAGAAACTTACTGAGTTTCTTTTTTTGTTTTTGACTTGATTTTTTAACGCTTTTGGACTAAACTAATACTAATATATAAATCAGTACGTCGTTCATTCCAAACTGGAGGTAAACAATGAAAATCGGTCTTGATTTTGATGGAGTCATTTCCGACTGCGGAAAACTCAAGTCTGATGGTGCGAGGAAACTCTACGGAGTTGATATTCCTTCCGCGAAATTCAAGAAAGAAATCGTGGTAGGAGAAAAACATCTCACGATGGAGCAGTATCGCGAGCTTCAGAAGACCATTTACGGAACGCGCGAGATCGGATTCCTCATGGAGCCCGTTGACGGCGTTCTGCACTTTCTTCCCCAGCTTGTTGCTGATGGTCACACTGTCCTTGTCGTAACCTCGCACGGCGAAGTTGAACTCGAAATCGCCAAAGAGTGGTCTACTCGGCAAGGGCTTCGACTCGACTTCGTTGGTGTCGGCCACGGCAATAGTAAAGCGAGTGCGGCAAACAGCCTCGACTTATATGTTGACGATGACCTCGACAAGCTCGAGCAACTCGTCGGTATCGTGCCGCACCGTTTCCTGTTCTCGTGGGGTTATAACACCCATGTGGACATTGGCACGGTCGCAAAGCGTGTCGCTTCGTGGGAGGAGCTCTATCACACCATCCAGACACTCTGAGGCGGCCAGTGAAATCGGTCGCCTCTTTTCTTTTTTGATTTTTAATTGAATTAAATTCATAATTAAATGCCGCCAAAGAAAAACTTGAAATTGTTAGCGGTGCGGCTCCGCCGCCTTTCCGAATTTTCGCGGGGGGACTTCCTCGCCGCCTGTGGCGGCGAAATGCGTTCGGACTAATTCAAGAATACAGCACTAAAAAAAGTTTTGCTATTGCAAGAAAAGTTTTTTTATTTTATAGTAGAAATAAGGCAATGGCCTGTTTCTTTTGCCTTTAAAAGGAGGAACTAATATGTTTACAAAAAAATTGCAGAAAAAATTTGTTAAAGTGTTCTTTATATTTTTTTTAGGTTTTATAATGGCTCCTTTTTTTGTTTCAGCTGGGAATTATTACCCAGCTCAAGGGGCTGACTCTTCGGGCAAGCTAACAAACAATGCTTATGCGGTTTGTTATGATGGGCTTGTCCCCTGTGGAAAGCAGGTGGTTTATCAAGGTTGTGGCGTAATTTCTGGAGGCAACGAGGCAGCTGTAGTGGCTGAATGCGACAAAATAGGTAAAACAGAATGTGCTGAAGGGAGTTTAAGTAAAGGTATTTTGCATTGCCAAATTTGCCACCTTTTTCAAATGATTAATGGGGCGTTAAATTATTTATTTGTTTCAATTATCCCCTATGTTGTTATTTTAATGTTTGTTATTGCTGGGATTCTCTTCTATTTAGGAGGGAGTATGTCGAAATATAAAAGCCAAGCAAAGGATGTGATTAAAACAACGATTATTGGCTTGGTCTTAATTTACGGTTCTTTTTTAATTGTTGGGGTGGCTTTAACTTTATTGGGGGTAGTTGATATTGAGCCGATTAAGTCGGTTTGGAGTAGTAATCAGATTTTTAAAATTGATTGTTTAATTAAGTTTCCAGACAGTCTCGCTAATTGAGGAGGGGATTAAGTAAAAGGCAAGACATTGGCGTAATTCCCTCTGGGGTTTTTACGGAAAATAATGTATGAATATTCGTATCCCAGGGCGTTTTTAACGCCAAATTAAAAATTTGGCTAAACGCCCGCAAAAAGGCAAGACATTGCCTTTTTGCCCCCATAGCTCAATTGGTAGAGCAATTCCCTCTTAAGGAAGCGGTTCCGCGTTCGAGTCGCGGTGGGGGCACAAGGCAATATAAAATCTAAAATTGTAAATTGCAAATTATGTATAATACTTTTTTATCAAAATTATTGAAAGTAAGTGCGTGTGTAGCCATTTTATTGGCGGGTGTTTCGATATCCTATTATTTTGTTATTTCTTTACCGCAACAACAGAAGCAAGAACGGGAACGAGATTTCTTATTTTCTATGCGACAGGAATGCCAAAAAGCTGGTGATAAATTGTACCAAGCAGATGTAAAATCTTTGGGGCAAAATAGTTTATTTGTGCCTGAGTACGCATACAATGAATCATTAAATACTTGCCTTTATTTTAGTGGGTACATAGAAAAAGGTTGGACAAGCAAATGGGTGAAAGATAGCTTTACTAATAAAGAAATAATTTCTTTTATGAGCTCTGGGGAGCAAGTAGTCATAGGAAGCACTTGCCCAAGTTGTTTATCAAATGAGGCTTTTAATGAAAGGAAACAAGAATTGTTTAATAAAAATTAAAAGTTTATAAAAATTATGGGAGAACAAAAAATAATAAAAAAGAAAAAGCAAAAGCAAAAGCAAAAGGTCTATAACTTTACCGCTTTTTTTGAGCCGGCCGAAGAAGGCGGTTATGTGGTCTCCGTGCCTTCTTTGCCGGGTTGCTTAACGCAGGGCGAGACATTTGAAGAGGCCCAAGTAATGGCCAAAGACGCGATAGAATTATATTTACAGACTCTTTGCGATCTTAAGGAAGAAGTGTCGTTTGAATCAGAGAAAACGATTATTTCTAAAATTCCAGCTAATGTTTGTTTTTCATAATTTTTATGCGTTTACCTTCGCTAAAACCGAAAAATGTTGTAGTTATATTGAAAAAAGCGGGCTTTGTTGAGATGAGACAATCTGGTAGTCATTTGACATTAACCAATAAGGCGAAGAAAAAGGTTACAGTTGTGCCACTTCATGGCAAAGAGATAAAAAGAGGTTTGTTTATGGCTATTGTAAAGCAAAGCGGACTAACCACAAAAGAGTTTATAAAATTAATATAAAACATATGGCATTAAAAAAACAAACAAAAGAAAAGGTGGCGGCTAATTTCAAGCTACACAAGGAGGATACCGGGTCAGCTGATGTTCAGGTGGCTTTGTTAACAGAAGAAATTCAACAACTATTAAAGCACCTCAAAAAAAACCCTAAAGATAATCATTCAAGGAGGGGGCTTTTGAAAATGATTGTTAAAAGAAAAAAACTTTTAAAGTATTTAGAAAGAGAAAATAAAACCCGCCACAAGAAAGTGGTTGAGGGCATTGGTTTATAAATATGTTTATAAAACCTAAAGAACAAAGAGTAGAGGTTTTAATTGATGTCCAAAACCTTTATTATTCAGCCAGAAACCTTTTTAATTCAAAGGTTAATTTTAAAGAGGTCTTAAAAAAAGGGATTGACGGCAGGAAATTAATCAGGGCTTTTGGTTATGTTGTTTCAACAAAGACAGGCGAAGAAAAGCCATTTTTTGAGGCCTTAACGAGTTTAGGGATTGAAACCAGGGTTAAGGAGCTCCAAGAGTTTTATGGAGGTCAGAAAAAAGCGGATTGGGATGTCGGCATAGTCATTGACGCCGTTAGAACCGCTTCTAATGTTGATGTGGTTGTTCTTTGCTCTGGGGATGGTGATTTTGCACCTTTAGTGGAATATTTAAAAGCCCAAGGCAAAAGAGTTGAAGTAATCGCTTTTGAAAAAACAACTTCCTCTAAGATAAAAGATGTGGTGGATGAGTTTATTGATTTGGGAGCTGATCAAAAACGTTACTTATTAAAAAAATAAAGCAATATGACCCAGCAAGTAAAACTTAATAAAGTAGTTGAACGATTAAGGCCATATAAGCCAGAAAAGATTATTTTATATGGCTCAAGAGCCAGGGGCGACAACAGAGAAGATAGTGACATAGATTTACTTATTGTTAAAAAAACAAAAAAACAATATTTTGACAGGATGGGTGAGATTCAAAAGTTATTATACAAAAAAGAATATTTTTTGAATCCCAATGAATTTATTAGGGGGCTTGATTTAATTGTCTATACGCCTCAAGAAATAGAAGAAAGAAGAAACTTAGGAGATTTTTTTGTTAATAGAATTTTTAAAGAAGGCAAATTAATTTATGGAACAAAATAGCAATAGCAAAAAACTTGCACAAGAATGGTTTAGCAGGGCAGATGATGATTTGCTTTTCGCTAAAGCAGGGTTTAAAGAAACCGACATAGCAGCGGATGCTTGTTTTCTATCGCATCAGGCAGTGGAAAAGTATTTAAAAGGGTTTATTGTGTTAAGTGTTGTTGAACCAAAGAAAAGTCATAATTTACCTGAGCTTTTAGAGGAATGTATAAAGATTATCCCTGACTTTTTAAGAATCAATGAAGAATGCGAATTTTTGAATAGATTCTATAATCCTACTCGTTACCCCGGTGGCATTATCCTAAATTATGACAAAGAAACTGGTGCAAAAGCCCTAAGGGTTGCTGAAGAGGTTATTAATTTTATTCAAGAAAAGGTTAAATGATAAAAACAGGACAGCTTAAGAAATAAAAATTTATGGAAACAATTTTAAGTATCTTATTCGCTATTATTTTTTTATGGCTTATTGTTCACTCAATAAACGATTACCTCTCTTATAAAAAATTTGCGACAAACTTTGCGACCGCAGTTCAGAATGATTTAGATGATTTTTCATTGAGAATAGAAGATATAGAAGATAAGATAGGTGAGAGATATAATAACTTAGAAGGTGATTAAAATTAAAAAATAAATAGATAAAATAAAATGAAAACAGAAAATTATTCAATTAAGTTAGGCGAAAAAGAAATAAATGTTCAGATTGGCGGGTTTGCTGACCAGGCCTCAGGCCATTGTGTAGTAAGCACTGGCGAGACAACTATTTTAGCCACTGCTCAAGTAGGCCAGGATTTACCCTCACAAGGGTTTTTTCCCTTAACGTGTGATTATGAAGAAAAGTTTTACGCCGCTGGTAAAATTTTGGGTTCAAGGTTTGTAAGAAGAGAGGGCCGACCTTCTGTTGTAGCCATTTTAACTTCAAGAATGATTGATCGGGCCCTACGGCCTGTTTTTCCAGAGGGCCTAACAAGAGAAATCCAGTGTATTACTACCTGCTTGAGCTGGGATACAGAAAACGACCCGGCTGTTTTAGGGCTTTTAGGCACCTCCATTGCTTTGAGTATTTCAGATATTCCCTTTAATGGCCCAGTGGCTGGCATTAGAGTTGCAAAAAATGAAAGTGGGTATATTTTAAACCCAACTTCTTTAGAAAGGGAGGGGGCATTATTAGATATTGTTTTTGCTGGGGTTGGAAAAGGGGGCGACTTTTTAATTAATATGATTGAAGGAAGGGCCAATGAAGCAAAAGAAGTTGATTTTGCAGGCGCTTTTGAATTTGCCCAAAAACATTTGAAAGCCCTTTTGGAGTTTCAAGAAAAGATTATTAAAAAACATCAAAAAGAAAAGTTTGTTCCTTTGAAAAGGCCAACCACTCCCCTTTTAGAAGAAAAAGTTTTAAATGTTTTAAAAGAGAAGCTTGAAAAAGCGCTTTATCAAAAAGATAGATTGCAGAGCAAAAAAGATGTCAAAGCGGTTGAAGAAGAGGTTTTGAAAATAGTTAAAGCCGAGTTTGGGGAGGAATATCTTGAAACAGCTAAAGATATTTTTAGTAATTTTAAGGATAACCTTTTAACTGATAATATTTTAAAACATGAGAAAAGACCTGACCAAAGAAAATTAGATGAAATTAGAGAAATAGAGGCCCAAGTCGCCCTTTTACCGAGGACTCATGGTTCAGCTCTTTTTCAAAGGGGGGAAACAAAGATTTTATCTATTTTAACTTTGGGCTCTCCTGGCGACCAGCAACTTTTTGACGAGATGGAATTTTCTGGTAAAAAAAGGTTTTTACATCACTATAATTTTCCGCCTTATTCGGTTGGAGAGGTAAAGCGCCTCTCTGGCCCGGGAAGAAGAGAAATAGGCCATGGCATGTTAGCGGAAAAAGCACTTTTGCCACTTTTGCCTAGTTTTGATGATTTTCCTTATACGATTAGGATTGTTTCAGAGGCCTTAAGTTCAAACGGATCAACCAGTATGGCCTCTGTTTGCGCTGGTGCGCTGGCCTTAATGGATGCAGGTGTTCCTTTAAAAAGACCAGTAGCTGGGATTTCTGTGGGTATTATTAAGAAGGATAATGATTATAAACTAATTACAGACATTCAAGGCCCAGAAGACAGCTCGGGAGATATGGATTTTAAGGTGGCAGGCACAAAAGAAGGTGTTACAGCAATTCAAATGGATGTTAAGATAGACGGCATAACAGGTAAAATATTCAGAGAGGCCTTAACAAGAGCTAAAGAGGGCAGAGAATTTATTCTTGAAAAAATCAGCAAGGTCTTGCAAGAGCCAAGGAAGGAACTTTCAGTGTATGCTCCAAAGATTTATAAAATTCAAATCAATCCCGATAAGATTGGTGCTGTCATTGGCAGTGGGGGCAAAGTAATTAATGAAATTATTGAAAAGTGTTCGGTTGAAATTGACATAGAAGAAGATGGCAGGGTTTTTGTTTCAGCTAAGGATGACGAGTCAGCTCAAAAAGCGCTTGATTGGATTAAGGGTTTAACAAAAGAATATGAGGTGGGCGAGCTTGTCCTGGCTACGGTAGTTAAAATTACTGATTTTGGTGCCTTTATGGAACTCTCTCCTGGGCAAGATGGTTTATTGCATATTTCAGAAATTGCCCCATTTAGAGTTAACCAAACAAGCGATTATTTAAAGTTAGGCGATAAGATTGAAGTAAAAGTTATCGCTATTGATGAGCAAGGCAAAATTAGCTTATCAGCTAAACAAGCTGGTTTTTTAAAAGGTCAACAACCCAAACAGGAACCACCTCGTTTTAAGCGAAGATAAACATAAATTATGGCAGAACAGGATGGCCAAAACATAGACGAAAAAGCTGTTGTTGGTCTGCCTCAAAACACAAAAGGGGGCCAGAATAAGAGCTTTAAAGAAAAGCCGACGTTTTTAAGTCAAGATAAAATTTATGAAATTTTATCAAAAGGCGTCATTTTTACAATGGAAGACGACTTGAAAGAGGTGCAAAAGATGCAACTCTCAAGGGTTTCTTTAATTCCCAGTAACTCTAAAAAGCAAGAAGTTCAGGTTGGATTGCAAACTCAAAAGCAAACTGTTATTGAGCCAAAGCTTCCTCTTGAGAAGCCGTCTTTTCAGCCAAAGCCACTTGCTCAACCAAAACCGACAGAGATAAAAGAAATAAAAGAAGAGACAAAGAAAGAAGAGACAAAGAAGCCACCACAACAGGTTGAACAAGCTCAACAAAAAGAAGAGAGGTCACAAAGTAAGCAAGAAATTTCAATCAAAACAGAGCCCGTAGAAACGGAAGGAATTAAGCCCCCCTTAGAGCCAGTTTCTTTAGATCCTGTTTTTAAAGAAGAGTTCTTAAAGGAGGGATCTTTACAAAAAGCGAATATTTCTCTTGATTTAATTTTTTCACAAGCCCAAAGTATTAAAAAGAAGTTAAGGGCAAAAAAGCTTGAGCTTTTGAAAATATTAAAAAATATTCCTAGCCAAGGATTGCCTTTACAAAAAAGACGCAAGGAAGTTTCTTTAAAAATTCGTCAATTTGAAAATGAATTAGAAGCCATTTTGAAAACTGAAGAAATAGTTTTTGTTGATTTGAAGGCCTTAGAAGAAAAAGAGGCCAAGGTAGAAGATTTTAAACAAAAGCACCTTTTTGAAGAAAAGCGTTGGGCAAAAGAAGAAGAAAAAAGAAATTTTGAAGAAAAGCGTTGGGCATTGGAAGAGGAAATAGAAAAGTTTCATTTAAATATAGGTAAAATAGAAAAATCCTTAAAAAACTTAGAAAAAAAAGTTTTAGGTTTAGAAAAAGAAAAGCAGTTCTATACTGATGTTGAGGAGGTCCTGTTTTTGCAAGAAAAGCAAAAAGAACTGGAAGCATTTTTTAACCAAAAACAAGGTCTTAATGAAAGTTTAAAAGAAAAAAAAGAACGACTTTCTCAAGAAGCAAGCGAGCTTAAAGAAAAGATTTTTAAAATTAAAAAAGAAGAAGGGGTAGTAGAAAATGAAATAAAGGTTTTATTAGGAAAAGAAGAACAAGCCCAGAGCCCTTTAGAGAGGCGTAAATTAGGTCAAGAGCGTTGGCAAAAGGAAAAACAAAGAAAATTAAAAGAAGAGGAGAGGTGGTCTTTAGAAAAAGAAGCGCAAGCCGTTGAGAAAGAGCTTGCTTTAGGACAAGTAGAGTTTGAAGCGTCAGAAAAGGAATTAAAGAAAGTAGGTGATAAAATAGGAAGTATTTTTAAACAGATTGAGCAAGCAGAATTTTGGGAAAACCTAATAGAAACAGAGGAAGGTTCCTTAGAAACAATACCCTCACGAGGAGAAAAGCCAACAAAACAAGATGAATTTTTAGAGAAAAAGTTTGATAAAGCTATTTCAGAAGATATAGAAGAGAAAACAAGCCAGAAAGTTGGCCAACCCCTAAAAGAAGCTTCTGTTTTCAGAGTTGCAAGATCCCAAGTAGGAAGTAAGATAGAAAGTGAACATAATTCTTCAGAAGCGGTTGAAGCTGAAAAAGTTATGGAAATTGTCAGAATGAATGCCGAGCAACAAAAAGAAAAGGCCCAAGCCACAGAAAGAAAAGAGGCAGAACAAAAAGAAGAAGTCAAAAAATTTAAAGAAATAGAAAGAAGGGCCCAAATAGAGAAAGAAAAAGAAAATAAAAAGTTAAAGGGGCCATTAGTTAAAGAAGAAATTTTGAAACGTTTAACGAGGGTTTCAGAAAAAGAAGAGGCCCAAAGGCAAGAGTTTTTAGCCAGGGTGGCAGGGAAAGCTAAAAATATTCAATTAACAGAAGATTTTGGAGAAAAACCAGGCAAAAGCGTTGTTCTTCATCCCTTGACTAAAAAAAGTTCATCAATTAAGAAATTTATTGTAAGAGCTTTTATAGGGCTATTAGCGCTTCTACTTTTTGGTTTTATTACTTGGCAAGTGATTAAGTATCTTGAAAGCCGACAATGCTTAGAAAATCAGGGAACTCCCCCAGAAGAAGGTTTGCCAGAAGAGGCACCCATTGCACCAGAAGTTCCAGAGGTACCCTTAATACCCGAAACCCCTGCAGCGCCTGTCATTCCTGAAGTACCTGAAGTGGTGGCAACGACTACTTTTAGTGAGATTAGTTTACCAATAGCTGTTTTAGGGGTTACAATGTCTAAATTATTGAGTTTTTCTAACCAAAGAGAAATTCCCTTGCTTTTCGAGAGGGCTTTAGGGGAGGACTTGCCCCAAGGGGTGTTCCAAAGAATAGTTTTTGCCTCTTCAACCGCCACTGAGGCCTTTTCAATGATAGTTGCCCTGAAAGAAATTGGGATTATCTTTGATCAAGACCTTGAAACACGCCTTGAAAAAATAGACCTTTTATTGTATAAACAAAAAGAGGGCTTACGGGTTGTTTTAGCGGCTAAAGTTAGAGAGAGCGAGGTTTTAAGCGCTAACTTCGTTCAATTTGAAGCAAACGTTTTTACGAACCTAAAGCCACTCTTTGAGTTGTTAGGTTTTTACCAAAACCCTTATAGCGCCACTTTCAAAGCGAGCAAAACCTTACCCAAGTTCAAGTATCAAACAGTTTCCCAGGATGATTTGGGAGTTTGTTATTTGATTTATAACGATTATTTTGTTATAAGTTTATCTTATGAAGCAATGGAAAAGATTCTTAGTTTGTTAAAATAAACAGAAAATAAATAAATTAATATTATGGACAAAAAATTTTTAAGTAAACAGAAAGAGAAGATGTTTTTGAACAAAGAAGGTCTTGAAAAAAAGTTAGCTTCTTTTGCTAAAGAAACAGACCAAAAAAATAATTGGACGGCTGAAATGCCCTCTTTTGATCCAGGCACGAGCTTAGAAGAGGAAGTCGATGAAGTAGAAGAGTTTGGCATGAGGTTAGCTCTTGAGCAGACCTTAGAAAATGAATTAAAAAAGGTCGACATAGCAATCGAAAAAATTAAAAAAGGCAAATATGGCATTTGCGAAAAATGTGGCAAGCCAATTCCCAAAGGCCGTTTGGAGGCCTACCCTCAAGCGGAAACATGTGCTAAATGCCAATAATAACTATTTAAAAAATATGAATTTATTAAAAGATATTTCTTGTGGCAAGAACCCCCCAGAAGAAATAAATGTTGTGGTAGAAATACCTAAGGGATCAAATAATAAATACGAGATTGATGAAGGGATAGGGGCTATTTTTTTAGACAGGACCCTTTATGGCCCTCAGACCTTTCCTTTTGAGTATGGTTTTATGCCCCAAACAAAATCAGAAGACGGCGACCCCTTAGATATTGTTTTGTTAGCTTCAAGGCCAACCTTTCCAGGGTGCGTTGTTAAATCAAGGCCAGTTGGCATGATTTATATGGAAGACGAAGCTGGCATAGATAATAAAATAATTGCCGTTCCGATTGAAAAGATAGATCCTAGATTTAAAGAAATCCAAAATGTCGAAGATTTGCCTGAACATCAAAAAAAGGAGTTTCAAAATTTTTTTGAAACATATAAGCTTTTAGAGCCCAATAAGTTTGTTAAAATAACTGGCTGGGATACCGCTGACAAAGCCAAAGAAATCATAAAAAGGTCGGTTGAAAAATATAAGAATAAATAATTTTTAATAAGTTGGAGTAATAAAAATAATCATTTTGTTTCTTCATTTTATTAAATTAAAACAATATGAGCATTGAAAGCAGAGATCCTTTAGAGCGCCCTTCAATTGATAAAGATGAATTTCCAGGATCTATAGTCGAAAAAAACAAAGAAGCGCTTTTGTCAAGATGGCAAAAGTTCAGAGACATAAATGATCAAGAGAAAAAGACGAAGGCGCTCCTTGAAAAAGACCCTGACTCAAAGGAAGCAAAAAAAATTCAAGACGAATTAAAGGAGTTTGATGAAGATTTTTATAGGAGCAGAAAAGAAAAGCAAGGAGAGAAAGAGCAAATAGCATCCGCTTTGCTTGCAAAAGCCGCAGAGGAGTTAGAGGGGCAACGGTTTGATAGCACGTCTGACAAAGGAAAATATAAATTTTATTTTGTAGACCTTTCCGCTTATGAAGGGCATTGGATGGTAACAGGGGATTATAGAGAGGATTTTGACGAGAAAATAGAGGGAAAAGATGGAGAAAAGATAGACGAACAAACATCCATGGATATTAAAAATTTGACTGAGAAACTAAACATGATTTTTGACTATGCCGTTGGATCCCCAGAAAGCAGAGAACAGAACGAATATATGGAGAACATAGGAATGACTATCAGGGGCGTTCTAGAAGACCGTTTTGGTAAGGTAGACGGATACAATATATCGGATATTATTGCGGGGCTTAAAAGAGAATCAAAGTATTGCTTTAATAAAGGCGAGTACCAAAAAGAGAAAAAATAGCACAGAAGTTGAAAGGACAAAATTATTAAGACGGGTGGTGTCAGCCCCGTGTCTGACACTATTCTGACACCACCCACTACAAAATTTTTTTGAAACATATAAGCTTTTAGAACCCAATAAATTTGTTAAAATAACTGGCTGGGATACCGCTGACAAAGCCAAAGAAATCATCACCCAAGCCGTTGAGAAATTTAAAAGCGAATAAATTTTTAATTTTTAATTCTTAATTTTTATTCAATTTTTAATTTTTAATTATGAAAGCAACAATAATAGTTTTGCTTGCGGGGGTTTTGTTGATAGGCGCGGGTTTGTTTTATTGGTATGAGTGGCGGCCAAATGAGATTAGAAAAAGCTGTGAAAGAAGTGCTAGAGTTACAGAAAGCTGGGGCGATGTTAGCTACGAAACCGCTTATTTTGGATGTTTACGATTTAAAGGATTAGAAAAATAGTTTCAATTTATTTATATGTTGCCAAGGTTTTTGGAACAATATTTTTGGGATACTGACTTTAAGACGGTTGATAAAGAAAAGCACAAGGCATATATTATTGCTAAGGTTTTAGAATTTGGCAATTTAGAGGCGGTTAGGTGGCTTTTGCATAATTATCAGGTAAATTCTTTAGTGCAAGTTTTAACCAAATCAAGGCAACTTACTCCAAAGGTCGCAAACTTTTGGGCAATGTATTTTAACATTTCAAAGAATAAAATTTTATGTTTGAACAAGCCCTTCCGAGAAATGCAAAAAAGTCATTGGCTTCAATAGGCAGGAGCGGATCGTTAAGGGATGCCTATTTAGCCGGGGGCACTGCTTTGGCTTTGCAAATAGGTCATCGGATTTCGGTTGATCTTGATTTTTTCACAACAAAAACATTCGATTCTGCTACTTTGGGTGGAAAGCTAGAGCAAAAAATACCTGACTTTGCTAAAGATAGAGGAGAAAAAAATATACTTTTTAATAGCTAAAACAACAAGTTTTTTAGAGGTTCCCCTGGCAAATATTGAGGACATAGCAGCGATGAAAATAGCGGCTATTGCTGGCAGGGGGATAAAGCGCGATTTTATTGATCTATATTTTGTTATTCATGAAGAAAAAACTGCATCCCTAGAAGAAGTATTGACGTTTTATGATAAAAAATTCAAGGTACTTCAAAAAAATGCTATCCATATTTTCAGAAGTTTGACTTTTTTTGAGGAAGCAGACCAAACAAAAATGCCGGATATGCTAAAAGTGGTTGAGTGGAAAGATGTAAAAAAGTTTTTTACAATAGAAACTAAACATGTTGCGAAACAATTTTTTTCTAAAATCTAAACTATGAAAACAGAAGTTAAAAAATTGGAGAAGGGTGAAATTGAAATAACAGGGGAAATGCCTTGGGAGGATTTTGATTATTACAGGGCCGAGGCGATTGAAAACTTAAATGTTGGTTTAAAAATTGATGGGTTTAGGCCTGGTAAAGCCCCTAAGAAAGTTATTGAAGAGAAAGCCGGCAAAGAGGATGTTTTGTTTTCAGCCGCCAACTTAGCCATAAAAGACAAATACCCTGAAATTTTAAAAAACAACCAATTAGAGCCAATTATGGCCCCTGAAATAGCTGTTTTAAAGTTAGCCCAGAACAACCCTTTTTGTTTTAGAATTAAAGTTTTTGTTTTGCCAGAGATTAAATTGCCCGACTTAGATGGCCTTGCCAAGCAAATTAAAAAAGAAATTGTACTAGTTGAAGAAAAAGAAGTTGAAGATGCCCTGAATTGGGTCTTAATATCAAGAGCTGATTTTAAAGATTTATCTCGGGAGGCCTGTTTGGGGGATTTTATTGAAGTAGAATATCAAAGCCCTCAAATAGAAAATAATAAACTTTTTAAAGATAAATTTATCTTAGGAAAAGGCAAGTTAGTTAAGGGTTTTGAAGACAATTTACTCAAAATGAAAGCAGAGGAAGAAAAGAAATTTGAAAGCGTTTTTCCAGCTGACTTTGCTAATAAAAGCTTAGCTTCTAAGAAAGTTGAGTTTCAAGTTAAGATGAAAAAAGTTAAAGAAATGGTTTTACCCCCATTAAACGATGATTTTGCCAAAGGGCTGGGTGATTTTAAAGATTTACTTGATTTAAAAAATAAGATAAAAGAAGGGATAACCCAAGAAAAAGAAATTGCTTCAAAAATTAAATGGCGAGATGAAATTTTAGCTAAGATCGCTCAAGAGGTTGATTTTGAAATACCAGAAATTATTTTAAAAAGTGAAATTGAAAGAATGATTCAGCACGAAGAGCATGCTAAGAAGAAAGAGTTTTTTTTAGAGGAAAAAGAGGAGTTGAAAACAAAATTTTCAACAGAAGCCAAAGATAGAGCAAAAAAAGCACTTTGTTTAGGGCAGATAGCTAAAGAAAAGTCAATTTCTGTTTTTGATGAAGAGCTGGCAAGAGAAGTTAACAAGTATTTAACAAATTATCCCCAAGATAAAATCAAAGAAATTGACCTTGACAAGTTTAAAGAGTATTATAAAGAAAGGATGATAGAAGAAAAAACCTTTCAATTTTTAGAAAATTTTTATAACACATAATTAAAAAATATATGGTAAAAAAAGATACAAAAATAATTTTAGCACTAAGGAAAAAATTTCCCGGAAGGATAAGTGTTTTGGTGCGAAAAACACAAAATGGCTATATGGCTGAGATTATTGGTCCTGAAATTTGCCGTGGCGGTTTTACACAAGCAAGTAGTTTCTCAGAGTTAATAGCGCAGGTAAATGATTGCGTCCAAACAATTTTAGAAATCCCGGAGCAATATAGCTCATCAATGCCTCAATACATGCCGCCCTTGTCTTTGGCGCAGGAGCTTAACGAGTTTCCAAGATTAGAGTTCAAAGGATCGGTGCAGTTTTCTATAAACAAAGAGTATGCTTGCGTATGACAAACGATTTGACTTGGCGTGAATTAGTGAATTTAGCAAGCAAGTGTGGCTTTGTGATTTTTGAAGGTGGCAAGCATACAAAAGTAAAAACAAAAACAGGGAAGTTCATTACCACAGTTTCCAAACATCAACAATCTAGATAGCAATTTAGTCAGGGGCGTTCTAAAACAATTTCGTTTATTCGGGTGCAAGTGTTAAAAATATGAAAAATTGGTTTAGGATTATTCTACTTATTATTGTTTTAGCCGTGTTAGGCGGAGTGTTTTATTGGTACGAATGGCGACCAAGCCAAATTAGGATTCGTTGCAATGATTCAGCGTTTAATTCATCTATGGCATCTACCGACGCCTCATCTTATACACAAAATGGTAGAATGGAACTTAAAGATAAGTTTTATAAAGATTGTTTGAGATATGAAGGATTAGAAAAATAGTTTTTCGTTTAGAAATTAAGCCATTAAAAATTGAATAAAAATTAAAAATTATTTATGATATGCCAATAATACCAACAATAATTGAAAAATCACAAAGAGGTGAAAGGGCCTATGATATTTTTTCTCGGCTTTTAGAAGAGCGAATTATTTTTTTAGCTGGCCCCATTGATGATAATTTGTCAAACTTAGTGATGGCTGAAATTTTATTGTTAGCAAGCAAAGACGCCAAACGAGACATTAAGCTATATGTTAATTCTCCTGGGGGGTCAGTTACAGCTGGCTTGGCGATTTATGATACGATGAATTTTGTTACTTGTGATATCTCAACGATTTGCGTTGGCATGGCAGCGAGTATGGCCGCTGTTTTATTGGCGGCTGGGGCAAAAGGTAAAAGGTTTGCCTTGCCCAATTCGGAAATTCTTTTGCACCAAGTGGCTGGCAATATTGGCGGGCAAGCGAGTGAAATTGAAATAGGGGCTAAGCAAATTTTGAAAATGAAAGCTAAATTAAATCAAATTTTAGCCAAACACACTGGCAAGCCCCTCAAAACGGTTGAAAAAGACACTGACAGGGATTTTTATCTTTCAGCGGAGGAGGCCAAGAAGTATGGAGTGATAGACGAAGTCATTAAAAAAAATTAAGTATCAAGAATCAAGAATTAAGCGAGAAAACAAAAAATTTTTAAAGAGAATTAAAATTTTATAAAAAATGTTTTTTCTAGGAATTTTAAATTTATAATTTTAAATTTTAAGTTTAACTGGGCAAAACAAAAGTAATGTGCCAAAAAGAATTTTCGTTTTGGCTCTCTTGGGGGCCCTTTTGTTAATTATTAAAGGTTTTGCATTGGCCTGGGTAGAACCGACTCAAGCGCCACCTGCTGGCAATGTTCCAGCGCCTTTGAATGTGGGTAATGGCTATCAGATTAAGTCAGGTGTTTTGCAAATTAAAAACCCTGACGCAAGTTCTGCTGACGCTACTGAAGGGAATTGGTTTCATATCGGAACTTATAATAAAACATTTGCTCAAGCAAAAGCAGCCTGCGAAGCGCAAGGTGCCCGGTTGGCGTATTACTCAGAAATTGTTGACGCTTTTAAAAACGGTGCTAACGCTTGTTCTTATGGTTGGATTTCAGAAGGTTTTGTTGTTTATCCGATGCAAGACGGCGCGACGGGGGGTTGTGGTGGATCTGTTGGCGGTGTAAGGGTCAGTCGCCCGGCATTAACAGCAACCTACGGGGCTTATTGTGCCAGGGATTCCTTTTTAATTAACGGGTCCTTGGCTAATGGGGGCAATTTATATGCTAAAGGGCTTTATTTAAATAGTGGCCAAAGTGCTGGCCAAATGTATTTTGGCTTGCTTGATAATGGCAGTAACGCTGATAAATTGGGTATTTGTTTTGATGGTGATTGTAAAACCGCCTGGGATCAAGTTGTTGGCGCTCCAACTAACGCAACCTACCTTACTATCTCTTCAGATGCCACTTTGACTAATGAAAGAATTGTTACGGCTGGCACTGGAGTTACCATAACTGACGGAGGCGTGGGAGGCAATTTAACTATTAATGTTAACCCAATAACAGTACAAACAAGAGTGGCTTCAGCTGGGTGTGTGGCTGGTTCTTCGATTCGAGTTATTAACCAAGACGGCTCGGTTGTTTGCGAAGTAGACGATTCAGGTTCTGGGGGCACAGTTGGCCCTGGCATTATTAACAGAATAGCCAAGTTCACCGCCGCTTCAACAATTGGCGACTCAATAATTACGGACAATGGCGCAAATGTTGGCATTGGTGACACCACGCCCTCATCTAAATTAGATGTGGCTGCTCCCTCAACCGCCCTGCCTACGGTTTTACTTAATAGGGTGGCTGGCCAATCAAGTATTAAGTCCTCTGACACAAATGGCTATTTACTTCTTGATTCAAATGGGTCAGCCGCTGGCTTGAATTGGTACTCTGCAGACAATGTTATTTTAGCAAACGGAGGA
>PFAX01000032.1 GCA_002773495.1 bacterium (Candidatus Gribaldobacteria) CG10_big_fil_rev_8_21_14_0_10_37_21 | reverse complement strand
AGACAAAAGCGACAAAAGCTGTTAAGCAAGCTCCTAAAAAAGAAGCTTTAAAAGATAAAAAGCCAGAAGTAAAAGTTGTTCCTAAAGAAAAGCAACCTAATCAGGCGTGGAGGGTTTTAGAGGCAGGCCATATTACAGAAAAAGCCGCTATTCAGGCCGAATCAGGAAAGTATATTTTTAAAGTTTTTCCTAAAGCTACCAAAACAGAAATTAAAAAAGCGGTTGAAAGTTTATTTGGCGTTAATGTTGTTAAAGTTAATGTCACCCACATTCCAAGAAAAAGAAAACGACTGGGTAGAACAGAGGGCTGGAAAAAGGGCTACAAAAAGGCAACTTTAACTTTGATTAAAGGGCAGACAATTGAGCTTTTACCTCGATAATTCTATGGCAAAAGAAAAACCACAAAAAAGTTTAATGACTATTTTGAAAAAGAAATCTGGAAGAAATAATTCTGGCAGGATTACCATGCGTCACCAAGGAGGCAGAGTCAAGCGATTTTATAGAATAATTGAGTTTGGTGAAAAAAAAATGGGTAATTTTAATGTTCTTTCAATCCAATATGATCCCAACAGGACTTGCAATATTGCTTTAATTGAGTATCCTAATAAAGAGAGGGCCTATGTTTTAGCTCCGCACAATTTAAAAGCTGGAGACACTATTGAACATAATGAAAAAGCAGGCCTTGTAACTGGCAACAGAATGAAGTTGAAAAATTTTCCAGTGGGAGCGAATGTTTTTAATGTTGAGTTAACGCCTAATAAGGGCGGTCAAATCGCGAGGTCAGCTGGTGCCTCGGTTGCGGTAATGGCACAAGAGGGAAAATGCACTACCTTAAAGATGCCTTCTTCAGAAACAAGGAAAGTTCTTTCGGAGTGTTATGCTTCCTTTGGTTCTAATTCAAACCCAGAACATAAATTTCATCAAATAGGTAAAGCAGGCACTGCTAGAAAAAAAGGGACAAGGCCGACAGTTAGAGGGTCAGCGATGAATGCTTGCGACCATCCACATGGGGGCGGTAAAAACAAACAACCAATTGGCAGGCACCCACGCACTGCTTGGGGTAAACCAGCTTTAGGGGTTAAAACAAGAAAAAGGAAAAAATTATCAAATAAATTTATTCTTCAAAGAAGAGTAAAAAAGAAAAGAAGTAAATAATTAAAACTATGAGCAGGAGTTTAAAAAAAGGCCCTTATATTGACGAAAAATTATTAAAAAAAATAACCCTTTTGAAAAAGGGTGATAGAACCATTATCAAAACATGGGCAAGAGCTTCAAGTATATCGCCTGAAATGGTAGGGATAACTTTTGCTGTTCATAATGGCAAAGAACATATCCCTGTGCTTATAACTGAAGAAATGGTGGGGCATAAATTAGGCGAATTTTCACCAACAACTAAATTTTCTAGGCACGGGGGTAAAATGCAAAAGGAGTTAGAAACTAAACCAGGTGCTCCAGATAGACCAGCTCCAAAGAAATAACATTTTTTCATTTTTTATGGAAATTACAGCAAAATTAAATAATTTAAGAATAGCCCCAAGAAAAGTTAGGTTAGTCGCTGATTTAGTCAGGGGGAAGAGTGCTTACGAGGCGAATGAGCTTTTGGGATTTTGTGTAAAAAGAGGGTCTTTGCCTTTAAAAAAATTACTTCAATCATGCGTGCAAAATAGTAAACATAATTTTCAAATTGAAAATGATAACCTTTTTATTAAAGAAATAAAAGTTGATGAAGGGGTTAAGTTAAAAAGGTGGCACCCAATGTCTAGAGGAAGAGCCGGAGCTATTCAAAAGAAAACCTGTCATGTTACTTTAACCTTGAGCGAATTGTCTAATTCAACAAAATCGGTTTTAATGCCTTCTTTAAAAGATGAAAAAAATTTATTATCTAAAGAGGAAAAAAAAGAAGGAAAGCGAGTGAGCCGAACAAAAAAGTCAGAGTTTAATTTTTCTAGAGATAAGGAGCGAAAAGGTTCAGATAAAGCTAATCTAAAAAAGGTTTTTAGAAGAAAAGCAATTTAATTTATGAGTCATAAAGTACACCCAAAAATAATCCAGATCAGAGGCATTAAGGACTGGCTCAGCCGGGGTTTTTATTATAAACATTTTCCTTTATACCTAAAACAAGATTGTGAAATTAGGGGTTATCTTAAAAGCAAGTTGCCTCAAGGGTCAGTAGAGGAAGTCATTATTGAACGGAGCCAAACTGTTTTAAAAATTATTATTACAACCTCAAGACCAGCTTTAATTATAGGTAGGGGTGGCAAAGGCGTTGAAGAGTTAAAAGAAAGTTTAAACCAGATTATTTTCAAAAAGCCAGGCCCCACAGGAGAAATAAAATCAGATATTAAAATTGAAATTTTAGAAGTAAAAAACCCTTGGGTTTCAGCTTCTTTAGTGGCACAATGGGTTCAAAGCCAGCTTGAAAAGAAGGTTCCTTTTAGAAGAGTTCTTAAAATGGCTTTAAGTAAAGTTGCTGAAAATAAAGAAATTCAAGGGGTTAAAATAGAAGTGTCCGGTCGGCTGAACGGAGTTGAAATATCTCGAAGGGAGTGGTTAAAAAAGGGTCGTTTACCACTTCAAACAATAAGAGCAATGATTGATTATAGTTCTAATGAAGCCCATTGTTCGTACGGGGCAATTGGAATTAAGGTCTGGCTTTATAAAGGTGACATTTTTAAGTAAGTATGCTACAACCACGCAAAACAAAATACAGGAAAGCAATGAAGGGTAGATCCAAAGGGATTGATCAAAAAGGCGCTACTTTAGCTTTTGGTAGTTTTGGTTTGAAATCATTAGAAACAAAATGGATTACTGCCTCACAAATTGAATCAGCGAGAAGGGCAATAACAAGAAGTTTTAAAAGAAAAGGCAGAGTTTGGGTTAGGATTTTTCCTGATAAACCAATAACAGCTAAGGGTGCTGAAACACCAATGGGTGGAGGTAAGGGTGCGGTGCATTATTATGTTTTTCCAATAAAGCCAGGTAGAATTTTATTTGAAATTGAAGGCATTGAAGAGGCAGTGGCTAAAGAAGCGTTCAAAAGGGCAAGTAATAAACTCCCTATCCGGGTTCAATTCGTTAAAAGAGAGCTTTAGCCCATTATGAAAACCAAACAAAAAATTAAAGATTTACAAAGGCAAACTAAAGACGATTTGGGCTTTCTTTTGCTTGAAAAAAGAGATAAACTAAGGCAGTTTGGTTTTGATCTAGTTTCTGGAAAAGTAAAGAACATAAGTGAAATTAGAGAAACCAAAAAAGATATCGCCCGTATTTTAACATTATTAAAGATATGAAAAAGCAACTTCAAGGCAAAATTACTTCTCTTAAAATGAAAAATACAGCCGTAGTTGAAGTAAGAATTATTAAAGAGCATTCTATTTATAAAAAAAGATTTAACTTTGATAAAAAGTATAAAGCCCATCTTGAAGGGGGTGATTTTCAAGAGGGAGATAAAGTAATTATTGAAGAAACAAGGCCAATCAGCAAAGAAAAGCATTGGAAAATTATAAGTAAATTGAGTTAAATTTATGGTCCAAAGAGGTACAAAATTAAATGTAGCGGATAATTCAGGAGCTAAGCTCGTTAAGTGTTTTAATATAGTAGGAAAAGCCAATAAAAAATCAGCTTCAATTGGTGATATAATTATTTGTGCTGTTAAGAAAGCGGAACCGAGAAGGGAAGTCAAAAATCACCAGGTTGTTAAGGCCGTGATTATAAGGCAAAAGAGTAACTTTAGAAGAAAAGATGGTTCTTATGTTCGGTTTGACGATAATGCTTGTTGCATTTTAAATGATAAAAATGAATTGCGAGGTAATAGAATCTTGGGGCCAGTTCCTCGAGAAATAAGAGAAATGGGTTTTGAAAAAATAGTTACTTTAGCTAAAGATGTTGTATGAAAATAATTAAAGGGGATACAATTTTAGTTACCCAAGGAAAAGATAAGGGGAAAAAGGGTAAAGTTTTAAGAGGTTTTCCAAAAGAAAACAAAATTTTGGTTGAGAATGTCAACATAAAAAAAGAACGCAAAAGAGCAAAGAAAGAAGGCGAAAAAGGGCAAACTGTTGAAGTGCCGATGCCTTTTCCAGTTTCTAAAGTAAGAATGATTTGCCCAAAATGCACTAAGTTAACTAGGATTGGCTATCAGAAACAAGAAAAAAATAGGATTAGGGTTTGTAAAAAATGCAAGCAAATAATATAAAACAAATCAAAAAATAAAGATCAAAAATTAAAATTTAAGGAAGAAGGAATTTATAATAAAATTTTACATTTTATGAGATTAGCTGAACAATATAACAAAAAAATAAAACAAGAGTTGATGAAAATGTTTGCATTGAAAAATACAATGGCAGTGCCTAAGGTAGCTAAGGTTTCTTTGAATTGCGGTTTTGGCAAAGAGATTTCAAGTAAAACTGGAGCCGAAAAAGCTAATTTTCAAGAACATATTTTAAGTTCATTAGCTTTAATCGCCGGGCAAAGGCCTGCCTTAAGAAAAGCAAAAAAGTCAGTGGCTGCCTTTAAGCTAAGAGAGGGTTCTGCGATTGGTGCTCTGGTTACTTTAAGAGGAAAAAAGATGTATGAATTTTTAGAAAAATTAATTTTTGTGGCTCTACCTAGAAAAAGGGATTTTCGAGGCATCCCCTTAAAATCAGTTACCCAAGAAGGAAATTTAACAATAGGGTTTAAAGAATATGCGCCTTTCCCTGAAATTAAAATAGAAAGAGAAAGAGGTATTTTTGGGTTTGAGATTTCAATTACAACCACAGCTAAAGATAAAAAGGGCGGAGAAGCCCTGCTTCGTTTGTTAGGATTTCCATTAGAGAAGGTTTGAAACTTTTAATTTTTCACTTTTAATTTTTAATTTGAGCGAAAGCGAACATATGGCAAAAAAATCAGATATAGAAAAATCAAAACGAGTTCCAAAATTTTCCTCAAGAAAGGTAAATCGCTGTTTTAAGTGTGGGCGAGGGAGGGGTTTTATGAGTGATTTCGGTTTATGTAGGATTTGCTTTAGAGAAATGGCTAATAAAGGCGAAATACCAGGGATTACAAAGTCGTCTTGGTGAAGCAAGGCATCAACGAATAACGAATAAAAACAAACGAATTTACGAATAAAAAAATGAAATGTTTTATTTAGATATTCGTCATAAATTTGCTATTCGTTGATAATTATTTATTAAATAAATTTAATTTTATGAATGACCCAATAACAGATATGTTCAACAGAATAAGGAATGTTCAGGCCTTGCAAAGGAAAACAGTTGATATACCTTGTTCCAATTTAAAGTTGGGTATTATTGAGGTGCTGAAAGAAAAGGGTTTGATTGATGATTTTAAAAAACGAGGTAAAAAACCGCATCAAATTGTTAGGATTTCTTTGAAGTATAAGGAAGGTATTCCTTGTGTGGAGGGTTTTAAACGGGTTTCTAAACCGGGGCAGAGAATTTATAAAAAATCAAAAGAAATTAAAGCAGTTAAAAATGGTTATGGAATAGCTATTATTTCAACGAGTAAGGGGCTTTTAAGCGATACAAGAGCCAGGAAAGAAAGATTGGGCGGAGAGGTAATGGTTGAAGTTTGGTAAAATCGCTAATTTATACGAATAATCCACAAATAACACAAATATCTATGAGTAGAATAGGTAAAAAACCAATTCAAATACCCAATGGCGTTGAAGTTCAAATAACAAACAACATTGTTAAAGTCAAAGGCCCTAAAGGAGAAAATGAGGTTGAGTTTTTGAGTGAAATAAAAGTAGAGAAAAAAGACAACGAGCTTATTGTTTCTATAGCTAAAGAGACAAAAAATTCACCTGCTTTTTGGGGTTTAACGAGGGCGCTTTTAAATAATGTTGTGATTGGATCTTTTGAGGGTTTTGAAAAGAAACTTGAAATCAGAGGCGTTGGTTTCAAGGCGGTTCTTGAAGGAAAGGATCGCTTAAAGCTTGACCTTGGTTTTAGCCATGATGTTTTTATGGATATTCCAGAGGGCATTGAGGTTAAAGTAGAAAAAGAAATTATTACTATTTCAGGTTGCTCGAAACAAAGGGTTGGGCAATTCGCAGCTAAAATTAGAGAACTTAAAAAGCCAGAGCCATACAAAGGTAAGGGTATTCGCTATTTGGGCGAAAAAGTCAGGAAAAAAGAAGGCAAGAAAGCAGCTGCCACTAAATAAAAGTAGGTAGTAAGTAGTAGGTAGTAAGTAGAAAATAAAAAATATTTGTATGTTAGAGAAACATAAAAAAAGAATAAATCGCCATAAAAGAGTAAGGGCAAGGATTAAAGGGACAAATAAAGTTCCTCGACTTTGCGTTTTTAGAAGTAATAGCCATATTTATGCTAATCTTATTGACGATGGTAAAGGTAAGACAATTCTTCAAACTAAGGATTTTGATATAGCTAAAAAAGAGAGAAAAGCAGAGGTTAAGACAGGGGAAAAGGACAAAGCAGTTATTTTAAAGGGTAAGGTGGCTTTAGCTTACCAAGTGGGTGAAGTAATTGCTCAAATGTCTAAAGAAAAAAATATTAAGAAAGTAGTTTTTGATAGGGGTGGTTATAAATATCATGGAAGAATTAAGGCCTTAGCTTTAGGGGCGAGGAAAGGCGGGTTAGTGATTTAAAATTAATAATTATTAATAATCAATAATCAATCATGCAAGATAATAGACAATTTAATAAACGGCCTGGCACGCAACCTTATAGGGGCCAAGGGAATAACCAAAATAAAGAAGGGGGTGGTTATCAAAGGCAAAAAAATAGGCCAGAGAGGTTTCAAAGAAGGAAAACCCCAAGCGAATTTGATTCGAAGCTTTTAGATTTAGCGAGAGTTACCAGAGTGACAAAGGGCGGTAAGCAATTAAGATTTAGAGCAGTTATTGTTTTAGGGAATAAAAAGGGTAAAATAGGGGTAGGGGTTTGTAAAGGGGCTGATGTTCAGCAAGCGGTTGAAAAGGCAACAAGGTTAGCTAAAAAAGGTTTTTTGGATGTACCAATTTTTGGGTCAACAATTCCTCATGAAGTGACAGCTAAGTATGGGCCAGCTCGGGTTTTACTAAGGCCTCAAGCTAAGGGGAGGGGCTTGGTTGCTGGTGGGCAAGTGAGAATTATTTGCCAATTAGCTGGCATAAAAGATATTTCTTCTAAGCTTTTATCAAGATCAAGAAATAAACTAAATATTGCCAGGGCCACAATTAAGGCCTTAGAGAAATTAAAAATGGATAAGGCCGCTCCTGTGGGAAAGTTGGATAGGGAAGTTAAGGAGATTGCCAAAGAAGTTAAGGAGAGCATTAAAGGTGCTATTTTGCCAGAAAAGTAAAAATTATTTTATTGATTATGCAAATTCATCAATTACAACCAAATAATAAGAAAAAGGATAAAAAAAGGATTGGTAGAGGTGGAAAAAAGGGAACTTACTCAGGAAAAGGGGTTAAGGGTCAAAAATCAAGGGCAGGTAGGAAACTTCAGCCACCTATGCGAGAGCTTATTAAAAGATATCCAAAATTAACAGGGTACCGCAATAACCCTAATTTTAGCTTTGAAAAAATAGTTAACTTGGTTGATTTAGAAAAACATTTTAAAGAAGGTGAAACCATTAACATAGCAGCCCTTTTGGAAAAGAAAATGGTAAAAAAGATTAAAGGCAGAGTACCTCAAGTAAAGGTTTTAAGCAAAGGGGGCTCGGCTAAAAAGTTTGTTTTTGAAGGGGTGAAAACCTCTCAAGCGGTTAAAGACAAAGCACAAGTTAAAGTAGTTTAAAAATTTTATGAAAGTTTTTCAAAAATTAATTGTAATTTTCAAAGACAAGCAGTTAAGAAATAAGGTCTTATTTGTTTTAGGGGTTTTAGCTTGTTATCGGTTATTGTCAAATATCCCTTTGCCTGGCGTTAACACAGATACTTTGAAAAACTTTTTTGGTCAAAGCCAATTTTTAGGGCTTTTAAACCTTTTTGTTGGGGGGGCCTTAAGTAGATTGTCTGTTGTTATGTTGGGTTTAAGCCCCTACATTACTGCAACGATTATTATTCAGTTATTGACAATGATTTTTCCCCAGCTTGAGAAAATGTATAAAGAAGAGGGTGAGGCAGGTAGAAGTAAAGTCACTCAATATGGCAGGTACTTAACAGTTCCCTTAGCTATGTTGCAGGGCTATGGAATGCTTGTTTTATTTCAACGCCAAGGGGTAATCGCCCATCTTTCTTCGCTACAACTTTTAACTTCAATTGTGATAATTACTGGAGGTTCGTTGCTTTTAATGTGGTTGGGTGAGTTAATCACTGAAAAAGGTATTGGGAATGGGGTTTCTATTCTTATTTTTGCAGGTATTGTAGCTAGTACCCCAGCTGAAATTCGCCAATTAATTGTTTCTTGGGATAATTCTAAGTTTTTCAGCTATTTGGCCTTTTTTGTTATTTCCCTTATTATTATAGCTGGGGTTGTTTTAATTACAGAGGCCAAAAGAAATATCCCGGTATCTTACGCCAAAAGAATAAGAGGTAACAGAATGTATGGGGGGGTTTCAACTTATTTGCCGATTAACTTAAACCCAGCTGGGGTTATTCCAATTATTTTTGCTTTAAGTATTTTATTACTACCTACCATGTTAGCTAGTTTTTTGAATGCAGGGGTTAACCCAACGATTTCAGCGATTGCTCAGGCGGTTGTTAGCTTTTTGCAAAACCCTTGGGTTCATGGAGGTTTGTTTTTTACTTTGGTTTTTGCCTTTACTTTCTTTTATACAGCTGTTACCTTTGACCCAAAATCAATTGCTAATAACTTGCAAAAAGTAGGTGGTTTTGTGCCAGGGATTAGGCCAGGGGAAAAAACAGCTTCATTTTTACATAAAATTTTATACAGAGTACTTTTTGTCGGGGCTTTATCTTTAGCTACCATTGCTGTTTTACCTTCAATTGTTCAGGGGGCAACTGGCGTTGTTGCGTTTGAGTTTTTAATCGGAGGTACAGCATTGTTAATCGTCGTTTCAGTGGTTTTAGAGATATGGAGGCAAGTTAAGTCCCAGCTTGAAATGCGCGAATACGAGGGATTTTAATAAACTCAATTGATTTGTTGGTTGGGCAAGAGGGGGTGGCTTCATGCCGTCGCTTCGCAAACCCAGCGAGTTTGCTCGCTTAGCCAAACCCTACGCTCGTCGCCTAAGGCGACACCATGCCCGCTTCGGGTTTGGAAACGGCATGAAGCCACCCCCTCTTGCCCAACTTAAGGTTTATGACTTCTATTAAAAGTTTAAACTTAAAAGGAGAAAAAGGAATAAATAAATAAAAGAAAAGTGGCTTTGAGAAAAGCGGCCTTTTCTTTTATGAGAAAGTTTGTTAGAATACGATAAAAATTTGACTTTTAGGATAATATATGGTAATATAAACTTGTTTTTTCCTGGCTGTGGGGATATTAACTTTTATGCCCAAAAGGGCGAGGAGATTCTGACCATGGAAAAGAAATGGATTAATGAGTTTGTCGCCAAGGAAAAAGCCACCCATATTGCTTTTTTTGGCGGAGCCATAGCTTCAAGGTTTGATTATTCAATCCTTGAGGAAACCTTAAAGCAGTATGGCCAAGCCAAGGTGGCTAAGTGGGATGGCCTTGGTCTTCGGGTTGCTTTTTTACCCCCAGTGAAAATGAAGCAAGATTCTCGTTTTCCTGGTTGGAATGTAAAACCAGAAAAATGGTTTTACGAACAGATAGCCGCAGGGGAGATTGAGGAGAAGTCCCTTTGGTTGGGCAACGCCGAAAAAGGCGGAGAGGTTGATCTGTTTGACCCTCGTTGTAAGCCAAATCATAACAAGGGCAAACAGATGTGGGAGGGTGATGAAAACTTTCTTGGCCCTATTATTGAGGGCTTAAGAAATGGGGGCAAAATTGCTCATTATGAGTATGGCCCTCAATCCTCTCGTTTCGGGGTTTCTGTTATAGAGGCAGAGCAGCATGTTTATCCCGATCCCGCACTGGCTAACTTACTCGGTTTTAATCCCGAGCAAGTTATTATGTCTGAAGGGGTAGTTCAAGGCAGTTATCTTTCGCAGGCGTATCCTGGCTTGCCCCGCTTCAAGGACGGCCAAACCAATACGTTGGTTTGGTTTAGGGAGCGGCTTGAGGGTGGCAGATATCGCTTGTACGGTGGTGACTCCGACTGGGGCGGGCGGGCGTATGTCAGCTACGACTCGGTCGGCTGCCGCTGGCGCTACATTTCTTACCTGCCCCTGGTAGTGTTGAGCCCTTGGAAATTAAGGGCTTGAAACTTTTGAATTCTTGTCCCCAAGTTTTCAGCATAGCTGAAAACTGGGGATTTTTCTTTTATCTTAAAATTTGTTAGAATTAAAATGAGAGTAAGTAGGGTGTGGCAGTTCACGGATTGCTACCGCTGAAATCCCTAAATATTAGAGAGAGCAGGCCAGAGTTTTTTGTTTTACGGAACAAGAAAGAGAGCCATAAGATATTTAGAGCACTACTTGTTTGTTTTTATTATGGGTGCCACCTTGCGGGGCTACTGTTAAATAAAATACAAAAGAAAGTTTTATTTTTTAATAAATCAATCTTTGGTGACTGGGATGAAAACAAGCAAATTTTTGAGGGTGGCAGATATCGCTTGAACGGTGGTAACTCCAACTGCGGCGGGCGTGCGAATGTCAACTACAACTCGGTCAGCAACCACTGGAACAACATTTCTTGCCTGCCCCTGGTAGTTCTTAAAAGTCAAAAGCCGTTCTGCTAAAAATCACAGAACGGCTTGCTCGTTTTTGTCAAATGGATTATTGTTTTTGTAAATACCTCAACCACCCCCCAATCATTTTACCGATTTCTTGTAGTTGTTCTTGAAGTTGGATGTATTTTTTATTGTCTATGGCTTTAATCTGAAAAGCCAACCTAATTAAAGTTTTTAACAGGTTTATTTTTATGCTCATTGCCTGAAGCAATAGGGCTTTATCTGCCCTTGCCCCGTAAGCGACAGAAAAGCTACTTTCTAATACTTCTAAAATTAAGCTCTCAATTTTTTGATCTAAAGTGTATTTCTCTGCTTTAGGGAATAATTTTAGGTATTGATGAAAAAGTAAATAAAACTCACTTAATTTATGAACAAGGGGAACATCAAAAAACTCGTGGGGGGGGGCGTTAAAGGAAAAGGAATTATTGAGCATAATTTGTTTGAGCAAATAATTGGGCTGGAAAATTTATTTTTGGCTTGGGACAAGTTTAAGCAAGGCAAAACCAAAAAGTCCGATGTCCAGTTATTTGACCGTTATTTAGAGGACAACATTTTTAATTTGCATTACCAATTAAAAAACAAAACTTACCAACACTCCCATTATACCGCTTTTTATATTAAAGACCCAAAATTAAGAAAAATCCACAAAGCAACTGTCAAAGACAGGGTTTTACACCACGCTATATTCCGAGCATTATATCCTATTTTTGACAAGACCTTTATTGCTGACTCTTATTCTTGCCGAATTGGCAAAGGAACCCATAAAGCAATTAACCGTTTAGAAAAGTTTGCCCTAAAGGAGAGCCAAAACAAGACCAAAACCATTTTTATTTTAAAATGTGACATTAAAAAGTTTTTTGATTCAATCGACAATTTTTTGCAGTTGAAACTTAAACTATTTTTACACCCCGACAAAATAGAAATTAAAAAGTGGCATCAGGGCGTTGATTTTCTTGGGTATGTTAGTTTTCCGCAGTATCGCTTATTAAGAGCCAAAACAAAGAAGCGAATGTTTGCGAAAATTGAAGAAAAACTTCAACAATTGCAAAGTGGTGAAATTAGCCAAGAAAAGTTTGAGCAATCCTTGAAATCGTATTTTGGGCACTTAAAACATTGTGCTTCAGTTAAAGTCAAAAAGCAAATTAATGGATTGTTGTCATTTGGCGATAATAAGGCATAAGCGGTCTTTTCTTTTATAAGAAAGTTTGCTAAAATGGAATAAATAATATATGCAAAATAAAAAAGTTATTATATTGCTTGGCCCCCCGGGGTCAGGCAAGGGGACGCAGGTCCGTCTCTTACAAGAAAAGTTTAGTTTTGATTGTATTGGCTCAGGTAAAATGTTAAGGGCTAGGGCTAAAACCAAGGATTTTACTGGGAAAAAGATTGCCCAGTATGTTGATAAGGGTTTAAGAGTGCCAACGCCAATCATTTTTAATATGTGGATGAATCGCATGGCAGAAATAGAAAAGGACACAAAAAACAAGGGTTTTATTATTGATGGTAGCCCGAGAGAGGTTTTTGAAGCGGAAATGTTAGGTATGGCTTTGGAGTGGTATGTTTGGGATAAAACAAAAAAAGTAGTTTATCTTAAACTTTCAGAAAAAGAAATAAAACAGCGGCTTTTAAATAGAAGAATGTGCCAAAAGTGTGGCCGTTTGATCCCGTACCTTGTGGGCTTTAAAGACCTTAAAAAATGTGATAAATGCGGGGGAAGTTTAATCAAAAGGGCAGATGATACTGAAGAAGGGGTCAAGGAAAGGTTAGCTTGGTTTAAAAGAGAGGTCTTGCCAGTTGTTAGTTATTATAAGAAAAAAGGCAAAGTAATTGAAATTAATGGTAACCAATCAATTAAAAAGGTTTTTAACGACATTTTAAAAGAATTAAAATGAAAAATAAAATTGTAGCCATCGTTGGCATGGCAGGCGCCGGGAAAAGCTTGGTTTCTGATTTTTTGGTAAAACAGGGTTTTGCTTTTTTAAGATTTGGCCAAATTACTTTAGATGAGGCCAAAAGAAGGGGGGTGGCAGGTGAGGCCGAAGAAAGGAAAATAAGAGAGGGCTTTCGGGAAAAGCATGGTATGGCCGCTTTTGCTTTATTAAATATGCCCAAATTAGACGAGCTTTTAGAAAGTAGCAATGTAGTGGTTGACGGGCTTTATAGTTGGGCTGAATATAAAGTTTTAAAAGAAAAGTATGGCGAGAATTTAAAGGTTATTGCTGTTTATGCCCCCCCAGGTCTAAGACATAAAAGGTTAGAAAATAGAAATACTAAGCAAAAAAATGATGAAAATTTAAGATTTAGAAGCTTTACCAAAGAGGAAGCTATTTCTAGGGATTTTGCTGAAATAGAAAAAGGTGATAAAGGTGGCCCCATTGCAATGGCTGATTTTACAATAATTAATATTTTTTCTATTAAAGCAGTGGCGGATGCTTTAGAGGAAATTTTAGCTCAAATAAATGATTCCCATTAAAACAAAAAAAGAAATTGACCTAATGAGAGAAGGGGGTAAGCTTTTAGCTCAAGTTATGGCTCAATTACAAGAGAAAGCCGTTGAGGGTGTTTCAACTAAGGGTTTGAATGAGTTAGCGGAAGCCCTTATTTTTAATTATAAAGCCAAGCCAGCTTTTAAAAATTATCAAGCCAAGAAAGAAAAAAATTCGTTTCCCTTTGCTTTATGCGTTTCTGTTGATGATATAGTTGTGCATGGCACTCCAAGTGATTATGTTTTAAGAAAGGGGGATGTTGTTGGGCTTGACTTAGGGATTGAATATAAAGGGTATTTTACTGATATGGCGGTAACTTTAATTGTGGGTGAGGCCGGTTCGCCTGAAGTTACTAGATTAGTAAAAACAGCTAAAAAGGCCCTTAAAATAGGGATTGAAGAGGTAAAAGACGGGGTAATTTTTGAAGTAGTTTCTCGGAAGATTCAAAACTATATTGAAGGCCAAGGGTTTTCAGTTATTACCGAGCTTTGTGGTCACGGCATTGGCAAACAATTACACGAAGACCCGTCTATTCCTAATTATGTTGATAAAAAGGCCAACTCTCACTTAAGAATTAAAGAGGGGATGGTTTTTTGTTTAGAGCCCATGATTGCAGCTGGAAGGGCGCAGCTAGAGAAGTCAGATGATGGTTTTGGCTACAAAACCAAAGATGGCTCTTTAACAGCACACTTTGAGCACACAATAGCAGTAGTTAACGGCAAGCCCCAGATATTGACAAAAGCTTAAAAAGGTGGTAGGGTAAGAGAGTAAATAAGTGGTAAGTAGTAAGTGGTAAGTAGTAAGTAGTAAGTAGTAAGCTGGTAAGTTGAAAAGCGATGCCAGCAAAAATAGGAGGAATTGAGATGAGGATTCAGCTTTCCTTAGAGGATAAAGAATGGGGGTTAAAAATTATTGATATTTTTTTAATTTTTTTAATAACCCCTTTTATTTTTTGTGCAAAAGCGTTGCCCTATCTTTTTAGAACTATCGGCGACGCAATGGTTGTTGGCAACCTGCCAGTAATCAACATAATTGTAGGCGGTTTTTTTGTTTTACTGGTTGTTCTTTTCTATACCTTTTGGCACTTGGTTGACAAAAGGTATAAAAAGATTAGGGAAGTCCTTGAAAGAAGGACTAGAATAAAAAATTGCTTAAGAGTTTAAATAACGAGAAAAGGCATTTGTTATTGATGACGAATGCCTTTTTATTTTGCATTTTTTAGGGGCTTTCTGTATAAT
This sequence comes from bacterium (Candidatus Gribaldobacteria) CG10_big_fil_rev_8_21_14_0_10_37_21, assembly GCA_002773495.1. Classification (GTDB taxonomy): domain Bacteria; phylum Patescibacteriota; class Minisyncoccia; order Minisyncoccales; family CG1-02-41-26; genus CG1-02-37-13. Next base: position 5,030 of record PFAX01000032.1, on the reverse strand, counting down.
AAAAGAATAATAAAATTATTCTTATGCCAACTAAAAATTCGTTTCCTTCGCAATTAAGATACGACCTTGTTTCTAAGGATTGGGTTGTTATAGCTACAGGCAGGGCAAAAAGGCCGGAGATGTTTAAAAAAGACAAGAAAAGCGAAAAAGAAATTGCTAAAGGCAAATGCCCATTTTGTAATTTAACAAATCAAATTTTCCCGACTTTGATTTCTAGAAGAAATGTTTTTGTTTTTAAAGAAGGGGAGAACAAAAAAATAGGGCTAAATAAAGCAGAAATTAAGGATTTATTAACTAATTGGACAACCCTTGCTTTACCCAATTTATTCCCGGCTGTTTTTCCGACAGACAAGTTAAACGAACACCAAGAAGGTAATTTATATAAAACTATGATGGGGGCTGGGTTTCATGAGGTTGTTTTAACTAAAGACCACAAAAAACATTTGGCTTTGATTTCGCAAAGGCACATTAAAGAGTTAATTGATGTCTATCAGGCAAGGTATTTGGCTTTAAAAGATAGAAAATTTGTTGGCTATATTTCTATTTTTCATAATCATGGCAGGGAGGCCGGAGCGTCTCAAGGCCATCCCCATTCGCAAATTTTAACTACACCTTTAATTGACGCTGGCTTAAGGCGTACCCTTGAAACAGCCCAAAAGTATTTTAAAGAAAAAGGTTCTTGTGTTTATTGCCAGATGAATAATTGGGAAAAAAGGGTCAAAAAACGAATTGTTTTTGAAAATAAGAATTTTTTAGTTATTTGCCCGTTTGCTTCAAAGGCGGCTTTTGAAATGGTGATAACCCCTAAAAAACATTTGTCTTACTTTGAGCAAATAACCGAAGAAGAAAAGTTGGATTTAGCTGAGGCCTTAAAACAAGCTATGGGCAAACTTAATGCTGGCTTAAGTAACCCCCCTTATAATTTTTATTTACACACAGCCCCTTGCGATGAGGGCGATTATCCGTTTTTTCATTGGCATTTTACTATTTTACCTAAAACAACCACTCCAGCTGGCTTTGAGTTTGGCACGGGCATTGAAATTTCCGTTATTGAACCAGAAAAAGCGGCGGATTACTTAAGGAATATAAAAGTATAAAAAAATATGTCAAAAGCAATCACAATTACGGCGGAATATTTTCAACAATATAGGCGAAGGTTGGGTTTTGCCAATCAAGCCGCTGTTAAAGATTTTTTTGGAGCGAAAGATATTACGCCTACCGTTGATTTTAATTATGTAAAAATTTTGAATAAGCGACTTTATGCCATTATAGATAAAGTGGATGCTATTGTTGTTAAAGAAATAAAAACTAAAAATTTGCTTGCATTTAAGGAGGAGCATATAGATAGCCCGTTTCAGATAATGAAAGAAAGTGGTATTTTGCCAATACTCAATAACCAAGGCAGAAGACCAGAGCAAGTGTATTTTTCTTGGATGCGTGGATTTGTAATCTCAAGCTATTTCTTAAAAGCTCTGGGGTTGATTTTTGGCGTTAATACTTCAAAAATAGATTTAATCGGCGATGATGATTTGAGAAGTGTGGAAACTTTTAAGAGAACTCCGAAGGCTGATTTAGAAATAAAGTTGAAAGAAAAAGAAAAGATTAGGATAGAAATGCAAGCTGGATTTACAGGAATCAATGATATCAAACAGCACAAAGTATTGGAAGCGAAGCGGGTTTTTAGAGACAAGGGCATCCACTCGTTGGCGATCCATTTTGATTTGTATAACGGCCAAGTCGCTTTCATTAAATTAGATGAAATTAAAGATAATAGTGTAAATTGGATAACAAGACAACAAATGGAAGGTCAAACTGTTTTTAATATTGATCAAAATTATTTTATTTGGAAAATTACGGAAAAACCAGTCAAGTATAAAGAAATAAATTTTGATTAAACTTTTCGTTCTATGGAAGATAAATTAAAAGTCATTGATTTGTTTTGTGGGGTAGGTGGTTTAAGTTATGGTTTTGCTCATAATGATAATTTTGAAATTGTGGTGGCGAATGAAATATTGCCGAATATGGCGAAAGCTTACTCATTGAATCATCCAACCGTAAAAGTTTATACTGAAGACATAAAAAATTTTAGCGCAAAAAAAATTGAAGAAGATTTAGGCATCAAAGCAAACGAAGTGGACATAATTATTGGCGGCCCGCCTTGCCAGGCATATTCTACTGTCGGGAAAAGATTGATTGATGACCTAAGAGGCAAACTTTTTCAAGAGTATTATCGTGTTCTGAAAGAATTAAATCCTAAACTTTTTCTTTTTGAAAATGTTAGAGGGCTTTTATCTATGCAGGGCGGCGAATTATTAGAAACGATTGTTTCGCTTTTTCAATCGCTTGGCTATAAAGTACAATACAGAATTTTGAATGCGGCGGATTTTGGCGTGCCTCAAATACGGGAAAGAATAGTGATAATTGGCTCAAAACTAAAAAACGATTTTTGTTATCCAGAAGCGACACATTGTAACCCCAGAGAGACCTTTAATCTATTTAAAAAAGGATTAAAACCATATTTAACGCTTGAAGAGGCAATAAGCGACTTGCCTTTTATAAAGTCAGGGGAAGAAAGTTTTGAATACGCTTCTGATCCAAAAAATAATTTTCAAAAAGAGATGCGCTTCAATGCCCCGAAACAGTTAATGGACCACAATGCTCCGAATAATAATGCAAGATTGGTAAATATGATGGAATTGTTACCTGATGGTGGCACGCCAGAAGATTTACCAGAGGAATTAAGACCGACATCTGGGTTTAAAAATACTTATTGTCGCCTTTGGTGGAAAAGGCCTACTCCGACAATCACGAGAAATTTAAGCACCCCCTCGTCGTCAAGATGTATACATCCAAAGGCACCAAGACCATTAACAACAAGAGAGGGAGCCCGAATCCAATGTTTTCCTGACAGTTATCAATTTTATGGGTCGAGAAGCGATAGAAACTTACAAATAGGCAACGCCGTGCCAACAGTTTTGTCAATAAAATTAGCAAGGGAAATTTTAGCTAACTTTAAGCGCGAATATCTTAATTTATGAAAAAAATTATTGTAGCTAATTGGAAGTGCAACCCCACAACACAACAAGAAGCCAAAAAGCTTTTTGAAGCATACAAGGGGCTCAAGAGCAAACACGAAATGGTGGTTTGCCCGCCAGCTTGCTTTTTAGAAGAAGCAGCTTTGCTTTTAAAGGGAAAGCAGGGGGTAGCTTTAGGAGCACAGGATTGCTTTTGGCAAGAAAAAGGGGCTTTCACGGGGCAGGTTTCGGCTTTACAATTAAAATCGCTTGGGGTAAAATATGTTATCTTGGGCCATTCAGAAAAAAGGGTATTAGGAGATACTGATAAGATTGTAAATCAAAAATTGAAAGTCGCCTTAAAAGCTAATTTAAAGCCGATCTTATGCTTGGGAGAAACGAAAGCTACCAGAGAAAAGGGCAAAACTTTTGAGCTTTTAAGGGGTCAAGTTAAAAGTTGTCTTTTAGGGGTTTCAAAAAAGGAGCTTGGGCAAATTATTTTGGCCTATGAGCCGGTCTGGGCGATAGGGTCAGGCGTAGCTTGCAAAGAGGATGAAGTTTTGACAGTTATTCTTTACTTAAAAAAACTGATTGCTGAAAATTATTCTAAAAAAATAAGCCAAGAAATAAAAATTATTTATGGCGGGAGCGTTGTTAGCGAGAATGCCAAAGAGTATTTAAATAATAAATGGATAGATGGCTTATTGCTTGGAGGAGCTTCTTTAAACAAAAAAGAACTTAACGAAATAGTAAACTTAATATGATAACAGAGAGAATTATCAAAAAAGAATTGTTAGGGCTTGACAATGTCTTTTGTTTTGCTACAATAGAGTTAATTAATCTCACTGCCCTCCTTCGCTTTTGCGGACGATGGCAGTTTTTATTATTATGACTAAAAAAATAGCAGTTTATATTGATGGTGGTAATTTTTACTTCAAGCTAAAAGAATTAACGTCAAACACTAAAGAGCGACATAGTTTGCTTGGTTTTCTATCGTAGCAAATGATGTCCGCTTGATTAGGCCCGAAGAAATAGAGAAGTTTTTTGAATTAAAAGAGTTTGATAGCACCATTAAACTATGAAAAAGCAATTAGGACAATTTTTTACCACTAATAGTGATTATATTTTACAGGGCCTTGAGGGCTTTATAGAAAACAAACAAGTTGTTGATCCTTTTGCTGGAAGTGGGGACTTATTGGCTTGGGCTCAAAAAAGTAAGTGTAACTCAATGTTGGGTTTTGATATTGACGAAAAATATGTCAACCATAAGACCATTTTTTTAAATGATTCTTTGAATAATCCAAAACAATATGGTTTTATTTTAACTAATCCACCCTATTTACATAAGAATAAAGCAGACACAGAAACAAAGGAGTTATTTTTTGGTGAAAAGCATAAAATTTTTGAAGATTTATATCAAATTTCAATTTTTGAAATGATGAAAAGTCAAGAAGGCATTTTGATTGTTCCGCTTAACTTTTTGTCGGCTGAAAACTCAGGTAAGATAAGAAAGATATTTTTTGAAAAATTTGAGATTGTAAAAATGAATATTTTTTTAGAGCAGGTTTTTGATGATACTACTTATAATGTAATCGCTTTTTATTTTAAAGAGAAAAAAGGGGGGGTAGATGAAAATAAGATTTTTGCTAGCATTTTTCCGGAGAGTAAACAAATTGAGTTTACTCTTGAAAAAAAGTTTGATTGGCAATTAGGGGGAGAATTTTTAACAAGGGTGAGGAGTTCTCAAAATCACTTAGGGGTTATGCGCTTAACAGAGGACTTTTTGCAAGCAGGGGACTGCCAGGTCGATTTAGCTGTGCAAAATATTAAAGCCAAACAAAAATTTTTTGTTGATAAAACAATAAAAAGTTTTTTAAAGAAAAATATCCTTTTTTTAAGGGCAATTGACAGTAAAAATGGCAAAAAAATACAGCTTGAGGACATAAGAAGTTATGATGTTGAGGGGTTGGTCGGCAAACAAAGTTCAAGAAATATGGCCCATTTAATTTTTTCTCA
>PFAX01000007.1 GCA_002773495.1 bacterium (Candidatus Gribaldobacteria) CG10_big_fil_rev_8_21_14_0_10_37_21 | reverse complement strand
TACCAAAGATGTTTCCGACTTCCTCTAAGGTGCGTCCAATCCCATCTTCAAGTCCAAACCGTAAAGTTAAAATTTTTTGCTCTCTTTCACTAAGGCATTCCTTCATTAGCACTCGCGCTTGCGTAAGGCAAACATTATCCAAGGCCTCGTTTTCTGGGCTTTTGTTTTGCGTTTTTAATTCATCTTCAAGATTGCGCTTTGTCCCGCTCCCTATTATTTTCGGTCCTGAAAGCGATTTAATCTTTAAGGCATTTTTTCCCATTATGACAATTTTTCTGTTTCTTTTTGTGGGCAGGGCATTATTTAGTCTACGAATTTCTTCCAATAAATGGACTGGCAAACGAATGATTTGTCCCGTATTTTCAATACCCCTAAAAATAGCTTGGTCAATCCACCAAGTAGCGTAAGTAGAAAACTTACTGCCCTTGTGTAGGTCATATTTTTCTATAGCTTGCAATAAGCCCAAATTGCCTTCTTGGATAAGGTCTAAGAGAGTTAAGCCCGTGCATTGAACTGCCCATAAAAATTTTTTCTTTACTCTTGAAATTACCAGCCGTAAATTCGCTTGGGCAATTTCTCGTTTTAACTCTTCTTTTATTTTTTCGTCTTTTGTTAAAGAGAATTCTTGTAATTTTGTCCTTTCCTCTTCTTTTGTAAAGAGAGTAAATCGACCCACATTTCTAAAATAGCGACTAACTGATTTTTCAGCGACAAGCCAATTATATGTTTCTTGCTCGCTCATATTCCACCTCCTTGTTAAAGAACTATTTATTGAACAAGTCCTGCCAGTTATTAAAGTCAGGCAGGTTGATGTTGTTGTTTAAACTGCTTTGCGGAACTAATTCTTGATATTTTTTCAAAAGGTTGTTAATTAAAGCCGGCAAGTAGATCACGGCTAAAATTAAAGGCACTAAAACAAACACTACCCTTAGAGCAGAAAAGAAATTCACCCACCATAAACGTTTTTTAATTTTTTCATTCTGCTGCTCTATTTTATTCAATTTAACTAAAATTTCTTCCTCCATTTTGTTTATTTTTTATGTAAAATCTTTAAAAAATCAGAAGCGGTTATTTGTAAGTCGTCTATAATTGCTTTTAAGGTTTTTCTTTTTATGCTTTTTGAGCCGTGTTTTGGGATGGTTGTATACCTTCCATTCTTGTCGCGCCAAATTTCGTGGCTGCCCTTTCCTTGTCGTAGTAAATAAAAACCAAGTTTCTTGGCAACTTTGGTTATATCCTTGTAATTAGTTTGAGGAAATTTTTTTGCCATACTGCCAATATAATTAAGCAAAAATAGGCAGGGGCAAAGAAAGTTTTAATTCGGTTTTTTCTGGAACTGAAACCTCTGTTAAAGGGTCTCTGTGTTTGAGTCGCTCCGCGATGTGAATTTGGATAATATCTTGAATGTTTTCAATTGCCCGGCCATAAGTCGCACCTTCCGCATGGCAACCCTGTAAAACCTGACAATCAGCTAAAAACCCCCCTTCTTCTAATGGCTCTATAACGATTGGATAAAAATAAATTTGTTTATTATTTTTCATTATGTTAATTATATCTTTTTTGAATTTTTTGTCAACCGAACGCGACCCTTTAAACCAAGCCCATTGCTTGTTTTACTTTTTGCATTGTTAATTGGGCTATTAGGCGGGCTTTTTTAGCCCCGTTTTCTAAAATGTCTTTTAGAAGCTCTGGGTTCTTGGCGATTTCTTCTTTTTTATCTCTAAAGGGTTTTAATTTTTTAATTAGAAGCAAAGCCAACCCTTGTTTAAACTCAGCATAGCCCTTATTAGCAAATTCCTTTTCAATTTCTTTGATTAGCTGTTCAGCGAATAAAGAATAGATAGTTAGAAGGTTGGCAATTCCGGGTTGTTTTTCTGGATTGTATTTAACACTTTTTAAGCTGTCAGTGGTGGCTGAGGCGATTTTCTTTTTTATTTGTTCAGGGCTGTCAAAAAGAGAAATAAAAGAGTCAGGGGAGTCGCTCTTAGACATCTTCTTTGTTGGCTCTTTTAATGACATTATCTTAGCCCCAAGCTTTGAATAAAGCCCTTCGGGAACTATAAAGGTCTCGCCAAATTTTTTGTTAAACTTTTTAGCGATTGTTCTTGCTAATTCAATGTGTTGCTTTTGATCAATCCCAACAGGCACACGGTTAGATTGGTATAAGAGGATGTCAGCGGCCATTAAAACAGGATAGTTTAAAAGCCCAGCATTTATGTTGGCTTTATGTTTTTGGGACTTATCTTTAAATTGGGTCATTCGCTCTAAGTCGCCAACTGGGGTTATGGTTGACAGAAGCCAGGCCAATTCGCTATGTTCTTTAACATCTGATTGTCTAAAAATAATTGATTTTTCAGGGTCAATGCCAGTGGCTAAATAGGTTGCCACCACTTCTAAGGTTCTTTTTTGAAGTTCTTTGGCTTGATAGGGTACAGTCAAAGCGTGCAGGTCAGCTATCCAAAAAATACACTCATTGTCTTTTTGTAAATCAATCCACTGTGCGATAGCACCCAAGTAGTTGCCTATATGCAATTGGTTTGTTGGCTGAATGCCGCTGAATATTTTCATAGTTTTAAACCTCTATTACCACCGGCAAAATAATCGGCCGGCGCTGGGTTTTTCTAAAAAGCATTTCACCAAGTTTGTTTCTTAATTCGTCTTTAATATAACTCCAATTAACTGCCCCACCAGTGCCAGCTGCTTTGTCAATGATTTGAATTGATTTCAAGCGAACCTCTTTTAACAAGTCCTTTGATTCTCGTAAATAAACAAAGCCCCGAGAGATAATGTCGGGCGAGCCCTTGACCTTGCCTTTTTGGGTATCTACTACTGCTATTATAACAAACATTCCGTCTTGTGCCAACTGCTGACGGTCTCGCAAGACAATTTCACCAATATCACCAATACCTAAGCCATCAACCATAATATAGTTGGCCTGCATTTCTTCCCCTGAAATTTGGAAAGTGTCCTTGTTTAAATAAGCGACCTGGCCTGGCTCAATCGCAAGTGCTCTGCCTTTCTGCATACCGACCTGTTCGGCTAATTCAGTGTGCCTGACAAGCATAGAAAACTGGCCGTGCAAAGGCATGAAGAATTTTGGCTTCATAATGCTTAACATATCCAAAAGTTCTTCTTGGTAGCCATGCCCAGAGGAGTGAATGTCCATCATTTGGTAGTGATATACTTTAGCCCCTTTGCGATAAAGTTCATCTTTTAAAATTTGAACAGTTCTTTCGTTTCCAGGGATAACCGAAGACGAAAAGATAATGACATCATCTTTTTTTAAGTTAAGGTTGCGGTATTCGCCATTAGCTATTTTCATTAAACTGGCCCTTTCTTCCCCTTGAGCGCCTGTGCAAACAAAACAAACTTGGCTATCTTGTAATTTTCTAATTTCTTCTGGCTTAACAAAGGTATCTTGTTTGGCCTTAACTAAACCTAAAACCCTTGAAATTTCAATAAAGTCCTTCATACTTCTGCCCTCTAAAATAACCTTGCGGTTATATTTTTCAGCTAGCTCAATAATTTGCTTGACTCGGCTTATATGTGAGGCAAAGGTTGAAGCGATAATTCTTTTACCTTGAGCGTCTTGAAAGATTTGGTCTAAGTTGTCAAAAACAACTTTTTCTGAAATAGCCCTGCCTTCATGTTCTGCTCCGGTTGAGTCCGACATTAAAAGCAAAACCCCATTGCTGGCGATTTGCTTTAAGCGATTAAAGTCGGTCGGGGGTTCATTGACAGGGGTTTGGTCAAAGGTAAAATCAGAAGTATGGACAATGTTGCCCAAGTCAGTTTTAATTACCAAGCCAAAGTTATCTAAAATGTTGTGGACTTGCCTAAAAAACTCAACCTTAAAGGGGCCTAAGTTAACTTGCGAGCCGTCTCTAATTTCTGTCACATCAAGCTTTGGTCTTAAAGGGAATTCCTCCTGCCTCTTTGAAATAATGCCTTTGCTTAAACGACCTGTAAAAATCCTCGGGTTGCCGATTCTATGCCACATATAAGGGATGGCACCAATATGGTCTAAATGGCCATGGGTTATAACACAGCCAACTATTTTTTCTTTGTTGTCTTTTAAGTAGTTGGTGTTTGGAATGATATAATCGATGCCGGGCATTGACTCTTCTGGCATACGGAGCCCCGCGTCAATAATTAAAATCTTGGCTTTGTATTCTAAAAG
>PFAX01000025.1:6446-28588 GCA_002773495.1 bacterium (Candidatus Gribaldobacteria) CG10_big_fil_rev_8_21_14_0_10_37_21 | reverse complement strand
TTGCTTCTAAAACAGGGGCTCTGTTTTTTAGAGGCAGCTATTGAACAACAACCTTTATGTATTCTATCATCTATGTCTGGGGATAACTCCGCTTGACAAATATAAATGATTGTTGGGATAATTAAGCCATAGAAATTACCAGAAACTTTGACGATCGTCAAAGTTTATGGTAACTCTGGCAATAAAGTAAAGAGCTATCTACGATGAGATAGCTCCTTTTTTGTGAGATGTAAAATATTTGTGCCTCGTCTTTATAATGCAAAGCAAGGGCACAATGAAAAGAAAAGTAAAACAAGCAACAATTAAAATGGTCTCCCAACTAGCCATACCAAGAAAAATAAAGACCATAAAAAACATTAAAAACAAAAACCACATTTGCATTACCTCCTTTTATTGACATTTAAAAAAGCGTTTGTTTTTTAACCTCGCTGTCTAAGGTCGCATTAAGCAGGTGGTCGGCTTTGGTATTTTGCTCGCGAGGGATGTGGGTGAAAATAATTTCTTTAAACTCGGTTTTTAAGTTCCAGGCAGTTAAAAACAACTGCTGAATGTGGGGCTCTTTTATTTTATACTTGCCTTGCATTTGTTTAACCAATAACTCTGAATCAGCTTTAATTTCTAAAGTCATTTGTTTAATTTTATCTTTCCCCAAAAGTGACTTAGCTTTCTTTAAAGCAAAAATCAGGGCCCCGTATTCGGCTTCATTGTTGGTGGCCTTGCCCATGTGTTCAGAATATTCTTTATTTAACTCTGGAAAAACACAAGCAAAAGCCGAGGACCCAGGGTTGCCTCTTGAACCCCCGTCAATATAAATTGTATAATGGCTTGACATATTTTTATGGTTTGATATAATACAGGTAATGGCAATGCTCGCATTACGAGCTAATTGCGTGTCAGTGGAAAGAGCCTTTGAAAATGGGCTTTTTTCATTTAAACTGAAACCGTGGACCTGGGCCCGTAATGCATAAAGTAGCATATTGCCCTTGACACGCAATAAAAGGAGTGCAAGCCTCCCCGGGTCCACAACCTAACAGCTCTCTTTTAAGAGGGCTTTTTGGTTAAAGCGATTTAAAGTGGTTTTCTAAGCAAGTTTTAAAAGCATCTAAATTTTCATTTAAAACAGAAAAGCCAGCCGCTGGCTTGTGGCCACCAAACATTGAAAGAATCTTTGAACAACTCTTTAAAGCCAATACCGCGTCAACGCCATAAGGTACCCGAACTGATCCTCGTGATTCTTCCTTGCCTAATTTGTAAATAAAGGTTGGCTTTTTGACCCTATTACAGACCCTTGAAGCAACTGCCCCAGTTAGATATTGCCTATAATCAGGTGAACCCTCAAAAATGATACTGCCTTGCCTTTCTTCAGCCATACTTATTATTGAGTTGGCAATATCTGTTATGTCTTGCCTACGTTTTTCTGAATCAAAATAAAGTTTTTTTGCTAAGAGGAGGGCTTTTTCTTCATTTGACTCTTTTAAAAGCAAATAACTTAAAGTTAAGCCATGCTCTATTTCAGTTATATTTAAAATGCCAACCATTTGCGAAAAAAACTCTCTGGCCGTCCCCTCTTTTAAACTAACAACTCTTCTTAAAACCTGAAAGCCCACTCGAAAAGAGGAAAAAATGGTTTTAAAGGCACTTTCAACAACTTCTTGGTTGACATCAGCTAATTCCATCATATCAGCAATTGCACCCAAAGCAGACAATTCTTTCAAGGACTCATCATTTTTAGGAAATAAATTTTTACCTAAAAGCCCACAAGCGAAAACATAAGCTAAGGTAGAAGTGCTTAAATTTTTAAAGGGGTAGTCGTCTTTGGGTTGCTTAACATCAACAATGATGCCTGTTTTAGGAACCTCTTTGACAACTTCATGATGGTCTAAAACAAGCAGATCAAAGCCCAGCTTATCGGCAAGCTTTAATTCTTTGTGGTTAGATACCCCGCAATCAAACAGAATTAAAAGGCCGGGGGCACAACTTTTAATTTTCAGGAGTGCTTTTTGGCTTAAGCTATAACCCTCGATTTCTCTGTCTGGGAAATAAACTTTTTTTACTTGAAGACCTAAGGTCTTTAAGGCCTCTTCAACAATTAAGGTTGAGGTGATGCCGTCTAAATCGGCATCACCAAACAAAACAACCGTTTCTTTGGCTTTAACGGCTTTTAAGGTTCTCTTAACAGCTTTTTTTAAATTTTTGATTTCAGGCATATTATTTAACAACCCACACAACCTATCCGACCTATACGACTTATAGGACATATAGGACTTATAGGACATATAGGACTGAGCGATAGAGACCCGGTCTCGGGCACCCTAGAGACCAGGTCTCTGCAAGGCTTTTAGGCCAGGAAGTTCTTTGCCCGAAAGAAAATCAAGCGAAGCACCCCCACCCGTTAACAAAAAATCAAATCTGCTCTCTAAATTATATTTTCTAATAAAAGCGATGGTCTCTCCCCCGCCAGCTACTTTTAAGGCCTCTTTATTTAAAGCAATTGCTCTTAAAATTGCCTTAGTGCCTATGGTACATTTTTCATCTTCAACAAAGCCCATCACCCCTGCCCAAAAAATTGTTTTGGCCGTGCCTATTATTTCAGCAAAAACTTGGGCAGTTTCTTTGCCTATATCTAAAATTATTTCATCTCTTCTTACAGCAGCTGGGCCAGTTGTTCTTTGATAAAGGGATTTATCTGCCTTAGGTGAAACCACAAGATCAAGAGGTAAGTGCAATTTAGCGTTCGCCATGGAAATACTTTTCAAAGATGCCAGGTCCCGCCTTTGCCAAGCTGCGACTGATTCAGCAAAACTATAGCCCTTGGTAATTAACAAAACATTAGCTGATTTGCCCCCTAATAAAACATGGTCAGCTTTTTCTAAAAAGTATTTAACGGCTTTAAGTTTTGATTCAAACTTAGCCCCGCCAATTATACAAACAAATGGGCTTTGGGGGCTTTGAGAAAGTTTTTGCAAAAAATTATATTCTTTTTCAAAATCAAGGCCTAAATAAGAAGGCAACAAGGTTGGCAAAAGGACGATTGAAGCGTGGCTACGGTGGCAAACGCTTAAGGCCTCTGAAACATAAACATCTCCTAGTTTAGCTAAGTCCCGAGCGAAGTTCAAGTCATTTTTTGTTTCGCCTGGGAAAAAACGTAAGTTTTCTAATAAAATAATTTGCCCTGCTTTTAATTTTTTTGTTCTTCTCGTTATTCTCTGCCCCTTATAATTTTTATAAAAATAAACTTTAACCCCTAAACACCTTGAAAGATACTGAACGATTGGCTTTAAACTGTCTTTATTAGAATGCCTTACTATTCCGGGCTTTGGTTGCCCCAAATGACTCAATAAAATTATTTTAGCTTCTTGTTTTCTTAAAAAATCGATTGTTGGCAGGGTTCTTCTAATTTTAAAGTCATCTAAAACCTTACCCCTTTTTAAGGGCACGTTAAAATCACATCTTACGAGTACTCGTTTATTTTTAAAATTTTGGTTTAAAATTGACTGCATATTCATTATTACTCGAAGTGGACGACTTCGCCTGGCCTTAATTCGCCTTCTTGTTTTAAGGTTTCTTTAAGTGAGTCCTTGATTTGTTGCTTTAAGTCAGCTTTTTGTTGAATTGATTTTTCCTGTTTTTTCTTGGAAAAATTAATCGGCTTTTTCATTAAAAGCTCTTCTAAAGAAAAGGTCTCTAATTTTTCTTCTTCTTTTAAAGGCGGGGTTTCCTCTTTCGGTTTAACTTCTTTAGCTGGGTTAACTTCTTTAGCTGGGTTAATTTTTTCACTTGTTTTTTCTTGCTCTCTTTTGCCCTGATTTTCTTTATCTATTTCTTTCTTACAGGATTTGCAAAAAACAGGCCGGCCAGGAGCCGGCTTAAAGGGCACTCTTGAGGGCTGATGGCACCTTTGGCAAACAATTTCATGCATTTCAGTCTGGGCCTGCTGGTTAGTAAAGTTAGGCACACTGCTTGCTCCCTGACTGGCTTCGCCCTCACGAGCAAAAGAACCTGACCAAAGGGCTATTTTTTCTTCAACCTTGTCTCGATGGCTGGCATAGATCTTTCTTGAGTGTTGAATAATTTCATTGCGATAATTTTCGACCTCTTCTACAAAAGGTGGTAAGGTTTTAGCGGAAAATGGATTGCTAGCAACGCCGTCAATCATTAATTTCAAGTAAATATGATACTTGGGCAAATTAACTAAATCAAGGGCAACGAAATCAGGGGCAAACTCTCTTTCTAAAAACTCAGCATCCTCTGCCCCAACCCTAAAAGTAATAATTGTCCCTACATTGCCAAAAACAGCATCCCCAACTGTTTCTTCCATTTGAGAAATATATTGATGCCCCAAAATTAAACAAAGGCGATACTTTCTTGCTTCCGATAAAATATTAGCAAAACTTTCGGTCGCAAAATTCTGAAACTCGTCAACATATAAAAAGAAGTCCTTACGTTCTTCTTCGGGGATATCAACCCGACTCATGGCGGCTAACTGCAACTTGGTAATTAAAAGCCCGCCCAATAATTTTGAAGAGTCCTCCCCGACCCTACCTTTTGACAAATTCATAATAAAAATCTTTTGGTTATCCATAATATCTCTCATATCAATCGATGAATCCTTTTGGCCAATAATATTTCTAATTAAGGGAGATGAGATAAACTGGCCAATTTTATTTTGAATGGCTGCAGTAGCTTCTACCTCGTAACGTTGGCTATACCTTGAAAACTCTTGTTCCCAAAAAGCCCTAACAACTGGGTCTTTTAAACCCTCAACCACTCTTTGCCTATAATCAATATCAACTAACATCCGGTTAATCCCAAGTAAAGTTGTTGAGGGATGCTCTAATAAAGCCAAGAGGGCATTGTTTAAAATATATTCCATCCGAGCTGACCAAACATCAGGCCAAATCTTTTTAAAAACTCCCATTAACCCAGAAGCCACCAAATGGCGTTGCTCTATGGCCACATTTTCCATTACATTAAAACTTATCGGAAAGTCCCGATCAGCTGGGTTAAAATAAATAACATCTTTAATGCGCTCTTTGGGCACAAAATCAAGTAAGGCCTCAGCTGCCTCGCCGTGCGGGTCAACAAAACCCAAGCCCCTTCCTTGCCTTATATCTTGCACCGCCATATTTAAAAGCAGTTGGGTTTTACCCATACCTGTCTTTCCAATAACATAAAGATGGCGACGCCTGTCGTCAAGCTTAATGCCAAACCTTTTTTCTTCGTTTCGAAAGTTTGTTCGTCCTAAAAAATTTATATCGCTCATAAAATTAAATTCTAATATCTAAATTCTAAACAAATACTAAATTCCAAATTCCAAACCTTCAAACTTCCCTTTTTAAGGTTTTGTGTTTAGAATTTGTAATTTAGGATTTATGATTTGTTTAGAATTTAGGATTTCGGATTTAGAAATTCTCTTTTTTGTTGAGGGTTTAGTTATTTAAATTTTACTCTTCCACGGGAAGGGCAAGGGGTGGGCCAGCTTTCTTGGCCTCAATTCTCTCAAAAGTTGGGGTGGGCGCGCCCGCCTTGCTTGGGAAGTGAAACATAGTCGCCACTTCTTCGGTATTTAAGGCAAAGGTTGTTTTACCTGGTTCTCCAGACCATGGGTAAAGGGGTGTTTGGCGTCGAATATAACGGCGGAACATCCGTTTCTTTTTCATATATAACTTTCTTTTTCTAAAAGGCGCAGGCGCTACTACCTTGGTCGTTCGCGTTGGCATGATGTTATTTAAATTGGAAGTTGACATACCAACAGAAAAATTTAAAATTAATTTTAAATTGGGCTTGAAAAAGGCCTCATTTTCACCCAAGTAAATCATCCGCACATTGCTCTCAAAACCAAGCTTGCCAATTTTATTTTCAATCGCTGAAAGAATGTCCCTTTCCCCTGGGGTTAAGCGCATTTCAACTGGCCAGGCCTTTTCTTCTTCTTTGGTAACCTCAAAAGAAGGTGGCCGGCCTTCCATAAAAGCCCAAATCGCCTCACCGGTAATTGATTTGTTGGGCGCTTCTTTTGGTTTTCGACCGGTTATTTTTTCAATTTCTTTTTTGCCTCGAGCTATCCAATGGGAATCTTTATCTTGAACTGGCTTTAAACGTATTTGAAACCAAAGTTGCTCACCTTTTTTCAAACGGGTCATCCCTTCAATTAAAACAGCTAAGGGGTCGATTCTTTTTTCTTCTTTTTCACTTGTTGTTGGCTCAAAAAAGTCAACGTAGGTCTTTAAAGGATAACACTCGGGCTTAACTAATTTAAAATCACAACCCCACATATCCCAATTCTCGTTGGGTAAGTCCTGGGGGACTTGTTTGGTGTAATCCTCAACTTCAACAATTTCAACATCTGGGTATTGCGAATAAACAGCTGATTCAAAGACCTTGCGCATAGAGGAGGGCGTACGGATAAAAAAATGGACATTGCCATCAATCCCAGCAATTTCTAATTCAAAAGGTACCAAAAACTTACCTTCAAACCAAATCTCTTTAAAATCAGGTGGGTCGTATAAAGTCCAGAAGTTAGCAATTACTTGCTCCATCGCTTTCATTGGCCGCTCGACATCTCTGGGGGTTCTTAATTCAAGCAAGACCCAATCAATTTTTCCCCAATAAACATTGTATCTCCACCAAAGATAAAAATCCTTTAATAAAGAAGCTAAAAGAAAAGGCAAAGGCACCCACCACCAAGTACTTAAAAATGCCCACAGAAAATCAACTGCTTCTGCAACTTGGGGGGGTAAGGTTGGCACAGGCGGGATAGCCATATTATTCTTTTATTATACAATAAAAAATAATTTGCAACAACAATTTAAGTGATTGAGTGAATAAATTATAAAATGATTAAGTAAATAAAAACCCCTAAAAAGAGGGGCTGCTTCATCGCTCTTTATCACTTGTTCACTTATTCACTTGCGCACTTCATTTAGAACTTGATAAAAGGCAAAAAGAACGAGGCAACTTGTTTAACTTGTTGTTGCCTTATCTCAGAAGAAAATATCTTAATGGCTTGGGCTTGGGTTCTGTAAGCTGGTTCTGTTGTTTTTTTATTTTTCTTTTTTGGCTTATTAGGATTGCATTCCCCAAAACTAAAAAGAACTTGGGGACAGTACCAAATCAAAGCGCAAATTGATGACCAAAAGTTACTCTTATCTAACATTCTACCATTGTACTTTATTTAATGTTGATTGTCAAAAGCATAAAAGTGGCTTGAACAATCGTAGAGATTTTGTCGTTTCAGTAAGCTGTGTTTGCTTTTTTGAGATAGGGTGTGGTAAGATATAAATATGCTAAAGGAAATTATCGATCAATTTTATCGAGATAATCAAGAAGAGAGGGTTCAGACCAAGTTTTATGCCTCTGACGTTGGCAAGTGCCATCGAGCGATTTTTTTTAAGTTCAAACAAGCCCCTAAAGAAAAAAGAGATCCTCGCTTAATGCGGATTTTTGAAGCCGGGGAGTGGTTACATCGCTATATTTACAATGTTTTATATCAAAGTAAAATCGGGGTAGTAACAGAAGTTTCTATGCCACAGAATGACATGATTTCAGGCCGAACTGATGCAATTATTTGCCTTAAGGGCGAAAACTATATTCTTGATATTAAAACAATGAATGGGATGCAGTTTAAGTTTTTGCAGGGGCCTAAAGACGAACATCAATTTCAAGTTCAATGTTATATGCACTTTTTTAATTTAAAAAAAGCAATTTTATTGTATATTGACAAAGATAAGCAGGACTTAAAAGAGTTTCTGGTTGATTATGATGAAAAGTTAACCCAAGTTTTATTAGATGGCTTAACAGACCTTAAAAGCCAGATTGAAAAAGATGTAGTACCCGGAGCTTTAATTGATTACCCAAAGAATCGTCAATGTGCCTATTGCCAGTATAAAGGTATTTGCAAGTTAGCTGGCAAAGAAGAGTTAAGGTGGCTTCTTTTTAAAGAAAAGATTGAAAGCCAACCCCAAATTGAGACCTTGCCTTTTGGCACTTCAAAAAAGATAGAAATGTCAGATTTGCCCGAACAGCGGCAGACATGGCAGACAGGTTAAACACTTTTTATTTTGTATTTGCCTGATTGGTCTTGGGTGAACTCGGCACGGTTAGATAAGTTTAAATAAACCGTATTATCTTTAACGATTCGTTGAGCTTTAACTTGGCTTAAAACCTCGGCTTTAGTTAAGCTAGAACCACTTTTAATTAAAATGTTTTTAATCACTTCTTTAACTGTGCCTGATTCATAGCCCCACTCTTTTAAAGCGTAAGTACCCCTACCAACTAAAATAAACCTTTCATCTCTGATTAGTTCGTTATGAGCTGTTTGAGGTAAGACCTTCTTTGAAGCAAAAATGCCTCTGCCCTGAAAATCATTTGAAAAATGAGCAATATCTTTAAAATGTAAGGGCTTTTTGTGGTGCTTTAAAATAAGATAAATTGCATCCCTCACACCCCTTGGCTTTATTTCAGCCCAAGCTGAAAGCCCAAACTCCCCTAAAGGATTTTTAGCTAAGTGTTTTGAAATTTCAAGACAGATTTTTAAAAAAGGATTATTTTTAGTGCCAGAAAGCTGAATTAAGGCCTTTTCTTTAACTGGTGAACCCCCTTGCTTAATTTTACTAACAAGCAAATTGGCTGTTTGAATTATTTTTTCTTTGGCCTGTTTATCGTTTGCCCAAAAAGCAAAGGTCTCTGGGTTGTCTGAAAAACGCTCTATGCCTGGAGCCAAGGCTAAAAGGAATAAAAAGCAATTCTTATCTGCCTCGTTATTTGTGAAGCCAGCTATAAGTAAATCCTCTCTTTTCGCCCCCCCTGATTGTTTTAAATAATCATTTAAATACTGAAAAAAATCTTCTATTTTTTCATCAAAACCAATTTTCATAGCTTTCTTTAAAACATCTCTTTCAATCTGTCTCACTCTTTCTCTGGTTATATTAAAACTTTCCCCTATCTTTTGAAGGGTCGCTGATTTTTTATCTGAAAGCCCAAACCTTCTTTCAATTACATCTCTGTGTTTTTCAGGGATTTGGCTTATAATATTTTGACAAATTGTTTTTAAATCAAACTTCATAAAATTAACAAGGGGCAGACCCCTGTAACTTTACTATATTCAAGCATAAAGCAATAAAAAAGTCAACCCTGTTAAATAATTTTGCTTGGCAAAATTAGCCATTGGGCTATTTAACAAGGTCAATCCCTTTTCTTTTTTCTAAACTTCTCGTAAGTTAAAACAAGGGGGGTAGCTAAAAACAAAGAAGAATACGTCCCGAAGCCAATGCCTAAAATTAAAGCCAAAGCAAACCAGTGCAAGGTCTCACCCCCTAAAATTAAAATACAAAAAAGGGCAATAATCGTTGTTAAGGCCGTATTTAAAGAACGGGTGGCTGATTGCTTAATACTTTGATCAAGAATTGTTTCAAAATCAGTGGTTTTTGATGTTAAAAGGTTTTCCCTGACCCGATCAAAAACAACCACCGAATCGTTAATTGAATAGCCGAAAACCGTTAAGAAAGCAGTAATCAACGGAATATTTATTTCAGCTGAAAAATAATGACCTAAAACAGCAAAAATACCTAAGGGGATTAAAACATCATGGCAGAGAGCCAAGAGTCCCGCGATGCCATAAACATATGATTGAACGGGCTTAGATATTTTTCGAAAAGCAAAGGCCACATATACTAAAATACAAAGTAAAGATAAAATAACAACCACTCTGGTTTTATCTTTTAACTCTTGGCCAATGGAAGGGCCAATGCTTTCAAATTTTTCTTGGTCTGGTTTTAATTCGCCCAAAACTGACAAGGCCTGAATAATATTTTGGTGGTTTTCTTCAGAAATATCTTGTGTTCTGATTAAAAAGCCATTTTGCCCGCTTTTTTGGGCAGTGAAAGAGCTCAACTTAAGTTCGTTCAAGGCACCTCTGACTTGGTCAACTGTTGGAGGGGTTTTATACTCAACAGAAAGCAAAGCGCCCCCAGTGAAATCAATCCCCAAGTTTAAACCAAAAATAGCGAGACATAAAATAGCCCCTACAACTAAAGTGGCTGAAAAGATGTATAATTTTTTACGTTGTTTGATAAGCATATCTAACAATGACGAAATCCGAATGACGAATAAATAATAAAGCCCAAATAACAAATGCTTAAATTCGTCATTCTGGTTTAGTTGTTTGTCATTATTCTGGTTTTGTTATTCATCATTTTATCAAGGCGAATTCCGGTAAAAGCTTGCATTAAAACTCTGGTGGCTAACATTGAAGTTAGCATCGAAACCATTATGCCAATTGCTAAAGTTAAAGCAAAACCCTTAACAAAGCTCGCCCCAAAGCTAAACATAATTAAAGCAATAATTAAAGTAGTTAGGTTGCTGTCCCTAATTGAGGGCCAGGCCCTTTTAAAGGCCTCCTCTATATTTTTTAAAAAATTATCTTCTTTTTTTCTTTCTTCTTTAAACCTTTCAAAAATTAAAACATTCGCGTCAACTGCCATGCCAATAGAAAGCAAAGCACCCCCAATGCCAGCTAAAGTTAAAGTGATGGGAATATATTTAAAAAGAAAAAGCAAAACTAAGCCATATAATAAAAGGGCAATTACAGACAAAAGCCCATTTAAGCGATAAAAACAAAACATAAATAAAGCAATTAACAAGAAAGCAAAAATGGCGGCTCTTAATGATTTTAAAAGAGAAATTTTACCTAAACTTGGCCCAATTGTGTTTTGCGAAATTAACTCAATTGGTACGGGCAATGCCCCCGCAGATAAATTACGCGCTAACTCTTTCGCTTGATCAATTGTAAAACCACCGGAAATTTGCGCCTTACCCGACATGATGGCTTCGTTAACAACTGGTGCTGAAACGGGGCTGTTGTCAATATAAATGGCCACTCGTTTGCCAATATTCTCTTGGGTTAATATCTTGAAAAGTTCAGCACCCTCTGAATCAAACTCAATTAAAACAATGGGCTCAATGCCGTTTTGCTCAAAGCCAACCTCGGCTTTTTTTAAGTATCGGCCTGTTAAATCAGTTTGATTAAAAAACGGATCCCCTGTTTCTAAAGTTAACTTTTCTACCTTTTCATCAAGAGTTAAATCAGTTTCTGATTTTTGGCTTAAGTCCTCAATTCGTTTTAAAATACTTTCGGTTTCTTCTTCTGATTTTTGGGTCTTAAACTCAAGGTAAGGGGTTTTACCAATTTGCTTAATTGCCTCTTTTATATCTAAGACTCCAGCTAATTCAACATTCAAGCGATAAATCCCTCCTGCTTCTTGCACTGTGACAACTGGCTCTGAAACACCGAATAAATTAACTCTTCGTTCAATCACATCTCGCAAGCCCTCCATGGCTTCAGCTTGTTCTACAACTTCTACCTTAGATAAGTCAGCTTGGTAAACAAGATGGCTCCCCCCTAATAAATCAAGCCCTAACTTAAATTGTTTTTCTGGTAATTGAGGCAAATGGGACAACACCTTAACTAAGGGAATCTTGGCTGTTTGGGTATTAAAAAATAAAACCCCCCTATTAAAATAAGAAGGAAAAGTCAAATTAAAAACAACTAGAAATATTCCAGCGATAATAGTTAAGTTAATATATTTTTTCTTTCTTGCTGGTTGCTTCATAAAAAGCTGTACGAGGTCTGACCTAATACAAACCTACTATACCAAACTTCCTTAAAAAATGCAATCACTCGCCTATTTAGACCTTATTTTTGCTTAAAAACATTAAAATTTTTCTTTCTAAGTCGGGGCGAAAGTTCTTAACTTGTTGAGCTTGGCTCGCCGGTAAAAACTTTTTTAATTCCCTGTTAAAGTCAAGTTTATTCTTTTTGAGTAAATCTAAAACTTTATTAAGCACTTGTTCACTTTTAACCGCAGAAAAATTATGCGCCAAAAAAAACCAAAAATCATAAAAATCACGCGGCTTCTCTCTTTCTAAAAGAGTTTGAACTTTTTCTTTGACAAGTGCGTCTTCTGGCAAATGGGCTAAAGTAAAAGCAGGCAGATAGTCGTTAACTATTAAAGCTCTTTGAGCTTTTAAAATATGAGTTTTTCTTAAAGAAATTTCTAACTTTATTTCAACCTGAATTGAAGGAAAAGAAAAAGAAATCAAAGCCAAATAGCCCCCGCTTGTAAGTTTGCCTTCTTTTAGTTCGACAACAAAAGAAGCCCTTTCAAGTAAAACAAGGGTTTCAGTTAAAATATCTTCAATTTGCCTCTTATTTAGGTTAACCGCTGTAAAGTCAAGGTCTTCAGAAAAACGGGGGCTCTGAAAAATAATTCTCAAGGCCGTCCCGCCTTTAAAAAGTAATTTCTCCGACCCTTTCTGTTGGTATAAAGCAGACAAAAATAAATGCTGGCTATATTCTCTGAAAAGATTTTCTCTAGTGGTTTGTTTTAAATTAGTTAATTTTATTAAGGTTTCGTTGGTTAGCATAGATTTGTTTAATTAGTTTAAGCAAGGAGGGTCTTTGAAACACCAACAACCATTTTAATAATTCTTTTTTGTTTACTTTTTTTAAATCTAACCTTTCGCTTAAAGATGTCTTTTTTAAGTCAACGAAATAAAGATAATCAGCTAAGGCCTTTTCTGGCGAAGCAAAATAAACTAAATTGTTTTCAATTTTTAAAGGAAGATACCCCGTAAAAACTGATTTCTTTATTTTTTGATAAGAAAAAACTCCCTTTTGCGTCATAAACTCCCTTGTTGGCTTAGTTGTTAAAGAAGTTAAAGTGTAAACTGTTTCTGGAATTATCCCATAAAACGAGAGGGCGGTTTCTAAAGAAATATACGAGGGTTGATAAAGCTTGTTGGCTAAAAAATAAAATGAGGGTTGGCTATCTTTCAAAATATAACAATTAGCTTTAAGTTTAATAAACAAGCCGCTTTTAAGATTACTGGAAATAAAAGAGGCGGCTGCTGTTCTTGAAACAGCAAAAATGTCGCTTAACTCTTGAGGGCTAAAAAATAAAATTCCTTTTGATTTGAGAGTTTCCTCTACTTGGAGGCGATTTAGTTTCTTTGGCATATTACATTAAAAATGAATTAATATGATTATAGCAAAACTCCTGCTTTAATGTCAAG
The DNA here is from genome assembly GCA_002773495.1 of bacterium (Candidatus Gribaldobacteria) CG10_big_fil_rev_8_21_14_0_10_37_21. GTDB lineage: Bacteria > Patescibacteriota > Minisyncoccia > Minisyncoccales > CG1-02-41-26 > CG1-02-37-13. The sequence continues at coordinate 15,520 of PFAX01000025.1, read as the reverse complement.
GGTACTTGCTGAATAAAATAAAACTGCCAGAGCCCCTTTGGGTTGGCAGGATATAAACGATATTATGTTAAGGATTCCAAGTCCTTAGCAAATAACAGGTGCCCTTTTCAGGGTCACCTTCCCTTTGCCTGACAATCTTCGTTCCTGGCCTTAACGAATCATTTATTAAAATGATTTCGTCGTTAGTCAAAACGCTTGACAAGTACCTAATGTCCCCCCTCCAGCCACTTTCAAAAATAACTGATGGCGGCTGGGCTTCTATTTTAAGAACAACGCCCACAACAGAATCTTCTATGTTTTCTCCCTCTATCGCTGAAAAATCCACAGGAACTAAAATAGACGAATGCCATTTCTCGTGGATAGTATCCTCCATCTCGGATTCCTCCTCTGTTATGACACTAGGTCCAACCTGCAATTTTTCCGCTTCTATCCTGGCTGACAAGTGTTTTTTGTAGGCAGAAATTAACTCGCCATACAACACTTTACTTTCCTGCCTGGCTTCACTCATATTGTCGGGGTAAGCCAAACAAAAAATAAGCCCCGCTACTGTTATCACAAATGTCTCGCTTAAGCCCCAAGAATTGGCGATATCTACAAGCGACTCGCCACCTATAATCTTTGTGAAAATTCCTTTGAAATAAATCTTCACACGCTTTTTTTTAATATAAACTAATTCAATTTTTTCTAAAAGCGACCCGAAATCATTATCGCTTTCCCTCTTTAAGATAAGTGCCGCTTTCACTTTCGCAAATTCTTCTTGTGGTGTCATTTTCTTTTCTCCTTTTCTTTTAAGTTCACATTTTTCAATATCAAAGAGAGCTCTCTCTCCCTGCTTCTGATAATAAACATCTTCCTTATCACTCCAACCCAAGAAATGCATCCCATACCACTTTAAAGCGTGGGCTTCGTTTGGCGTGATTATTTCAAGTCTTTTAGCGATTGTCGGATAATGATGGCAAGCTCCCCAGCCAGCAAAACCATAAAACATCGCTAAAACTTCAAAAACAATGGGCTCCTTGCTTTTTAGCAACGAAACCTCTTTTAATCTTTTTCTCTTGCTTCGCTTCACATGCCCCTCACTCCTTTCATGGCTTTAAAAACAAAATTAAATTGTTAAACAACAAAACTGTTAACCTAAATAGTTAGCCCAGCATAGCAAATCTTTACCTTTTTTACAAAACAAATGAATTTTTTTCTAACTCTTAATAATAATGCGATCGCATTATTATTAAGAGTAAAAACACAAATAAAAAATCCGAAGTAGCTCCGAAGTAGCTAAGATCCTTCGGACGAAGGAGCTTAGCTACTTCGGATTTGATTTTTAAAGCTGATTTTAAAGGCCAAGTGGGCAATTTGCGAGTGGGCTTCAGCAATTAAGCCCTGAAACATTTTATGGCTCTCGGTTTTATACTCAACCAAAGGGTCTCGGCCCCCATAAGCCCTCAAACATACCGAGTCCTTTAAATGGTCTAAATTAACTAAGTGTTCTATCCAAAAATCATCCAAGGTCTTTAAAACAACAAACTTAAGAGCTTTCAAAAAACCTTCCTCACCTTCTTTGTTTTCTTTTTCTTTTAAAAGTTCCTCGCACCTAACCAAAACTTGTTCCTCTGTTTTTATCTCTTCTTCTTTTAGGGGCAAAATTGCTTTTAAATCAGCCAGAGGATTCTCAGCCATTTGAAAAATGGTAGTTATCTCTTGGTTTAAAACATCTAAAATAAATTCCTTGAGCTCTAAGGTAGCCATACTTAAAACCCTATCTCGCTCTTTATAAATTTTATTTCTTTGCTTGGAAATAACGTCATCATATTCTAAGACATATTTCCTAGAGTCAAAGTTTAAACCCTCTACTTTTGTTTGGGCTTTTTCTATCACTGAAGATATCATTTTTGATTCAATGGGTTGATCTTCTTCTACTTTTAAAATAGTCATTACTTGTTGAATTTTCTCACCCCCAAAAATCCGCATTAGCTCGTCTTCCAAAGAAACAAAAAATTGGCTACAGCCAGCATCGCCCTGCCTACCTGACCTTCCTCTTAGCTGGTTATCAATCCGTCTGGCTTCGTGCCTTTCCGTGCCTAAAACATAAAGCCCTCCTAATTGAATAACCCCCTCTCTCTCTTTTTCCCAAGCTTCGTATTCCTTAAGGTTATCCTTACTGGGTGGTACACCGCCTAACATAATATCAACACCACGACCTGCCATATTGGTAGCCACCATAACAGCCCCTTTTTTACCAGCTTGGGCTATTATCTCACCCTCCCTTTGATGATTCTTGGCGTTTAAAATCTCATGGCCAACACCCTCTCTTCGCAAGAACGCAGATAAATACTCATTTTTTTCAACACTTCTTGTGCCAACTAAAATGGGTTGGCCTAAGCCATGGCGTTTTTTAATTTCGCTAACAATCGATTTTAATTTGCCTTTTTCTGTTTTAAAAATTTGATCGGGTAAATCAATTCGGATAACTGGCTTATTGGTTGGCATAGCAATCACCTTCAAACCATACACTTTGTCAAACTCTTCAGCTGATGTTAAAGCTGTGCCTGTCATGCCAGCTAACTTTTTGTACATTCTAAAATAGTTTTGGAAAGTAATGGTGGCCATTGTTTTTGACTCTTCTTTAACTTGCACCCCCTCCTTGGCCTCAATGGCTTGGTGCAACCCACCCGACCAACGCCTGCCTGGCATCACCCTGCCAGTAAACTCATCTATAATAATCACTTCGCCATTATTTATAATGTAATCAATGTCTTTTTTAAAAAACCTTTCAGCCCGCAAACTTTGCTCTATATAATGTAAGTATTTAATGCCATGGCTTTCATATATATTGGTTAAGCCCAAAATCTGCTCAATTTTTTCAATGCCTTTTTCGGTCAAGAAGGTGGCTTTCATTTTCTCATCTATTTCAAAGTCCTCTGCTTCCTTTAAACGAGGGGCTATACGAGCAAAATCTTTGTATAACTTTGATGATTCTAAGTCGGGTGCTGAAATAATTAAAGGGGTTCTGGCTTCATCAATTAAAACAGAATCAACCTCATCAATAATAGCATAATTAAAACCGCGTTGAACTTTTTGAGTTGGAGCTTGCACTAAGTTATCCCTTAAATAATCAAAACCAAACTCGTGGTTTGTGCCATAGGTTATGTCAGCTAAATAGGCCTCTTTTCGTGAGACCGGCTTTAAATAACTTTCTTCAACCTTAAAACCTCCTTTTAAATCCCTTGCTTCGTCTCTATCTGAATCTTTTTCTTTTTCAAGGCCAAAGTTTGGATCATAAAGAAAAGCTCCCTCATGCGCTAAGCAACTGATTGTTAACCCTAAGGCGTGGTAAATTTGCCCCATCCAAACAGCATCTCTTTTAGCTAAATAATCATTAACCGTTATTAAGTGAACACCCTTACCCGTTAAGCCATTTAAAAAGCAAGTTGTTGTTGAGGCCAGTGTTTTGCCTTCACCGGTTTTCATTTCAATAACTTTGCCCTCATTTAAAGCAATCCCAGCTAATAACTGGCTATCAAAGTGCCTTTGTTGCAAGGTTCTTTTGCTTGACTCTCTGACCAAAGCAAAAGCCATTACCAAAAAATCATCCGGGTTTTTCCCTTGTTGAATTTCGTTTTTCAAAGAAAGCGCTTTGACTTTTAATTCCTCATTTGAAAGTTTTTCTAACTCTAATTCTTTATTATTTATTTCTAAAACTTTCTTTTGAGCTTTTTTTAAATATGTTTTCTCTGGATCTTTAAAAATATTTTCTAAAAATGACATAGCTTTATTTTTAATGCTATTGTAGCTTAATTTAAATGAAATTAAAAGCACTTGAACCTGAATAAACCTAACTAAATTAAGTTCCGGTTTTTGGAGCTTAACTTAGTTAGGTTTATAAAAATAAAAAGTTATCCACAATTGACATTAGTCATAAAAAATAGAATAATGAATTAAGGTTTTAAACCTTAGCGGAGAGGTGATAAAGTCGGCCTATTCGCTTTCCCTATAAGGGCCTCTCAGGTGGCCTTGGGGGCTAAACAAGAACTAAAAAAATGCCAGCAAAAAAGAAAAAAAAGGCAACAAGAAAGAAGAAGAAATAAATGTTGCTTATCACAAACAAAAACTCCTCTTGGCTTTAGGCCTTAGGAGTTTTTATTTTTAACATAAATCATGACGATCGTCAAAGTTTATGGTAGTTTTTATTTTTAACATAAATCATGACGATCGTCAAAGTTTATGGTAATCAAGATAAATACTTTCTTCTTCAAGATCTATTTTTAATTTTTCCTTAACTTGTTTTTTAGCCAAGTCAATTAAGGCCTTAACATCGCTTGAGGTAGCTGTGCCTAAATTAACAATAAAGTTAGAATGTTTTTCAGAAATTTTTGCCTGCCCAATTTGCTTGCCTTTTAAACCCACTTTTTCAATGGCCTCGCCGGCTGGTAGGTTATGTGGGTTTTTAAAAACAGAACCAGCTGAACCATATTCTAAGGGATGATTTTTTTGCCTGTAGGCCATTACCCTTTTCATCTCTATTTCTATTTCTTTTTTATCTTTTTTTTCTAATTTCAAAATTGCCTGCCAAATAATTAAATTTTTATTTCTTTTAAAAACCGAGTTTTTATAATCAAATTGGCAACCAACGAAATCAAAAGTTTTAAATTTATTTTCTGTGGTGTCAAAAGCGATAACCTGTTCGGTGATATCTGCCATGTTGGCTCCAAAAGCGCCAGCGTTCATAAACAAGGCCCCCCCTAAAGTGGCTTTAGGAATGCCCAAAGCCCACTCTAAGCCACTTAACCCCCGAGCAAGGGCTAAACTAACTAAGTCAGACAAAGCCACGCCTGAAGAAGTTTCAATTTTATTCTCCTCAAAAATTTTTGCTTCCCTAAAAATAATTTTAATCACTAAACCCTCAAAACCAGCATCAGCAACTAACAGGTTGCTTCCCCCACCTAAAACAAAAAAAGGCAAATTGTTTTGCCCAGCAAAAAGGAGAGCTTCCTGTAAATCTTCTTCTGTTTCTATTTCAGCAAAATACCTGGTATTGCCTCCTATTTTAAAGGTGGTTAAATCCTTTAAAGAAATATTTTCTTTTATCTGCATATTTTTTAAACAGGGGTTAGACCTCCTCCAAAAAACAAAATAGTTTAGGGAAGGGCTAACCCCAATAGCCGGGAGGGTTTAAACCTCCTATAGGTATAGTGTGAGGACCAGCTCCCAGCCACCCTAATCTTAGCACAAAACCTTTTTCCTTGTAAAGTGTAAAGCAAAAGACCTCTCTTGGAAGAGATGTCTTTTTGCCTACCTAAAGGACTAGTTTCTCACACTTAAATAAAGTATAGCAAATTTAAAATGATTTGTCAAGGGCTATAAAGAAGCAATATTAGCAAAAGTAAAAATCTCAAAATAGTTCAATAAATTTCTATCAGTTGAGCCGTACTGTTGATCGCCTAAAAAATAATCAGCTAAAACTTCTCTTGCTCTGGCTAATTCCCAAACCCTCTTTTTGTTCTTAGGGTCGGTAATTGTTAAATCAATCAACTCTAAGGCCCTAAACAAAGCTAATTGTGAATATTTTTTGTCATTTTTGTTTCTCCAGTTAATAGATCTTGAAACTTCGCTGGCAATATTCGCCATCTGAAAAGCAAATGAAAACGAATTCCATCTGCCCTCGCTTAATGTTTTATGTTCAAAGCCCATAATTGAATTTTTTAAAAACTATTTTCTTTATTTTCTCCTGGATGTCTTTGCTTTCTACTCCCCTGCTTTTATTTCCATGGCTAGGTCTTAAGTTTATCAGCGAATCAAACTCAACAAACTCATCATCTTTTTTCTCAGGATACAAATTAATTCCCCAAAGATCTTTTGGATTTGAACCATTTTCAATTAAAAAGGAATACTCGTCAGCGTGAAGTTCAGCATCAACAACCATTATCTCTTTTTCAATATCAATTACGGCTTTAACTAAACTATTAAACATTTTTTCTGACATTTCAGATAATTCTTGCAGGGTAATTTTTTCTTTGATTATTTTCATAATTTAAAATTATTCTTCAGGTTCAACGGGTGTTGATGGCTCGAAAGCGCTGGCCCATTCGGGGTTATAGCTTATCGCCATATTTTTAATCGCTGCCATTTCAAGCTCGTTTTGAACAAGTTGAGCTATCTCGTAAGCAATAGTGTAGCTTCGCAAAAAACTTGGCTCTAAAGTAATCGCTCTTTTAGCAAAGTCAACAGCTTTTTCTGGCTGACTGGCATAAAGATAGGTCTGAGCCAATGTCCAAAATGTCTGCTGATTATTAGGTGAAAGCTCCAGCCCCTTTTCGCCGTACTCTTGAGCTAAATCAAGCTTGTTGATTTCAATAATAGCGTACAAATTATAAACTTGAGCTAATTTCAAGTATGCCCTGTAATCAAAAGGCGATTCAAAAATAGTTTTTTGCATTTCGTTTTCAAGAAAATCAATTTCAACCTTAGCTTGCTGGGCTGGAAAATGCTTGGCGTAATTCCGGATAATCCCTTGGCTGGTTTCAACAAAAAAATCTCTAGCTTGGTATTTACCCAAGGAAGATGTCTCAAGTGCTTTTTTATAAAGCTCAAGCCGTTGTTTTGAAGTTACATCTAAATAGTTAACAAAGGCCTTGTCTCCCTGTTCGTTTTTAATCTTTTCAGCTAAGTCATCGGAGGGCGCAGTTCTAACGGCCTCAATTATAAGAGCGTCAGTTTTAGCCGGATTTACCACAAACTGCCAAAAGAAAATTAAAAACAAAATAACCACAGGGGCTATAACCCACTTTCTTTTTAAGACCAAAATTTGTTGCTCTGGCATAGCTCCTTCAAACGAGGCCTTGCCTCTTTTTTCTAAAACAGCAAAAAAAGCCAACATTAAAATAAAAAGCATTAAGCTTGCTGGCATATCAAAGACAGTTAAGTTCTGGGTGAAATAAGCTGTGGGTAAAGCAATAAAAGTGGCAAAAAGCCAAAAATCAATTGATTTTTCTTTGAAAAACTTTTTAACTAAAACCCAAGCCCCAAAAATAAAAAGTAAAAGATAAGAAAAAAGCCCCAAAGCGCCAGTTTGCGAGAGCACATCTAAAACGATATTGTGGGTTCTGTCAAACCAAATTTCACCGCCACACTCTTGAGTAAATAAACAAGGATTAAAATATTTAGTAAATAAAATGTCATAATTTTCCAAGCCCCAACCCAAAAGTGGTTTATCAAAAAAGCCCTTGAAAGCCATCTCCCAGTTAACGAAACGAGAACTGGAAGCAGCTATAGCAAACCTATCCCTAATAAAATTGCCTTGAAAAGGAATGAACAATAAAACAACACTTACAAGGTAAATAGCAATCCCGGCAAAAAGAGCGACCCGGCTTATTTTAGTAATTGTTTTATATTTTGGCTTTAAATGAAAAGACAAGTACATTATAAACATTAAAAAAACTCCACCAACAACAGCCAAGGTGGCGGCTCTCGCACCAGCTAGGTAAAGTGAAAGTAAAGAAAGCACCACAAAACTGCTTAAAGCGATTTTTAACCAAAGTTTTTTCTGGGTAAAAAATAAATAAACAGCAAAGAAAACACTAAAAACAAGATAGGTTCCTAAAAATGAAGAATTACCTAAAGTAACCCCGCCACCCCGCACAAAAGGAAAAATATCCTTGCCATACTTTGCCATGTAAGGTGTGCTCAAAAACTCAACCATTAAAAACATAATCACTATTAAACTAGCAATACTTAAAGAAACATAAAATAATTTTCTCCACTGGGAAAGTTTTTTAAAGGTAGACGACAAAGCCACGAACAAGCCAAATAAATGCAACCACATCAAAAGCCCTGTCATTCTTTCAAACTTGCTGAAAAAAGACCTGGAGGGGTCAACGCCAAAAATAGCACTTAAAGTTAAAATAATTAAAAATAAACTAAAAGCAATAAAAACGCGGCTTAATTTAGGCCGATATTGCTTGAAATAAAACATTAAAAGGAGCCAAGAGAAAAAAGCGACTTGACAGGCAGCCATTAAAAACCAGCCCTTGGGCCCAACATAAGGAAAATAAAACTGGGTTTTAAAGGCCAAGGGTGTTAAAAGTGCCAAGCAAGCACCTAAAGCTACTAAATAAAACAAAATCTTTTCTAAAAGATGCTGCGGTTCTTCTTTCAAGTTAGCTCTGTAAACAGGGGTAAAGTTAACCCCACCATATCTTTGCCCTTGCTGTTGATTTCTCAATTGTTTTTGCCTTGATTTTTTTCCCATATATGTTTTGATGTTGATATTACTTCATTTTAGCCAATTTTTCAACAAAGTCAAATAAACTCTCGCATAAAAAGCAATAATCTATAAAAACGCTTCTTGCGGGGCTTTATATTTAAACTAAAAAACTTGACTTTTCTTGTGATATTGAATTATAATAAAATTAATGGAAACTATAACCTTTACAAAAAAAGAATATGCTGAATTATTGACTATCAAGAGCAAATTAGACAGTATTCTCAAAGCAAAAAAAATGACTACGTACCCCAAAAACAATACTTTTGAAAACGCTTTTGGCGTTTTCAGAGACAGCTTTGGAGGGGGCGACTCTTTGGATTATGTCAATAAATTAAGAAAAGAATGGAGAAAATAGAAAAGTTTTTGGTTGACTCTGATATTATCATTGATTTTTTGAGGGGCTTTCAAAACAGCCGCGATTTTTTGTTGGGTCTGAAAAATAAAGGCACCTTTTTTATTTCTGTTGTCAGTATTGTTGAAATTTATTCTGTAAAAGATATAGCTAATTCAACCAAAAAACAGGCCGTTGAAGATTTTTTCGTTGCATTTGAAACCATTGTATTGGATAGAGAATTAGCAAAGCAGGCTGGGGCAATGAGATTGAAATATCAAATTCCCTTTGCTGACGCCATCATCGCGGCAACTGCTGTATCTTTTGGTCTAACATTAATAACCAGAAACAAGAAGCATTTTACAGGCATTGACGGTCTTTTGATACAATCGCCCTAAAAAATTGACGCTATGCTAATAATGAAAACAACACTGGCTGTCCGTATCAATACGGGCTAAAGTTGGGTGCTACAGAATAAGTCCT
>PFAX01000025.1:5749-6396 GCA_002773495.1 bacterium (Candidatus Gribaldobacteria) CG10_big_fil_rev_8_21_14_0_10_37_21 | reverse complement strand
CTTTCGCATATGCGTGAATTAGAGGAAGGTTTGGGGAGAAAAAGCATTAAGGCAAGAGAATGAAGACAAGAGAATCAAGCAAGCGAATTGGCGACATGTTGGCGATACACTAAAAAACCCCCACAAAAAATTGACTTTTATTTTTTTATAACCTATAATAATCTTAAAATATGGCAAACGGACAAGCAACAATTAGTTTTAATGAGCAAAAGTTAAAAATGCTCATCAAGGATAGCGTAAGAGAGGGCATAAAAGCCGAAGTTTTCAAATTAAGAGCGGCTTTTTTACCCTATGTTGACGACACAGAGCAAAAGGAAATAGAAAAGAAATACGGAAAACCGTCTCGAAAAGTTGCTAAAACTTATGAATATGCGATATGAATTGAAAATTTAATTTGTCAAAAGAGGCGGATAAGTTTTTAGTAAAGAACAGGACGAGCAAGGGAGAGATTTTTGAAATAGTGAGCAAGGCGATTAAAAAGTTGCAAGGCGAGGATATAAATGTTGATATTAAAAAACTAAAAGGCGAGTGGCTCGGGTTTTACAGGTGCAGAGTTGGCAATATAAGAGTAATTTTTGAAATAGATTTTGATGCGTGCTCAGTTTTTATTGAAAGAATTGATTATAGGGGCGGAGTTTATAGAAAAT
>PFAX01000025.1:0-5703 GCA_002773495.1 bacterium (Candidatus Gribaldobacteria) CG10_big_fil_rev_8_21_14_0_10_37_21 | reverse complement strand
TAAAAACCCAAACTCCAAACCTAAACCTTCCTCTATCTTTCGCATATGCGTGAATTAGAGGAAGGTTTGGGGAGAAAAAGCATTAAGGCAAAAGCGGGTATTCAAAGAACCACTGGCTATGGCATTTTAGACGGCTTGGTTAACAAGGGGTTAGCCATTGTTTCAGGCAAAGAGCCAAAGCAAGAGTTTATCGCTGAAAAGCCAGAAAAAATAGCCGAGTTTTTGAAAACCAATATAGCCCAACTTCAAGAGCAATTAAAAAAAGCCCAAGGCCTGGTGCCCCAGTTAAAATCAATCCATAAATCAGGAAGCAAAGCCCAAGTAAAGTTTTACGAGGGCGAAAAGGGCTTAAAAGAGGTTTATGAGGACACTTTAACTTCAAGCGAGGAAATCAGGGCATACGCCACATTAGATGATATGTATGCTGCCTTGCCCGGCTATTTTCCGGATTATTTTAAGAGGCGGGCTAAAGAGAAAATAGCCATTAAAGCCATTATTCCTTTTACCAAACCTTAACAAGTAGAAAATCTTTTGTTATTATCGAAGCAAGGTAGAGGTGTATAATCTACGGACCAAAATATACTGCTTGTCAGGCAAAAGGGCTCTTTACAGAGCCTTTTTGATTTTGAAGGAGTTTTTGGTTGGTAAAAAATAATATCTTGAAAAATAAAGGGTTTGGGGGTAAAATGGCTTAATGCTGAAAATCAGACAATTTATCTTGGTTTTAGGGGACTTAGCCCTGGCGTTTTTCGCTTTGTTTTTAACTTTGCTTGTGAGATACTTTGGTAATTTTTCTCAAGACATTTTAAATGCTCACTTAATCCCCTTTACAATCATCTACTTGGTTTGGCTTTTATGCTTTTACATCTTTGGGCTTTACGACTTAACTGGCATGAGGCAAGCAACCGAGCTTTTACGAAAAACCTTAAAAACATTTGCTGTTTGCTTTGCCTTGGCCTTAGCTTTCTTTTATTTAATCCCCTTTTTCGGCATTACCCCTAAAAGGAACCTTTTAATTGATATTTTAATTTTTGGCACCTTAATTTTCTTTTGGCGAAGATTGTTTTGCTTTTTGTTTTCTTCTCTTTACTTACAAAAAGTAGCTTTTATAGGTAAAACCGAAACAGCCCTTACTTTAGAAAAGGACTTAAACGAAAACCCCCAGTTTGGTTATAAATCAGTCGGCTTTTTAAAAGGAGATGCAACAGCTAACATTTTAAAAGAAAAACTTTTAAAAGAAAAGATCAAAACAATTATCCTCTCAAAAGACACAGGCAATAATAGCACCTTAACGGATAAACTCTATCAACTCCTGTCTTTAAAAATAACTTTCTGGGAAATTGATAAGGCCTATGAAAAAATTTTACAAAAGGTGCCAATAGATGCCTTAAAACAAGAATGGTTTTTAAAAAACTTAGCCGCTTTAAATAAAGAGGGCTATGATAAAGTAAAAAGGGTTTTTGATTTTATAATGGCTTTAATACTTTTACTCTTAACTTCGCCTTTTTGGCTTTTAACAGCCCTTGCCATTAAATTAGAAGATGGGGGTAAGGTTTTTTATAAACAAAAAAGAATTGGTAAAGACAACAAAGTTTTCACTATATTTAAATTTCGCTCAATGCTTGAAACAGCCGAACAAAACGGGGCTCAATGGGCAAAAGATAAAGACGAACGAAGAACTAAGATTGGTAAGGTTATAAGAAGATTGCACATTGACGAGTTCCCTCAGATGCTCAATGTCTTAAGAGGCGACTTGTCAACAACAGGCCCCAGGCCTGAACGCCCCGAGTTTGTTTCTGAATTAGAAAAAACAATCCCCCATTATAAATTAAGGCACTTAATCAAGCCGGGCTTTACGGGCTGGGCACAAACAAGATGGATTAAATACGCAAGAAGCAAAGAGGATTCTTTTGAAAAGTTTCAATACGACTTGTATTATTTAAAAAACCGCTCTTTTACTTTAGATCTTTCTATCTTATTACGGACCTTCCAATTATTCTTGAAAAAGGGCTGATACTTAACAACTATTGCTTAACAAAATTACCATAAACTTGAACGATCGTCAAAGTTTATGGAAGGTAGAAAAACAAATAAAATACGGAGACCTGGTCTATGCCAATTTTATGTCAATAACTTAAGTTTTAATTTTTTTCTTTACCCTCAAGGGGATTAAGAGCCAAACAAACCTAATGATAATATAAAACAAACCCAAAAACTTGGGATAGCCATATTTAGTGATAGCTAACCAGCGGGCTTTAAGGGCGTATTTTTGTTGAGCTTTATCTTGAAACGAAAGAGAGTTTTCTCTTTTGCGCCACTTGATTAACTTTTCAGACAAATTGCAAACTTTATATTTTGTAGCAATTCTAAATAAAAGCTCGTAGTCCTGAGCTTTTTTAAATTGTTCATTATAATACCCAATTTCTTTTAAAACATTAGCTCGCAAAAACCAAGCAGAATGAACGAGCTGGTTATTAAATAATAACTTCTTGTTAAGGGCTTTATCATCAAGGGCTAAATTTTTTTCGCCGATAACCACTCCCCTTTCGTCAATCACAAAAGCTAAAGAACCACATAAAGCTATTTCTTTATGGCTTTCCATAAAATCAAACTGCTTTTGCAACCTTTCTTTTAAAGAGATGTCGTCATCGTCCATTCTTGCTATATACTTGCCTTGAGCTAAGGCGAGGGCTTTATTTAAAGATTTTGTTAAGCCCAAATTTTCTTGATTGGTGATAACTTTAATTCGTTTATCTTTTAAAGAAAAAGCTTTTAAGATGTCGGGGGTTGAATCAGTTGATTTATCATTGACAATCAAAAACTCAAACTCTTTAAAGGTTTGCGTTAAAATACTTTCAACGGCTAACTTTAAAAAGCGTTCGCCATTGCAAGTTGCCATAATAACTGAAATAAAAGCATTGTTATTTTTCTTGTTTTCCATTAAACTATTATAATGCATTATGAATTAAAAAAGAAAGGGTATGCGCTTCTTAAATGGTCGGAAAAATATTTTAAAACCGATATGATTTATGTCGCAAGAGGCGGTTTTTGGTTATTTTTTGGCCAAATAGCAACCTTTGGCACCTCTTTTGTTTTAACCTGGGCCTTTGCTAACTTTGCCACTAAAGAGGTCTTTGGCGCTTATAAATACATTTTATCCCTTACCGCCATTTTAGCTGTGCCAGTTTTAAGCGGGATGAACACGGCTCTTTTAAGAGCAGTGGCTAGTGGCAAGGAAGGGGTTTTAATCCCGGTTTTAAAAACAAAACTTAAATGGGGGCTTTTAAGTATCGTGGGCTCTTTTGGCTTGGCCATTTATTATTTTCTGCAAGGCAACAAAGAGTTAGCCCTTGGCTTGGCCATTGCCGCTTTGTTTATCCCCCTTGTTAACTCGTTTTCTTTATGGGAACAATTTTTATCAGGTAAAAAAGAATTCAAGAGGCAGAACATTTATAAAGCCATTGTTAATTTGGCCAATATGGCTGTCTTAATGCTTCCTATTCTTTTGAAAAGTAACTTATTTGTTATTTTAAGTACCTATTTTATTTCCTGGACATTTCTTCACGCCCTTTTCTTTATTTTAACTTATAAAAAATATAGACCTAAACAAGAATATGATGCAAAGACAATGTGCTTTGGCAAACACTTGAGCTTAATGAGTATCATTGGTATGGTTGATAGCCAGTTAGATAAAATTGTTTTGTGGCACTTTTTAGGAGCTGACCAAGTGGCTGTTTTCTCCATTGCTTTAGTTTTGCCTGCAACTTTGGGTGGGGTTTTAAAAATTATTAATAGTTTAGCTATGCCTAAACTAAGCGAAGCTAAAATCGCTGATTTAAAAAGAACAATCCCGAAGAAAACTTTCTATCTTTTTATTTTAGTTTTACCAATTGTTGTTGGTTATATTTTATTCGCTCCGCTTTTGTTTAAAATCTTTTTCCCAAAATATATTGAGGCCGTTATTTACACCCAGGTGGCGGCCTTAACTTTACTTTTCTTCCCCAGGGCATTATTTGGCACAGCCTTAACAGCTAAAGCCCAGACCAAGGCCTTGTATATGAATACCATCATCCTTTCCCCTCTTTATATTGTCTCCTTACTTTTGCTTGTGCCTGCCTTTGGGATTATGGGGGCGGTGTTAGCTATCTTGGCTTTAGAAATCGGTACCTTCATCTTACAAGCGATCTACTTTAAAAAAATGAAATAACTTAATCAATTAAATCCCAATTAAGAGGAGTGGCAAAAGGGATGTCTTGTTTGGCTTTCTTACCTATTACCTTAGGCAAATCAGCTGGCTTTAACCCAGTTGATGGCCGAAAACTTCCCACATTTTCTTTGGTTAGCTCTTCTCCTTGCTTAATTTCTTTAATCGCCCACAAAGACCTTCTAAATTGCTTATTTTCTATCTCAGCAGGGACTGGTTCTAAAATACCATCACCTAAGGCCTGCTCTACTTCTCTAATTTCTTTAACCATTTCAGAAAATTCTTTTGGCTCTAAAGAAAAAGCGGCATCGGGGCCTCCATCTTCTCTTTTTAAAATTAAATGCCTTTCAATGACCTTAGCCCCCAAGGCGATGGTTGCCACGGCTGGGGCTATTTTGATGGAGTGCTCAGAAAGCCCCACAACTAAATCAGGAAACTTCTTTTGCAATTCAACCACAGCTAAAATGTTAAGGTCTTTAGGCACTGAAGGATAAGCAGAAACGCAATGCAATAAAATAATCTCGCTAGCGCCAAACTCTTTTAAAACACTTATGGCCTGACTTATTTCTTCAAAAGTTGTCATGCCTCTTGAGATTATAACTGGTTTTTTAGTTAAAGCTACCTTCTTTAAAAACTGGATATCAGTTGCTTCAAAAGAGGCCACCTTATAAAAGGGGCAATTTTTACTTTCCAAAAAATCAACCGAAGTTAAGTCATAAGGCGTGCCAATCAAAGGCACATCATATTCCCTAGCTACTTTTTCTAACTCTTCGTACCATCCCCAGGGGGTTTGGGCTATTTTATAAAGTTGGTGCAAGGTTTTGTTTTTCCAGGCCTTATTAATTTTAACCTGAAAAGGGTCAGTAGTAGAATCCAACGTCATTGTATCGGGTGTGTATGTCTGGATTTTAACCACATCAGTGCCTACTTCACAAGCTGTTTTAACTAACTTTTTGGCCTGCTCTAAATCCTGATGGTGGTTGGCTGAAAGTTCAGCGATGATTAAACACGGGTTATCCCCGCCTGCTTTTTTATTAGCTAATTGTATTTCTTTTGGCATATTTTATATTTTTAAAATGAAAGTTTGCCAAGGGGCTTGGGCTTTATTAAAAGAAAAACACGCTTTTTGAAAAAGTTTTAAGGAAGCTAAATTATCTTGATGAATTTCAGCAATTAATTCTTTAAAGCCCAACTGTTTGGCTAATTTAACGCCCTCTTGCAAGGCCAAAGTGCCTAAACCCTTGCCCTGGAAGCCCTCTTGCAAGGCAATATTAATCTCGGCTTTGCTTTCTCTGAACTCATCAATTCTTAATTGCCCAGCTGTCTCTCCTTCAAACTCAAGAATAAAAAGATATTTTTTGGCCTCACCAGAAAAAACTTTTTCTAACCAAGTTAAATGTTCTTTTTCTTCAACGGGCCTTGGGCTTTTGTAGTATTTAAAAAGATTAGGGTTATTCCTTAAATCAAACAAAAACTTGGCATCTTCTTGATTAGCTTTT
>PFAX01000029.1:23497-45794 GCA_002773495.1 bacterium (Candidatus Gribaldobacteria) CG10_big_fil_rev_8_21_14_0_10_37_21 | reverse complement strand
GAACTTGAACAATACGAGGATGCTTTGGTTAATTGTAAATACGAAGAAAGCGATTTGTTTAATTCGCCCTCAAAAACTCCGTATCAAGAATATGTTTTTATGAAAGACGAAAAAATGCTCAAAGCGTTGGATATTAACTACGAAAAAGAAAAAGTTAGGGTTGATTTAACAAAACTCTACCCAAACATAGACATTGCCGAAACACTGTCAAACCTTACCGGCAAATGGATTAAAAAAGTGAGCGATACAGAAGTAGAATTTGAAGACGGAACAAAAATTAATCCCAAAGATATTGACTACAAATTAATTAAACCCCTAATCTGGTGGTAAAAATATGAGTGAAAAAGATTGGGATATTACAAACAGGATACATACAAAAAATAAACTGGAGATTATCAGGTCGGTTTTTAATATGTGGTTAACTGTTTGGAATGGCGAAAGACAGCAATCTTGGACTAATAGGGAATGGTATGTAATAGATTTATTTGCTGGAACAGGAGTATATTTTGATAACAAAAATAAGGTTAGCGGCTCGTCGCTTATTTTGTTAGAAAATATTTTTAATCAAAGGGATAAGTTAGAAAAGAATAAAGTTAAAATAAAATTGTTTTTGGTAGAGATTAAAAAACAAAACTTTGATAATTTAAAAAAAAATATAGAAGCATTTTTAAATTCCAACAAAACAATTAAAAATATTGTTGAAGTTTATTTTTATAAAGAAGATTGTAATACAGCAATAAATGATATTTTGGGTAATATTAATAATTCATATAAAAATCCATTGTTCATTTTAATTGATCCTTATGGTCTTCAAATCAAAAAAGAAACAATAAATAAAATAGCTGATTTAAAAAATTCTAAAGATGTTTTACTCAACTATATTTTAGAAGGCGTAAGACGAGTTGGCGGTGTTTATAAAAAAGGGCAGAAAGGGGCAATATTAAACAAGAAAGAAATTAAAACCATAGAAACTTTTAAAGATTTTATTGGCGAAAATGTAAAGATAATTAGTAAAACTGATAAAGAGTTATTAGAGCAATATGTTTCTGTTTTGTCCAAGAAAGGATTAAATGTTGTTGGATATGATATGCCATATTCTGACAGAAAAGATATCCTGTATTATTTGCTCTTTGCATCAAAGAAAGTAAAAATTACAAAAATTGTTCAAGATATATATTACCGTCATAAAAGAAAACAGAACTCACAAACTTCTTTATTTGGTGAGGAATATGAAAAATCTAATATTTTTAGCGTAGATTCTAAATCAAAAATTATTTCAATAAGAAGAAAATCTCTTCTTTATAAAACTAAAGTTGAATATGGGGATTGGACAATAAATCATATAATTGGTTGTTCGCATGGTTGTAATTTTCCTTGTTACGCCATGATGATGGCTAAAAAATTTGGCTGGGTCAAAGATTATGAAGATTGGAGAAAGCCAAGATTAGCAGTAAATGCATTAGAGATTTTGGAAAAGGAAATTCCTAAATATAAAAATGAAATAGATTTTGTTCATCTTTGTTTTATGTCGGATCCTTTTATGTATGATTCTGAGGAAAAAGATTTAATTCCTGAAATAAAAGAGATGACATTGAAAATAATTGAAAGATTAAATAAAGATGGAATAAGAGTAACAACTTTAACGAAAGGATTTTATCCAGACGAGATCTTAGATAAAAAAAGATTTTCACTCGCCAATGAATATGGAATTACCCTCGTTTCCTTAAACGAGGATTTTAAACGAGAATATGAACCATTCTCAGCTCCTTACGAAAAAAGAATAGATTCTTTAAAAAAGCTTGCTAAAGCTGGTCTAAAAACATGGATTAGTATGGAACCATATCCCACGCCCCAGCTACCAAAATTAAAAGAGACCGGAGCCGAAAGAATTGACGAAATTTTGGAAAAAATTAAATTTGTCAAAAAAATTGTATTCGGAAAATTAAATTACTCTAGATTAAATTATTATAATGGTAACTATTCTCAAATACATGGAAATGGGGATCATTTTTATAAAGAAATGGCTCAAAAAGTGATTAATTTCTGTAAAAAAAATGATATAGAGTATCATATAAAAATTGGGACACCATTGAGTGAAAAGAATACGAAGAGTATTTTTAAGTAATTTTTTACTTGCTTTTTTGTTTGCAAGTAAAAGAAAAATGCTTGTTTTTAGGTTAGTTTTGCATCTTTTACTTGCAAAGCATCAAAAATGTCCAAACTTTATTTACAAAACATCATAGACGATATTACTTTTGATAACTTGCCGGTGAAGTGGCAAGGTTTTGGTTTTGAACGGTTTTCAAAAGACAAGACGCTTTTTGATTTTCAAAAACAAGGGCTGAAAAACGTGCTGAAAGGTTTGTGGCTTTATTACAAAGATAAAAAGGGAGAAAAGCAAAGTTTATACAGCCATTATCAAGCAAATGATTTTGCAGAAAATTTTGATTATGATCTAAAAAAGAAACAGGACGGCAAAACCGCAAAATATCTTTTAGAATATGACAAAGATTATCCAGTGGTTAACAACAAAATTTCATTTGAGCATTTTATCAACCGAATGAGCTTTTGGATGGCGACTGGTTCAGGGAAAACATTGATTATTGTTAAATTGATTGAGCTTTTAGGTAATCTGATTGCTGAAAAAGAGTTGCCAGACCGGGATATTCTTTTTTTGGCCCATAGAGACGACCTTTTAGACCAATTCAAAAATCACATTGATGAATTTAACAGTTTTAATTTTGACATAAAAATAAATCTCAAAAGTTTAAGGGATTATGAAATCGTGAAACGGGAAAATGCCTTGCCTTTTGCAAAAAATGAAATAACGGTTTTTTATTACCGCTCTGATTTGATTTCCGATGTGTCTAAAGAAAAAATCGTGAATTTCAGGAATTATGACAATAATGGCAAGTGGTATATTCTTTTAGACGAAGCTCACAAGGGAGACAAAGAAGATAGCAAGCGGCAGGTTTTATACTCTATTCTTTCAAGAAACGGGTTTTTGTTTAATTTTTCCGCCACCTTTACCGATCCAAGGGATTTCGCAACCTGTGCTTTTAGTTTTAACCTGGTAAAGTTTGTTGAAGATGGCTATGGCAAGCATATTTATTTATCATCTGCTGAGGTTAGTGCGTTTCGCGGTGAAACCGATTTTTCGCCAATAGAAAAGCAAAAAATCATTTTAAAAACGCTTTTACTTCTAACTTATATCAATAAATATCTTGAAAAAATCAGGAAAGAAAATAACGCCTTATACCACCACCCGCTTCTTTTAACATTAGTCAATTCAGTTGATGTAGAAAATGCCGATTTGCAAATGTTTTTTAAAGAATTAGAAAAGGTTGCCAGAAAAGAAATTAGGGCGGATTTGCTGAAAAAAGCAAAGCAGGAACTTATTAAGGAGTTTAGTGAGCATCCAAAATTTGAATTTGAGGAGTTGGATTGCGTTGTTAACGCGGATTTAATTTCAAAATTAGAATTTAAGGATATTTTGAAACATGTTTTTAACGCTAAAACCCCAGGCAATATTGAGGTTTTGAAAATTCCTGGCAATAGAAATGAATTGATTTTTAGGTTAATGACGGCTGAAAAGCCGTTTGCGTTAATTAAAATCGGCGATATCTCTGGGTGGTTAAAGGATAAGCTTGATGGATATGAGATAAACGAAAGCGTTGAAAACGAAAGTTATTTTAAAAGATTAAACCGCGATGACTCTGATATAAATATTTTAATGGGTTCACGTTCTTTTTATGAAGGTTGGGATTCTAATAGGCCGAATCTTCTTTTATTCGTAAATATCGGGGTTGGAAGCGACGCCAAAAAATTCGTTCTGCAATCGGTTGGCAGGGGCGTAAGAATAGAGCCGTTAAAGCATAAAAGAAGACGGCTCAAAGAATTGTTAAATACAAGAGGAGTAAAAGAGCAATTATTCAATAAAGTTAAAAATTTGGTCTTGCCGATTGAAAGCTTGTTTATTTTTGGAACTAATGTAGAAAATTTGAAAGAAATAATTGCGACATTAAAAGCAGAAAAGCAGGATAAAAATTTGGGTGAAGCATTTATTTTGAACCCGGAAGCACAAAAGCACACTCTTTTGGTGCCGGTTTATAAAAATTCTGAAAGGATTTTTGCTGAAGAAAAAGACCCGCAAAAATACTCTGTTAGCCGCGAGGATTTTGATTTCACAAAGCAGTTTTATGGTTTTTTGGGTGATAGAATTGCTTTGGCTAAATATGATTGCGAAGTAAAAGTTTTAAAGAAAGTAAAAGAAAGCTTTGCGGAAGAAGAGAGGTATTATGATTTTAGCGAAAGAAATTCTCTTTTTGAGCCAGAGTTGATTCTTGACCGAATTTTTGATTATCTTCGCGTTAAAAGCAAAGAGTTTGGAAAGTTTAAGGAATTAGAAAATGAAATTGTGCATTTCAAAAAAATTAGATTTAGCGATGGCGATAAATACGAAAAAATAAAAAAGAAAATTGAGGGAATGAGGCAGTTTCCCGAAAGGCAAAAAGAACTGGATGAACAGTATGGTAAAATTTCTAGAAAAGAATTTGAAAGACAAATGAGTTTATTTGCGCAGGCAGGGAATTTTGAAATGAACAACCAAAGAATCAAAATTAAATATCTGCCAAACCATTACTATCTTCCGGTGATAGTTTCAGAAACCGAAAAAATTGACTATCTAAACCATATTATCAATGTTGACAGCGAGGTAAAATTTATTGAACAGCTGGAAGAATATCTCGCCAAGCCGGACAATATTTTTACGCAATTTGATTGGTGGATGTTTTCAAAACTTGACCAAACATTGGATGAAGTATTAATTCCTTATTACAACCCGAAAGAAAATAATATCGCGAATTTCAAACCGGATTTTATTTTTTGGGCACAAAAGGGCAAACGGTACTTGATTTTGTTTGTTGATCCGAAAGGAACTGAACACGCAGATGGATACAGAAAGATCGACGGGTATTCAAGGATATTTGAAATGGGCGAGCGAAAAGAGAGTAGAGATTTTTCGCACAACGGATTTATCATAAACACAAAACTATTGCTTAAGCCGAGGCGAGGGATAGCCGATGTTTTGGATAATTACAAAAGGTATTGGTTCGATAATTTTGTTGATTTTGCAAATAAATTAAAATAGTCAGTGTTATTAGACATATAAAAAAAATAGGGGTCAACTCTAGTTTTAGTAAAAAGTTGAAAGTTTAATTAAAAAATAATAAAAATTTATGAAAATAATTAAAAAGAAAATTTGGCCAGAGTATTTTGAGTTAGTGCAGGCAGGCAAGAAAAGGTTTGAGTTGAGGGTGGCTGATTTTGATGTTGAGGAAGGAGATGTTTTAATTTTAGAGGAGTGGAATCCGCAAACTAAAGAATACACTGGCAGAAAAATTGAGAAAAAAATTGATTATATCTTAAAGTTTGACCTTGATAGCTTTGGGCAAAAAGAAGAGATAGAGAAAAACGGGCTATTTATAATCCAGCTAACTGATTAGGCAAAGAATGAAAATAGGGGTCAACTCTAGTTTTAGTAAAAAGTTGAAAGTTGAATTAAAAAATAATAAAATTCAAAGATGGGAAAAGAGAATTTAATTCAAATAAAAAATCTTGCCTTTGTGGATGGGCAAAATTTATATGTCAATACGGCAAAAAAAGAGATTAATCCTTGGAGGGTTGACCTTGCTCGTTTTAGAATCTATTTAGAGAAAAAATATAATGTTGACAAGGCCTATTATTTTTTAGGATATATTCAAGAAGCAAATCAAGAATTATACGAGGAAATTCAGGACGCGGGCTTTGTTTTAATATTTCGCGAGCATAACCCGGCGATGATTGGTAAAAAGAAGGGGAATGTTGACTCGGATATTATTTTTCATATTATGAAAAAGCTATATAGGCAGGAGAATTTTAACAAAATTATTCTTGTTTCCGGAGACGGAGATTATAAATTATTGGTTGATTTTTTGATTGAAGAAAACAAATTTGAAAAAATACTTTTTCCAGATAGAAAATATAGATCATCTTTGTATAAAGAATTATCAAATAACTATTTCGCTTATTTAGACGATCAAGATATTCAAAGTAAGATTGGTAAAAAATAGCGTAAAACAAAAGAAAAGGGTGCCTTAGGTATTACCTTTTGGACCCCTTTTCGTCTGAATACTTGTATAATAGCAAAAAGAGATGTTGTTTGTCAAGGCAAAAAGAAAAAAAAATAGGGGTCAACTCTATTTTTAACAAAAAGATGGAAAGTTGAAAAACAAAATGAAAAAGAGAACAAAAATATTTTTTGGCATCGGGGTTATCACAATGGCTATTTTTGCCGGGTATTATTTTCGCTTTGATTTGAGCGGTTGGTTTAATTTAGCCAAAGAAGGGCTGGAAGTGAGAATGGATGAATTAAAAGAGATTAAGCAACAAATTATTACGCCATCGCCCTTGTTTGGCCCAAGGGAAGAAGTTGCTTCTAATTTAACTTTGGAGGGCGTTGTTTTTGAAACAAATATTCAGCGCCAGCAATATGGCTTGCCCGTGCTTTCGGTTAACGCAAAATTAGCATTAATGGCTCAGGCCAAGGCGGAGGATATGTTTTCAAGGCAATATTTTGCCCATCAATCGCCAACAGGCGACGGCCCGGCTGAATTGGCTCAAATGGTTGGCTATGAGTATCTTTTAGTGGGTGAAAATTTGGCTTTGGGAAATTATAAAAACGACGAGGACTTGGTGAATGCTTGGATGAATTCGCCAGGGCACAGAGAAAATATTTTGCAGGGCAAATACACAGAGATTGGTGTTGCTGTTAAACGGGGGGTCTACGAGGGTAAGATGGTTTGGCTGTCGGTGCAGGAGTTTGGCAGGCCTCAGGCCGATTGCCCTTTGCCAGACGAGGTGCTTGGCTCTGAAATTAAAGAAGGCCAAGCAACCTTGGCTATTTTAGAACAGCAGTTATTAAACAAAAAAAATGAAGTTGAAAACATCAGGCCCAAGCGGGGCAACAATTACAAGCAGGCAGTTGACGAATATAACGAGTTAGTTAGCCAATACAATACATTTGCGAACAATCTAAAAGCGCTTATTTTAGATTACAATCATCAAGTAAAAGTTTATAATGTCTGCATTGAAAGCATGTAAGGGGGCAATTCTATTTTTAGCAAAAAGTTGAAAAATAATTGAGAAATAAAATTATGGAACAAATAAAGGATATAAAAGATTTTTATCAGGTTTCGTTGAAAGTTTTTCTTAAAAATAGCCGGGGTGAAATCTTAATTTTAAAAGCCGCTCGGGGTGGCTCATATGAAGGTTTTTATGATTTGCCCGGGGGCAGGGTTGACTTTAACGAGTTTGAAACGCCCCTTGATAAGATTATAAGAAGAGAGCTTAAAGAAGAAATTGGCGAGGTAAAATTTGATTTAAGCTTAAAACCCGTCGCTTTAGGCAGAAACGAAAACCCAAATAAACAAAGCCCGTTAGGAGGGTTGGTTCGCATTTTTAATATATTTTTTGAAGCAACTTATAAATCAGGGGAAATAAAAATTAGCGAGGAACATTTAGATTTTAAGTGGGAAAAACTTAAAAAAGAAAACTTAAATAAACTTTTTAAGTTTGCTATTTTAGAGGGTGCAAAAATGTATTTAAGTTAAAAAATAAAAATAAATATAAATATATGCTTTCAATCAAAAGAATCAGTGCTATTGGAGCAATTATGTTCGGGGCTTTATTCACCCTTACCACCTTGCTTTCTATTTGGGAGATATGCCCGTTGAGTTTGTCTGGGTGAAGTGGCGGAGGGCTTAGTGGCAAATTATTGCCAAGTTTAGCCCTGCTAACTGTTGCTTTTATTGTTTTACTGACTATTTTAAAAGCAATCAATGAAAAAGAATAAGGAGTTGCTTATTTGGGCGATTTTTGCTAATGTGAGTTAAAGAGGCAAGCGTTTTGCCTTATAAAATAAATAAAACTATGGCAAAAAAGAAAAAAACAACTGTTAAAATGCAGTGTAAAGAGTGCAAAGAGATCAACTATTTTACCAACAAAACTAAACAAGTTGAGGGTAAATTAGAAGCGAGCAAGCACTGTTCAAGGTGCCGAAAGCACACCACCCACAAAGAAGCAAAGAAGTAAACAAAAAATAATCGTAAAAACTTGCCTTTTTTGGCAGGTTGGGGGTATAAGCTCAATGGTAAACTGCGAGTTTCCAAAACTTGACTTCTAGGTTCGAGTCCTAGTACCCCCGCAAAATTATTTTTGGCATCAGCGATTTAGCGATGCCTTAAAAATTATTTTGTGGTGGGTACTGTGGCGAGAACTTATCCCCCGCATGACTCTTGCACCAGCAGGCACAAACCCGCTTGTCCTTTTGGAAATACTTTCGAATCCTACCAGACCCTCATAAATTTTTCGCTTCGTTCAAAATTTGAGTAATTAGTAATTTATAGTTAGTAATTGGGGCAATCCTGCCTGCCGGCAGGCAGGAAAGAAGGCATAAAGTCTATGCAAACAAAAGATAATTTTAAATACTTAGCAGAGCGACTCAAGGACAATGGCGATAAATGGCTTGGTTTTAAAACTGGTCGAAACAACGAAGTAGTTGTTAGAATCAGACGAGCCGCCAATAAGTATTTTTATTTGCCAGTTAGAGAGTATTTATCTGAAAACAAAGTTGTTGTAAGCGACAAGTTTGGTAAAGAAAAAGGTGCAGCCATTCGCTTTAACAAAGATTGTTTTTCTTTAGAACCTGATTTATAATTAAACAATGAGGTTAGAATATTATCCAGTTGAAAAACTGAAAAAAGAAATTTTGAATATAGTGGGTAAACACCTGGACTTGTCAAAATACAAGGTCTTCTTTTTTGGCTCTAGGGTTACAGGAAAAGGCGACGATAGGTCGGATGTTGATGTTGGCATTGAGGGCAAAGAGCCAGTGCCAACAACGGCAATGGGGGCAATTCAGGAAGCGCTTTTTAATGATATTGAAACCCTGTATAAAATTGATTTAGTTGATTTTTCAGAAGTTGATGAAAAATTCAAACAAGTGGCAAAAGAAAAGGTGGAATACTTAAACTAATAAATTAAATTAATATGTCAAAAACTCAATCTTTGTTAATTGATTTTGAAAAAACGCTATCTCGCTTAGCTGAAGTTTTGCAACAAGAAAAAACAGATATTGTGCGAGATTCAGCGATTAAAAGGTTTGAGCTTGTTTTTGATTTATCCTGGAAAGCACTTAAAACATTTTTGGAGGAAAATCATAATGTGATATATAATTCCCCAAAAACCTGTTTTAAGGAGGCCTTTCATCAGGGGATACTTGATTATAACGATTTTTGGTTAGATGTTGTTAGCGAGAGAAATTATACAGCCCACACTTATAAAGAGAAGTTAGCTGAACAGATTTTTGCTAAGTTGCCGACCTCTTTAAAGCACTTTCAAGGGCTTCTAATGGTTTTGAAAAGTCAAGAAAATTAAACAAAAAGCCAATAAGACAATGAAAATACAATTTTCTAAAAAAGAAATAGCCCCTTTGTTCGTGATTTTTTTAATGGCGATAGCAGCTCTTTCTTTATTTAAAGCCCCTTGCACCCCTCAACAACTTCCAACCCACTGGAACGCAGGAGGCGTAGTTGATGGTTATTCGAGCAAGAATTTTGCTTTATTCTTTTTTCCAGCTATTACTTTAGCTTTGTACCTTTTAATGACCTTTTTACCCTTAATTGACCCCTTAAGAAAAAATTACAAGCAATTTTCTATAGCTTACTTTTTAATTCGTTTTGCTTTAGTTTTATTTTTTGCTTTTTTATACTTTTATACCCTCTGGGCGGGGATTTATGGCACACCTAAAATAAATTATTTAATTATTCCCTTAATATCATTTTTGTTTATTGTTTTGGGGTTGGTTATGCCTAAAATAAAAAAGAACTACTTTGTTGGCATCCGTACCCCTTGGACGCTTCAATCAGAGGAGGTTTGGCAAAAAACTCACAAGTTTGCTGGCAAATCTTTTGTAGCTATGGGTATTCTAACATTCCTAACAATCTTTTTAAAAGAGAAGATGTTTAGTTTGTTTATGGCCATTGTCTTAGTAGGGGCATTTGCTCCTATGGTGTATTCCTATTATATTTATAGGAAATTAAAGCTATTTAATAAATAAGGAGGAATGTTTGATGACTGTTTATAATTTTCAAGATATTGGCTATTTTTTTGAGAATGGCGAGGTAATGCTGAATGTAAATATTACAGATGCTTTCCCTCCCAAAAGAAACCTTTCTAATCAAGAAGTATGGTTTGCCCTGATGGTATTTGTGGCCATTCAACAAGAGATTGATTCAACGGTTTGTTCTAATTTTCTGCAACGAAAAACAACAGCATTAAATCAAGGGGCATAATTTTTGCCCCTTGTTCTGTTTTTATTTGAATGGTAAAATAAAGAATATGATAAAATTAATTGACTTTGTGGTGGTTATTGGGCTTTTTATTTTAGCTTTAATAGCCCTATCGCAAGGTCTAAAATAAAATGTATTTTTATCTTGCTTTAGCTGGTTTTTTTGGCGGATTGGTGCGGGGCTTGGTCGGTTTTATTAAACACCAATTCTCTTACAAAAATGTGGGCTTTAATTTAAAGTATTTTTTAGGTATGGGTTTTATTTCGGGCGTAGTTGGCTTGGCTGCTTCTTTAAGCTTGAAAGAAGTTGGCCTTAATTTGGAAGGGCTTTTCACGCCAGCTTTAAGTTTTATTATTGGCTACGCCGGGGGTGACTTTTTAGAAAATATTTATAAAATAATTATTAAAAAATCAAACCTTGGTGATGATACTCAAAAGAAAAAATAGAACAAAAAAAGGAATGAACTCCCTTAAATTCGCCTTTTCTTTACTTGGGTTTTTTATTTTAACTTTAAGTGTTTGGTTTTTGGGTAATATTTTTTTGCTTCAAGGCGACGAAGTAGAAGATGTTATTTTCTCTGTTAAAGAAGGGGATGGTCTTTCAAGGGTAAGCTTTGCTTTAGAAAAAGAGGGCTTAATTGCTTCAAAAACAGCCTTTGCTTTATGGGGGTTAATTTCAAACAAGCAAAGATGCTTAATGGCAGGGGATTACGAGCTTTCCCCTGAAATGACCAGTTTTAACATTTTAAAATATTTAACAACCCCTGGCCAAGCTAAAAAAGTCCTTATTTTTGAGGGTTGGTCAACAGAAGACATTGCCCAACATTTTGCCGAAAAAGAAATGTTTTTTCAAGATGATTTTTTAAATACTTGCTCTGATAAAGGAGTTGCCTTTTTTAAAGATGAGTTTCCTTTTTTAGCTAATTTACCAAAAGAGAGCACTTTAGAGGGTTTTCTTTTTCCTGATTCTTATGAGCTTTCCAAACTTGATTCCCCCCAAAGGGTGGTTCGTAAAATGCTTCTGAATTTTCAAGCAAAAGTTTTAGAAAATGAAAAGGTAAACATAGAGAAACAATTAGAGAGCAAGGAAATCACCCTTTTTGAGGCCTTGACAATGGCATCTTTAATTGAAAAAGAAGTCAAAAGTTATCAAGATAAACAAATTGTTTCAGGTATTTTATGGAAACGTCTAAGAAATGGCTGGCCCTTGCAGGTTGATGCTACCTTAGTTTATTTAACTGGTAAGGTGGCCTTAAACTCGCATAAAGAAATTGATTCTTTGTATAATACTTATAAAAATAAAGGGTTGCCACCAGGCCCCATTTGTAATCCAGGCCTTGAAAGCATTTTAGCTGCTCTTAACCCAGAAACCAGTGCTTATTGGTATTATTTATCAACTAAAACAGGCCAGATAATTTTTAGTAAAACTCTTGACGAACACAACATAAATAGGGGGAAATACTTAAGATAACTTGACAAATAATTCTAACTTGCTATACTTAAGTCAACAAATCAAAGAACCGCAGACAACAGGCCCTTTCTTTTAAAAAAGAAAAATAAGTCCTGTTTTAAGGTTTAAAAGCTTGTTTTTTTAAGTTTTAAATCTTTTTCTGTGGGAAAAGGATTTTTTATTAAATAAAATTAATTAAAGAATGTCCCGATTAAATCCGAACTAAAATCGTTCGTATTTAACAGGATCTAAGAGCTTGTAGGCTTATAAATTCGCAAGCTCGTTTCTAACCTAACAAGCTTTAAGATATGCCAAAAACAAAAGAACAAAAACAAGCTGTTATTAATGGCCTAGAAGAAAACCTTTCTAAACAAATTTGCGTTGTTTTGCTTAATTTTACTTCAGTTAACTCAAAAGCGCTTTTTGCCTTAAGGGATAAACTTAAAGCAAACAATTCTAAATTAGAAGTTATTAAAAAAACTCTTTTAGAAAAGGCCTTAAAAGAAAAACCAGAGTTGCAAGAAAAAATAGCTCAAATCAAAGGCCAATTAGCTATCGCTTTTGGTTTTGGCGATGAAGTCCAAACAGCAAAAATTTGTTATCAAGCAACTAAAGAAAATGAAAATTTACAAATTTTAGGCGGTATTTTAGAAGATCAATTTCATGATATAGCCATCATTAACAGCTTGGCTCAATTGCCTTCAAAGCAAGAGCTTTTAAGCAAAGTAGTTTCTTGCTTGAATGCTCCGATGTCAGGCATGGCTAATGCTTTAGGGGGTAATTTAAGAAATTTCGTTTTCATTTTAAATGAAATCCAAAAGGAGCGAGCAATTAATTAATCTACAATTTACAATTTACAATTTTCAATCAATTTTCAATTTTTTAATGGTTAGATTTTCAAAATTTAATTATTAAAAACTATGATTTGATTGATAATTGATGATTGATAATTTATAAACATATGGCAGAAGAAACAAAACAAGGGGAAACAAAAACAGAAGAAAAAGTTGAAGTTCCTCAAAAGTTTGAGAAGCTTGTCAAAGAGATCGAAGAAATGAAAGCCCTTGACTTAGCTGAATTAGTCAAAATTTTAGAAAAGAAGTTTGGCGTTTCAGCTCAAGCGCAAGTAGTGGCAGCCCCAGCAGGTGACACGGGTGCTACAGCTCCAGCTGAAGAAAAGTCATCTTTTACAGTTGAACTTTCTAAAGTAGGAGACAAAAAGATTGATGTTATTAAGGTTGTTAGAGATGTTACCCAAAAGGGCTTGAAAGAATCAAAGGACTTAGTTGACGCAGCTGTCGCTGCCCCGCAGGTCTTGAAAGAAAATGTCAAGAAAGAGGAAGCCGAAGACATCAAAAAGAAATTTGTTGAAGCCGGTGCCACTGTTGAATTAAAATAACAATAGCTTTCTTTTGAAAATAAAAGAAAAATAGAAGAAGCACTCTAAACAAGGGTATTTTTTCTATTGACAAATAAAGCAATATATGCTATACTATAAGTGTTGATTGATGGTTTTTGGTTTTTTGAGTCCGCTTATGGGGCTTAACCTTTTTAAGGAGAAAGAAATGAAAGCAATAAAAGCAATAATAATAGGGTTAATAACCCTATCTGTTATTGGGGCTCTATCGGGAGTTGGCGGGCTCCTACTAGAGGATCAGGTTGAGGAGATTGCCGCCTTGCCTTTTTATGGGCAGGGCGGCTGGTTAGAGGAATTGTCCTTCCCGGTTTTCATGTTTTGTTTGGAAAATTGGGAAGGCATTTTTGCCGTAGCCCTTACTACGACAATGATGTCAATAATTGTATTAGCATTAGCTATGAAATGGAGGCGTCCTTCTTAGCTAATTTCCCACTCGTGTCAAATGACATACTATATGTCAAATGATGCGGGTGGGATGTTTTTTTATTTTGAGGTAGGACATAGATAGGACATATATAGGACATCTATTTTGTCCTATCACTCTGTATTATGTCCTACCTATGTCCTACCCCCATTGTATCGTGTCCTACTTGACAAGCCAAGCTTTTTATTGTAATGTAAAGAATATTCTAGACTGGATTTATATTAGTCCTTTAAAAAAGAAGGAGTGAAAAAAAATGAAAAAAAGGTTTTCGTTTTTGATGTTGCTTATGGTTTGTTGTTTGATGGTTGGTCTGTTAATGGGTTGCGGGTACACGAGAGTGGGTAGCAACCAAAATGTGCCATACAAAGATAATGGCAGGGGAAAATACTCTTCTGAAAATATCTCTGAAATGGCAAGATCTAAGCTCCTGGGGAGTGAATGCGAGTTTGCCGCAACAAGCTCCGTAGAAGGATCTGCTGTGATAGATGAAAATAGGGGAGTGGTTGAGTTAAGGTCAGCCCCAAACAGTTTGGCTGTCGCAACTTTTCTTTTTGACTTTCAAAAAGCAAAGGGAATAAGAGTTGCTGTTGCGTACCAAGGCCAGGGAATGCTGACCTGTCTCTTTGGCAGGTCATCTGATGAAAAAATTGTTGAAGGGGTTTCATTGTCCTTACCCGGGGATAGGGCAGATGGGGTAATTTCTTTCGGGGATATCGGCCAATTTAAAAACAAGAATGGCCAAATAGAGGTTCAGATTTCAACTGACAATGGCAACGAAATAGTTGTCAACTCGGTTGAAATTGAGTATTTAAACGATAACCCAGAGGTTGAAGTGGTTTATCGGGATGTCCCAAAGAGTTATTCTTATACCCCTTGGTATTACTATTATAATGGGCCATTGTATTCTTATGATTATTATAATGGCTATTATATAGTTTATCGGGGTTGGTGGCAGAGCCCTTTTTACTATAGTTGGCGAACTTCGGTGGTATATCGTCATCATTACTACCCAAGTTCGGTTTATGTTTACTGCCCGCCTCAAAGGGTTTACTATAACCCTTGTTATTATGAAACAAGGACTTATAGTTATTCTGGCAGGCAGACATCGTTTGTCCAAAGAAAACCCCGACATAATAACAGGGTGAGCTTGTCTGTTGCTTCCTCAAGAAGCGATAACAAGCACTCAAGAGTAGTAGGGACAAGTGCCAATAAAGCAGAAAATACCTCCTCTGTAAGGAGGTTAAAAGTTAATTCTCTAAAAACCAATTCAAGCCGAATTCAGGAAAAAAATCAAGAAAGTACCTCTTGGTTCAGCAGGTTGGCTGAGAAGGGGAGAGGGTGCCTTGCCTCTCCGGGCAACTTTTCGTCTTCTGATTCTGGAGAAAGGCAGCGAGGTTTAACTGAAGCTGTCAAAAGAGCGGGTAATAGGGTGAAAGATACCCAGCCACAAAGGCAGGCGGTTCAATCAACCCCAGCACCACGACAGCAAGCACAACAACAAAATACTTCGCCATTGAACGATGATGACGAGGAAAAAAACAGGGCGACTTCAAGCTCTTCGCGAGTGCGAAGGTCGCCTCGCTAAATTAAGTTATTTATTGTTTATATAAGTTGCAGAAGCAAGGATTTGCTCTGCAGCTTTTTTTATCAACTACCAATAATTTGAACGATCGTCAAAATTTTTGGTAATTTAATTTTTTTTTGGGAAAATTAGAAAAGTAAGTAGCCCAAAAGTAAAAGAATAACAAGCAAGATGGCGGCTATCACACCTTTTTCAAGCTTAGAGGGTGGAGGTAGTGGGCCTTTGGGCTTTTTTAAGAATAAAGGCCAAGGGGCTTTTTTAATAAAAGCTATGATTAAAGTGCCACAAATTGTTTGAAAAAAGGTTTTATTTTCTTTAAAAAAAGTTTTTAATTCTTTTTCGTTTCTTTGAGCTATTTTAGCTAAGACCTTGTATTTTAAAAAAACATTAAAAATACTATTGGTTAAAAAAATAAGCTTATCATTTTTTTGTAAGTTGCCTTCAATAAATTTAAAAAGCCCTTGGTTGTCAAGCTCGCTGATTACATCAAAGACCACCTCGTTTCTTAAAAGTAAGATTTTTATTTTGCCTATTTTAGAGACCCTTATTTTATAAGGGTAAGATAAGGCCAAAATTGCTAAGTGCAAAGAAGTTAAGTTGTTTTGGTTAATAAATTCATTGGTTTTATCAAGGGCTGTTTGGAAGCCATTTTGATAAAACTCTTGCTCTATTATTTGAAAAAGTTCTTTAATTAAGTCAGACCTGCCTTCGGATTCTGCGATTAAGTAAAGAAGACCTGCTTGTTTTTCCTTACATGTTGTAGGGGAAAAACAACAGGTTTCAAAAAAAGTGCCATTTTTTTGTGATATTTCTGGGTTAAAGTGATATTCAAGGGTTTTTCGCATATATCTCCTTATTACCTCTTTTTGCATTTTTTAGCAATAGCCAGTATAATAAAAGAAGACCTTTTAAGAAAATAAGGACGATTAGCTCGAGGGTAGAGCGTTGCATTTTTACCCCGTTAGATTTAAGGGTGGTTAGCTCAGTGGTAGAGCGTTGCATTCACATTGCAAATGCCACAGGTTCAAGCCCTGTACCACCCACTTGAATATCTAACGGGGCAAGTTGCAAAGGCCTCTGGTTCGAGCCCAGATATGTCCACATAAATTTTTGCAATAGCAAAAATTTGAGTAGTTTGTAATGAATAGTTAGTAATTAGAGCAATCCTGCCTGCCGGCAGGCAGGGAAGAAGGCATTTAATTACTCACACAAACTACAGATATGTTTTTATAAAACAAGAAGATATTCAAATGCAATTGCCAATTATTATTCAGTGGTTTAAATGGCACTATATTGACGCTTTCAAGGGCCTTGCTAAGGCCTGGGGTAATTTTCTTTGGTTTAATCTTGAACATTTTTCAGTAAAAGGGCTTTTAAAAAGTTTATTTAGCTATTGGCGAGGCGACAAGTCGTCTTATGGCAGGGGCTTTGACCCCAGAGTTTTCTTGACCTCTTTTCTTTTTAATTTAATTTCTCGGATTTTAGGGGCAATTATGCGAACAACTGTCATTCTTTTTGCCCTTACTTTAGAAGGAATAATCTTTGGGCTTGGAGTAGTTATTTTACTTATTTGGCTGCTTTTGCCTTTTTCAACCATCATCACTCTTTTTTACCTTATTGGGGTTTTCCTTTAAAAGGTATTTTTATTTCCTGTTTTTATGATTTTTAATCTTAAGCAAACAAAAATATACCAAGCTGTTCGCTGGGCAAAATGCCCCTTGTTTGGCTATCAAAAAACAATGAGTGCTTTTTTCTTGTTAGTGGGTTTGTTTTTGCTTTCGTTAATTGCTTTAAAAAGCCAAAACGTTGCTTTAAAACAAACAGAAATGAACCTACTTTGGGCTTTTATTGGGTTTTATCTTCTTTGTTTAATTTGGTTTTTAGAATTAAAACTATTTTTTAATAATTGCCTTTTAAAGCCCAAACTTAAAACATTATTAAGCGAGGCCATCAAAGATTCAGAAAAATATAATTTAGCTGAATTTTGTGATTTTGATGTAGCTAAGATTATTAATATGGCCTTGAAAAACCAAAAAGAAAATAGCTTAATTCTTTTTGAAAACAACTTACTTCTTGGCCTTTTGAAAGAAAAATCAGAAGTTACTGCTTTCGTTTTTTTAAGAGGGCAGTTAGAAAGAAGGGCATTAAAAAATACTCTAAAGCAAAAGCCAGCTCTAGCTCAAGGCCAAACACAAATTAGCTGGCAAGGGGTCGTTTTAACTGCCCTACACACAGCCCATAAGAGCGAAAGGCAAGTTATTACTTCAGGGGACTTCCTTTTTGCCCTAAGTGTTGAATTGCCTTTATTTAAACAATTTTTAATTGAAAGTGATTTTACTTCAGATGATATTTTGAATTTAGTTAATTGGCAGTGGCAAATTAAAGAAAAGCAAGCCCTAATGAAGAAGTGGTGGTTAAGAGAGAACTTGAGCCAAAGGGGATCGGTTGCTCGGGATTGGGTTAGTACTTACACCGTTAACTTAGACAGATTTGGCGTTGACTTGCGAGAAAGAATAAAAAAGAATTCTTTTCGAGAAATTATTGGCCATAACCAAGAGGTTGTTTTAAGCGAAAGGGTTTTATCAAAGACATCACAGAGAAACCTTTTGTTAGTAGGGGAACCTGATGTTGGTAAGTTTTCTGTGGTTGAAAAAATAGCCCAAAGAGCGTATGCGGGCAAGTCCTCGCTGGCTTTAAATTATAAAAGAATTATTGATTTAGATTTAAGCTCGCTTGTTTCAGCTGCCCCTGATAGTAACGGAGCAGAGGCGCTTTTTGACCTTTGTTTTAATGAGGCCTTAAAGGCTGGCAATGTAGTTTTATGTTTAAAAAATATTGACAGTTTTGTTGCAGATGACAGTTCTTTAGGGGCTTTGAATATCACAGCCCTACTTTCTAAATATTTAAGTTATCCCAATTTTCAAGTGATTGCCTTAACTAGTTATGCTGGGCTGCATAATGTTTTAGAGCAAAAAAGTGCTTTTTTAAGCCAGTTTGAAAAGGTAGAAGTGAAAGAGGTTTCTCTGGAGGAAACATTACTTGTTTTAGAGGATTTTACTTGGTTCTTTGAAATAAAATATAAAAGAAGAGTTTCGTATAGGGCCTTGAAAGAAATTTTAAAGCTTTCTAATAGATATTTATCACAACTTCCTCTCCCCAGCAAAGCAACCCGGCTTTTTGACGAAAGCATGGCTTTTTTATCTTTACATACGAAAGATCAATGCTTAAATGTAAATCATATTAAAAAGATTGTTTCTGAAAAAACCCAAATGCCTTTAGAGGATTTAGAAGAAAAAGAAAAGGCCTTGCTTTTGCAATTAGAAAAAGAAATCCATAAAGGCCTGATTGACCAAGAAGAAGCAGTTAAGGAGGTAGCCAACGCTTTAAGAAGGACCAGAACCCAAGTTAATCAAAAGCAAGGACTTATTGGCGGGTTTTTGTTTTTAGGGCCAACTGGGGTTGGGAAAACAGAGTTAGCTAAAATTTTAACTAAAATTTATTTTCAATCTGAAAAGAAAATGATTCGTTTTGATATGTCAGAGTTTCAAAGTAAAGATGATCTTAAACGTTTAATTGGCGAAGGTAAAACACCCGGAGTTCTTTCAACCCAAATAAGAGAAACGCCTTTTTGCCTGCTTCTTCTTGATGAGATTGAAAAAGCAAACAAAGATATTTTAAATTTGTTTTTACAGATTTTAGACGAGGGCTTTTTTACTGACTCAATGGGCCGGAGGGTTGATTTTTCAAATGCGATTGTTATAGCCACAAGTAACGCTGGCTCAAGTTTAATTCGAGAAAGGGTGAAGCAAGAAAGAAAGCCCGAAGAAATTAAGCAAGAATTAATTGATTATTTGATTAAAGAAAGTATCTATCGCCCAGAGTTTTTAAACAGGTTTGACGCGATTGTTTTCTTTAAGCCCTTAGGCAAGAAAGAGCTTTTACAAATAGCCCAGTTAATGTTAGCCCAATTAGCTCAAAGCTTATACGACAAGGGGATTATTTTTGAAATAACTTTACCTTTGAAAGAAAAGATAGTAGAATTAGCTTATAACCCAGAGTTTGGAGCTAGAGAAATGAAACGGGTTATTCAAAATACAATAGAAAATGTTTTAGCGGTTGCCTTATTAAACGGAACCTTAAAGAGGGGCCAAAGGATAACCATTGAGCCAGAGGGCTTTGGGATAGTTAAAATAAATGACGAAACCAGAATGACGAATGACAAATAAATGACGAAATTAAAATTTAAAAATATGCTAAATTATAAAAATATTTTGCCCGCAATCGGCTTTGTTCTTTTAGTGGCAGTGTTTGTTTTAGCCAGTGATGCCTGGAACCCTTCCTGGGATCCTTTCCTAGAAAGGGGCAATGTGGTTGAAAGGGCCTTAACAAAAACCTTAAAAGCAAAAGCACTCTCTGTTGACCTTTTAGTTAAATTATCAGCCGACCTAGAGGGCGTTGAAGGTAATCAAGCAATGAGTGTTGCGGTTGATTTAAAGGAAGACATTTCTCTGAAAGAGGATTTAAGTAGGGCTAAGGGTATGCTTGATGTTTTAGTTTTAACCGAGGGGGCGAGTTTGTCAGCTAACTTAGAAAATATTTTACTTAACAATGGTTTTTATTTAAAACTAAATACCTTGCCTTCTATCTTACCTTTGGGCCTTGATCTATCAAGTTTTAAGGGCAAATGGTTTAAGCTTGATTTGTTGATGTTAAAGCAAGCCCTTTCTCAACCAGAAACAGAAAGTTTAAGCAAAGAGCAAAGAGATAAGATTTTAGAAGAAGCTTCTAGGGCATTAAAAGAAAACCCTGTTTTTATTATTAAAGAAATTAAAGAAGATAGTTTTCTTGTTGAAGTTGACAAAGAAGGTTTAAAAAAATTGGCCCCGACATTTTTAGAAAATATGAAAAAATATATTGCCCAAGAAAACTTAGGCACTTACGAAAACTCTCTTAACCAGGCCTTAGTTGATTTTCCTCAAAAAGTTGATGATTTTTGGCAAGAAACCGGCGGGGTTGAGTTTGAAGTTTGGTTGGATAAGGGTTATTTGTCAAAAATAAAGTGGCAGAAAATTATTGATGTTAGCGAACACCTAACCCCTGAAATTGAAAGTAAAATAAAAGGCGGGGACATTGATTTAACAATAGAGATAGCACTAAGTAATTTTAATAAGAGTTTTAGCATCCAAGCCCCAGCCGAATCAACCCCCTTAGAAGAAATGTTAATCCCTTTAATTTCGGGGGCTTCAGGGATAATGCCTGGTGATTTTTCCCAGTTTGATGTGGCTGGCATAGAAGGCCTTGATGTGGCAGATGATATTTTGGGAGAGAGCGAGCTTCAGCCCTGAAGCTGATTTACATCCTATGAATTGTCAGGGGACAGACCCCTGATGTTTAAATTATAAAATAACACAATGGCAGACCAAAAATTAAAAATTTATCTTGACACTTCTGTTATTAGCACCTTGGACGACGAAAGAATGCCTGAAAGGCAAGCACTAACAAAAACTTTTTGGCGAGACATTTATAATTTTGATGTTTATATCTCTGAAGTAACCATAAAGGAAATTAAACAAATCCCTGCAATTAACAAAAGGACAAAGTTGCTTGCTATTTCAAAAAAATTTAAAATTTTAGATTTATCAAGAAAAGCGGAAGAGTTTGCTTTGCAATATATTAAGCAAAAAGTTATCCCTTCTCAATTTATCAACGATGGAATTCATTTAGCTATTGCCACAGTGAACCGCCTTGATGTTTTGGTAAGTTGGAACTGTAAACACTTAGTTAATTTGAAAACAAGAAAAGCGGCCAATTTAATAAATAAAAGTTGCGGCTACAAAGAGATAGAGTTAATAGAGCCGCCAATG
Organism: bacterium (Candidatus Gribaldobacteria) CG10_big_fil_rev_8_21_14_0_10_37_21; assembly: GCA_002773495.1. GTDB lineage: Bacteria > Patescibacteriota > Minisyncoccia > Minisyncoccales > CG1-02-41-26 > CG1-02-37-13. The sequence goes on along the minus strand of PFAX01000029.1, from coordinate 24,670 downwards.
ACAAAAATATGACAAAAACAAAAAATAATAAAAAAAGAATTAGCGAAGTTTGGGGTGTTGAGGTGAGACCATCAATCGTTAAAGATTTTACCTATGGCGATGACCTCTTTGATGATAACCTATCTGGCCTTCACGAAATAAGAGCACGAAGCTCCGAAAATGCTTACGAAATCAAGTTGAATGGAGTTGGTTTAATAATGGACAAATCAAAATAAAAGAATATCACAAATCAAAAAACCTGCCTTTTAAAGGGCGGGCTTTTGGTTAAACATATTTCTTTCCGAATTCCAGCAGTTCAAACTGACTCGGTCAGTTTGAACTGCTGGAATTCGGGGCAACCACTTGTTAGTAGACAAGGGTTGCCCATATTGCTATGTTCTTGCGAGTTAACTGCCTTCTTTAAATTGGTTTTTTAACACTCTAAAATCATCTTCGCCGAGTGCCTTCTCGGCTAATTTTTTGGCTTCAAAAATAGAAGCCCAAAGATGAGAGAGGGCTCTTTCTTTTTCTTTTCTTCTCTTCTCTAAATCTTTCAATTCTATTTTTTCTCTCGCATTATTTATAGCACAAGCGATGTCCATACTTTCTTTGTTAACATTTTGCTTCATTTCGTATAGATTATTTAATGTTAACTCGATCGCTTTGCGAACAATCAGATATTCACTTGTGGGCAGAAACCCGAAACACTTTTCAAAATTCTCGCGGAATTTTTTTCTAGAGAGGGCTCTTTTTATTTTAAAAATTTCCCCTACTATCAATAATACTGAAAAGATCAAGATCAACGTAATAATCATCACAATCTCCTTCGCCCGTAGGGCAAAAAAACCGAAAAGAATATTTTACCAAAACAATATTTATATCATATCATAATTTTTAGAGGTTGTCAAGTATAGGGCTTGATTTTTTAAATAATTTGTGGTATGATACAAATATGATAAACAAAAGCCAAGATGTAAGGGTTTTAAGCAAATATTTCCTGATTTTAGCTGGGATTTTGGTTTTTTTATTTAACTTTGAAAGCATTTGCCTGATAACTGATTTTAGGTTTTTAAAAGGCAAGGTTTTAGAAGTCGCCTTAGCTAAGGGCTATTGGCAAGAGCCCTTAAGGCAAGAAATAGAACAGGGGACTATCCGTATTCCAGAAATAGGCCTTATTGCCCCCTTAATTAAAAG
>PFAX01000029.1:23163-23441 GCA_002773495.1 bacterium (Candidatus Gribaldobacteria) CG10_big_fil_rev_8_21_14_0_10_37_21 | reverse complement strand
GCAAAAGATCCCCTAATTATCCTTGGCCATTCAGCCCCTCTTAATTGGCCAAAGGTAGGTAATTATGACTGGATTTTTAGTAATTTGAATAGTTTGGAAAAAGGGGTAAAATTCACCTTGCTTTTAAATGGAGAACAAACTTTTTATAAAGTAATTGGGAAGCAAATTATTAAAAAAGGTGCTGAACCGCCTTCTTTCAATGAAAGAGAAGGAGAAGCCGACCTAATCCTTATTTCCTGCTGGCCCCCGGGTAGAAATTCACAAAGGATAGTTGTTTC
>PFAX01000029.1:15856-23137 GCA_002773495.1 bacterium (Candidatus Gribaldobacteria) CG10_big_fil_rev_8_21_14_0_10_37_21 | reverse complement strand
AAAATATGAAAATAAACAAAAAAAATCAAAAAACTATTCAGAGCGAGAAAACAGGAGTTGCCAAGTTTTTACTTTTAGGAGCGTTCGTTTTTTCTTTAAGCGCTATGCCTTTTGTGGCGATAGCTACTGCACCGGTGGTTTTAACTTATAATGCCAGTGAAGTTACTTTTAATACAGCTAAGATAAATGGTGAAATTACCGATCATGGCAGGTATGACACTGGTTATTATAACCAATCACAAATTTGGTTTGAATATGGCAAAACAGTCGCTTACGGCTCAAAAACACCAAGCCGAACAATTGTCAGCATTAATAGCTTTACTGAAAGTTTAACTGGTTTGTCTAATTGTTCAATTTATCACTTTAGAGCGGTAGCTCAAAACGGCTCTGCAACAGCTTACGGAGTTGACAAGGTTTTTACAACCAATTGCCAAGTTCAAACAAAAGTAATAGCTACTTCTCAAAATATTACCAAGGGCGGAGCTTACGCACAGAAAACAACCGTTGACGAAGGCGATGAAGTTTCAATTCAAGTAGTTGTTGAATCAACCGGGGCAGCTACCGCTAAAAATGTTTCTTTAAAAGTTATTTTACCTAAAGGGATTGTCTACAATAATGGCTTAACAATTGCTGGGGTATCTGATGGAAGAAATATTACCCAAGAAACAATTTCTTTAGGGGCCTTAGAGCCAAACAAGTCAAAGACAATTATTTTTAAAGCTAAGGCCGGGCCTGCCCTTAATTTACCAACTGGCTTAAATACTTTAATAGGGACTGCTCTTGTTTACACAACTGATTCAGCTAACACGGCCTCGTTTAGCTTTTCACAGCAAGGCACTGGCACTGGCACCGCTGTAGCTTCTGGTATTCAGCCAACTTCAGTTAATACGGGCATTGTTTCTGATTTAGCTTTTTCTGTTTTAATCCCTTTGCTTTTTGCTTTTTTAATTATTTTTCTTTTTAAAAGCAAACTTATTGGCCTTGACAAGGTTTTAGTTGAAAGAAAAGAAAATGTTGATAATTTTAGAGCCCATAAGCAATTAAAGAAAGCAATTAAAAAGAGAACTGACTAAGCCCTCATCAAGGGCAAGTTTTGGGGCTTTTCCTCGAGACCTGCCCTTTGCAGGTTTTAATAGTTGTTTTTGGGTGTGTTGTTGAGTTATAACGAAGTTCTTTACAAAAAGGAGAATAAAAAAATGGACAAGAGGAGTTTATTCATAGCACAATCCTTAAAAATTGCTGAAACAATTAGGGAAGAAACAAGGAGGTTAAAAGACAAACATCAATTTGGCGACCTTCCTGCTATAGCAATGGCTACTTTCTTAGAGAAATTTTCGTTATTAATTGACGGTTCTCAAGAAGAGGATCTTTCGTTACCGAAAATAGAAGAGATTCTAATTTTTGGTTCGTTGGCTAAGGGGAGCCAAAATCCAGGAGATATTGACATGATGCTCGGCTGGTTCTCTGATTTTTTCTCTTTTGATGTCAATGAAGAGGGGATAAAAGATGAGTATTTATGCCTTGAGGAAAACTTAGCTTTTTTATTTGAAGGTTTTTTTGGAATAAAATTACAAGGCGTTAAAGTTAAAGTAGATTTGCATATTCTTCCCATTTCAGTTCTTTTTTGTGCTGAAACAAGAGCAAAGATACTAAAAAGGCATAAGGACAAAGATTTTTTTAAAAACGTCTTTTCAGATTTATTGAAATACGATTTCACTAAAAATGAATTTATGCCTATAACATTGGCAGAGTTAGTGGCCAAGTATAAAAAGGAGTGAAAAGAGGAACAGAGGAGCAGAGAAGCAAAAAATTATTCAACATAAGTTATTTATAAAGCAAGTAGGCTGTTTTTATTTTAAATAATTTTTTTCACAAGATCAATGTGACAACAACATAGCATAAATGCTATAATAGAATTAAGTAATTCGCCTGTCTATGTTTAAAGATAGTTATCAAATTTATTACTATAAAAATGAGAAGGGCGAAGCCCCGGCAAGAGATTATCTTTTAAATTATGAATAAAAAAATTATTTTACCCTCTTTTGATAAAGAACTTGCTAAAGACCTAAAAGACCCAGAGTTTAAGAAATCCTTTGACGAAGCTGGCAGAAAGTTAGATATTGCTTATAAGATTTTATGCTTAAGAGCTAAGCGAAAAATGAGCCAAGAACAATTAGCTAAGAAAATAAAGACAACCCAAAGTTCAGTTGCCCGAATGGAAAGTGGCAACCAAAACCTTTCAACTAAAATGTTAGAGAAAATAGCTGAAGCTTTGGATTGTTCTGTGAAGGTAGATTTTATTTTAAGAGAAGAGCCAGATAAGCCCTATAAACCTTGACTGGGGATAAAGTGTGGATAAAAGGGGAATAAGATAAAGACCCCTTGAAAGAGAGGAAGGTCATAAAAAGTAGAAAAAGCCCAATAAAATGGGCTTTTTGCTTGTTTTTTTGGTTTTAAAGGATGGCTTGAAAGATTATAGATAGGGGGGTTGACGAGTGGTAAAATTAGAGCGATAATGGGGATGAGTGGAGGAAAGTGTAGGGGTGTGGAAAACTATGGGAAAACTCCTTTAAATTGTTAATAACTATGTTTTTAGGTGAATATACATATAAAATAGATGACAAGAAAAGGATGGGGGTGCCCCCAAAGTTTAGGCAGCTTTTAGGTAAAAAAGCGATTATTACAAGGGGCTTAGATAATTGTTTATTTTTGTACCCCATGAAGACATGGGAAACATTCGCTAAAAAAATAGCGGAAATGCCAAGTGGTCAATCAGATGCCAGGGGCTTTGCGAGGATTATGTTAGCAGGCGCGATGGAAGTTTCTATTGATAATTTAGGTAGGATTTTAATGCCTGATTATTTAAAGGACTACGCTCAAATTAAAAGAGAAGTTGTAGTGGCTGGACTTTACAATAGGGTTGAAATTTGGGACAAGGCAATTTGGGAAAATTATACCAAACAAACTGAAAAAGAGGTTGGTAATATTGCTGAACGATTAAAAGAATTTGGGATTTAATTTTAATTAAACAATGTTGCACATTCCAGTTTTAAAAGAAGAAGTTATAGAGGCCTTAAACCCAAAGCTTGGTGAAAGGTTTATTGATGCGACTTTAGGGTTTGCTGGCCACAGCAAAGCCATTTTAGAGGCAGTAGGATTACAGGGTGGGGAGGGAGAGGTTTTAGGCCTTGAAAGAGATAACCAAGTTTATCACTTAACCAAAGATGCCCTCAAAAAAGAAAAGATTGTCGGGCTGGAGATAATTAATGGTTCGTTTGGTTCTTTAAAAGATTTAGCCTTTACATATGGTTTTAATAAAGTAAATGGTATTTTATTTGATTTAGGGTTTTCTAGTTGGCATGTTGATTCGTCGGGTAGAGGATTTACTTTCCAAAAAGACGAACCCCTTGATATGCGTTATTCTTCAAATGACCCATTGACAGCTGAAACAATAGTTAACACTTATTCTGAAAAAGATTTAGTTAAGCTTTTAAAGAAAAATAGCCAAGAAAAGTTTGCTAAAAAAATAGTTAAAGCAATTCTTCTAAAAAGAGAGGTGGAGCCGATTAAAACAACCTTCGAGTTAGTAAATATGATTCAAGAAGCTCTCCTTGGGGGCAAGAACAAAAAGTTAAAGAGTAAAATTCATCCAGCCACGAGGACATTTCAGGCCCTAAGAATAGAAGTTAACCAAGAAATGATCATTTTAAAGCAAGGGTTAGAGCAGGCAATTGAAATTTTAGCTTCAAAAGGAAGATTGGCGGTTATCACCTTTCATTCTTTAGAAGAGCGAATTGTTAAAAACTTTTTTAAGGACTTGGCCAAAAAAAAAGTTTTAAAAATAATTACTAAAAACCCGATTTTACCAAAAAAGAAAGAAAAGGGTTTTAACCCAAGGGCGAGGTCAGCTAAACTTTGGGTGGCTGTAAAACTATAAACTATACATTATAAACTTAAAACTTATGCCTTATAAAAGAATTAGCTTAATTTTATTCTCCTTAACTTTATTTTTAGTTATTTTGTATTTTTTTCAAGTAAGCCAAGTTGATGTTTTAAGTTGGCAAATTAAACAAGAGGGTTTTTCACAAGGCGAATTAGGCAAATTTACCACGAGCATTAAAAGCCAAGTGGCGACAGCTGAATCTTTAGATTTAATGGAAAACAACGAGCTTCTCTCGGGTTTTGTAAAAGTAGAACAAATCGTTTATTTACCTATAAAACCTGCCCTTTTAGTTCAGGGTAATTAATAAGTTAGGAAAATTATGAGAGCTATAATTAAGTTTTGGTTAGTTTTTTCTTTGTTTTTCATAGCTTCGGGTTTAATTTTAACGAAGCTTTTTTATTTGCAAATTAAAAATGGTCAATACTATGAGGCCTTAGCTTTAGGCCAACAAATTGTTTTTGAGGAGGCCGAAAGCGAACGGGGTGCGATTTACTCTTTAAATAATAAGGTTTTAGCTCAAACCTTTGAAAGATCAGTTGTTTATATCTTACCCAATAAAATTGAGCAAAAAGAAGAAACAGCTAACATTTTAGCTGAAATCTTTAAAGAAAGCCCTGAAGATTTACTTTTAAAAATAAATGAAAACATTATTTTTAAAAAAGAAATTAGCGAAGAACAATTTATAAAAGTAAAGGCCTTAAATTTAACCGGGGTTGTTGTTGATACGCTTTTAAGCCGGGCGTATCCTTTTAGTGATTTTGCTTCTCATATTTTGGGTTTTGTTAATCAAGAGGGCCAGGGTCAATATGGCGTTGAGGGCTACTACAATGAAGTAATTGAAGGGGGCACTTTGTTTCAAGCCAAAGCCCTTGCCCCTGATTTTCTGTTTTCATTTTTAAAAGATAATTTGTTAGGCAAAAAAGGACCCTCAAGTTTAGTTCTTACTTTAGATTATAACTTGCAATATTTGGCTGAAAAATTATTAAAAGAGGCCAAAGAGCAGTGGAATTTTGATAAAGCCCAAATAATAATTCTTAACCCAACTAACGGCAAAATTTTAACAATGGCCCTTTCTCCTTCATTTGACCCGAATAATTTCTTTGAAGTAAAAGAGCCAAATACTTTTTTAAATCCAGCCCTTCAAGAGTTATTTGAGCCGGGGAGTGTTTTTAAACCCATCACAATGGCAGCTGGAATTGAGGAGGGTTTAGTGACGGCTCAAACAGAGTACGAAGATACAGGTAAAGTTGATTTGGGGGGGCCAGCTATTTATAATTTTGGTAAAAGAGTTTGGGGCAAGCAAACAATGACTGATGTTTTAGAAGAATCAATTAATACCGGGGCTGTTTTTGTTGAACAAAAATTAGGCAAAGATAAGTTTTTAAAATATGTTGATAGTTTTGGTTTTTTTGAGCTAACTGGGGTTGATTTGGCCGGGGAGGTTTCTTCAAAAAATGAGGGTTTAAAAAAGGGATATCCAAGGGACTTTGCCTCCGCTAGTTTTGGGCAAGGCATTATGATGACATCCCTACAATTAATGAGGGCATTTTCAGCCATAGCTAATGGAGGCAAGTTGGTTCAGCCCCATATTGTTGAAAAGATTATTTATTCTGATGGTGAAGAAAAAGTTATTGAGCCAAAGTTAGGGGAACAGGTTATCTCGCAAGCTACTTCAGTTCAATTAACTGCCATGCTTGTAAGTGTGATAAAAAACGGGGCAGGCCGGAAAGCAGCCGTTCCTGGGTATCATTTAGCTGGCAAAACAGGCACAGCCCAAGTGCCTTTGAAAACAGGCGGTTATGACGAAGAAAAAACCATTCAAAGTTTTATTGGTTATTTCCCAGCTCTTAATCCTCAATTTTTAGTTTTTATTCGTTTAGACAACCCCAAACAAACCAATGCGGCCAGTTCTTCAGTTGCCCCTATCTTTGGCGAGTTAGCTAAATACGCCCTAGACCTTTACCAAATTCCTCCTGATTACTAAATTAAGCGAGTAAGTGATAAAGTGGTAAAGTGAACAAGTAGATAAGTGTTTATCCACGGGGGGCTTGACAAAAAATAGTGTTTCTAATATCATAGAAATGAAGGCAAAAAATATGACTAAAAAAGAAACAATTTGGCGAGAAATTTTATTCCAAGCCAGCGAGAATAAAAAAATTAATTTCACTCAAAAAGAACTGGCTCAAAAGTTTGGCTTTTCCTTAAGCACTGTTTTTAATAGTTTAAAAACATTGAGACAAAGCAATGCCATTGAGGTCTCGGGCAGGGGATTTGAGGTTCAAGATATTGAGAAATTTATTTTACTTTGGGCGAGTTTTAGAAATTTAAAAAAAGACATTATTTATCAAACTTTTTGCTCTAAAAGTGTTAGAGAAATAGAAAGTGAAATGCCTCCAAAAATTATTTTTGCTGGTTATTCTGCTTTTTTAAAAAAATACCAAACAGCCCCAGCTGACTACGATAAAGTTTATGTTTATGCAGACCTAAAGGTTTTAGAAGAGCTAAGACAACGGTTTCCCTCAAGAAAAGGCAATTTTAACTTAATTGTTTTAAAAGCAGATAAATGGCTTTGTGATTTTGGTTTTACAACGCCAAATTGCCAAACCTTTGTTGATTTGTGGAACTTACCTGAATGGTACGCTAAAGACTTTTTAAAAGAGCTCAAAGATAAAATGTTTTAATGAATCTACTATGGAAGAGTTTTATCATAATTTAATTACCGAAAAAAGTTTTCAAACCTTACAAGATATTAGAAAAAAACTTGATTTTATTCTCATCGGGGGTTGGGCGGTTTTTCTTTACACAAAATCGTTAAAATCAAAAGATATTGATATTATTGTTGACTTTAATGTTTTAGAAAAGATTCGTTTGAAATTTGATTTAAAAAAGAACGAACGGCTTAAAAAATATGAAATTAAAATTGAAAACACTGATATTGATATTTATGTCCCCTTTTTTTCAGAGCTTGGGCTTCCCGTTGAAGCAATTAAGAGTTCCGTTGTTTCGCTTGAAGGGTTTAATGTGCCTTCAATAGAGGCCTTACTCTTATTAAAGCTTTTTGCTTACTCTGAAAGAAAGGGTACCCTAAAAGGCAAAAAAGATATTATAGATATTTTTAGTTTACTTCAAACTAGATCAATCAACTGGCAAGAATATAAAGGAATTGTCAAAAAATATAATTTTAAGGCCCAAAGCAAAGAGTTAGAAAGTATTTTAAAAACTCAAAGGCAAGTCAAAGAATTAGGTCTTTTAAGCCATAAGTTCTCTCAACTTAAAAAAGAAGTTTTAGAGGGCTTATCCACAGGATCGTTTGACAAGCAAACTTAATTTTGCTATGT
>PFAX01000029.1:3817-15824 GCA_002773495.1 bacterium (Candidatus Gribaldobacteria) CG10_big_fil_rev_8_21_14_0_10_37_21 | reverse complement strand
AGTAGCAAACCAGCCTCTTTCGAGGGTGGTTTTTTAGTTCTTTACAACTTAATATAGCAAGACCCTTGAAAGGAGATACAATGGAAAAAAAAAGAGTAGGTTTTTTAGGCCCAGTGAATACTTTTTCTTATCTTGCTGCTCAGCAAGTATATAGGGAAGAAAAATATGAAATAATCCCTTTCTGGCCGTTATCTTATGTTTTGGATGCTTTGTGGCAGGGACGGGTTGATGAGATAATGGTGCCAATAGAGAACGCTTTAGCTGGCGAGGTCGTTGCTGTTATTGACTATATAATAGCTAGACTTTTGGAAGGAGGAAATTTTTTCTATATCACAAAAGAATTTTTTCTGCCAATTAAACATTGCTTGATTGGACAAGGTGGTGTTGCTCTTGGAAGTATCAAAAAAGTTCTCTCAAAGGGAGAGGCGTTAGCTCAATGTCTGAATATTATCAGAAAGTATGACTGGGAGATGATTGAAACGGTAAGTACCGCTAATGCTGTTGAAAAAGTCGCTCAGTCAAAAGACAGGAATATAGCAGCCATTGCCTCAGATAATGCTTTGGCTAACTATAATCTTGAAATTATTCAGAATAATATTGGTGACAGCCAAGACAATATAACTCGTTTTATTGTCTTGAGCAAAGAGCAGGCCCTTCCTTCGGGCAAAGATAAAACTACAATATTTTTTATTATTGAAGACAAGTCGGGGGCATTATGTGATATCCTCCTTGCCTTTAAAGAGAGACAAATCAATTTATCTCAGATTGCTAGACGACCGAGCAGGAACGGCTTTGGTAAATATGTTTTTTGGATTGAAGCTCAAGGACATGTCAAAAGTTCTATTCTGCTCAAGGAAGCACTTGATGATGTTAAGAGGATAGCTTTAAGTTTTTGGGTAATTGGGTCTTATCCAGATAGGGCTGAACTGTTGAACGCTTTGCCCCTACAGCCAAAAGGCGTCGATGTGCACTTTACCAAAATACCAACCAAGGGCTGGACATAAACATAATGGGATAGGAGCTATTGAAATTAAAAGGGAGGATGTGTAAATGAAGTTAGAAATTAAACTGCCAGTTGATGGTACGGTTTTGACGGCAAGCGAAATGAAAAAGCTTAGCAATATTCTAAGTGCCTTAGAGTTTGCTGGCATTAGTAGCAAGAATATTGTTAACATTGTACCAAAGAAGTCAACCGACCCTGCTTGCTATCATGTTGAGTGCGGTGGGGTAGTGTCTGGTGATTTAATAGAACAAATTCAGGCACAAGGGGCGACAATAAACTTTCCGAAGGGGGGGAGATGATGGGAACAGAATTGCTGGATAAATATTCAGCCTTAGTTTTAGCAAAAGCCAAGCAAGAGCGAATAAAAAGAATGCGAACGCCTATAAGGCGAAAGGAGCAAGAAAAAGATGGCAAAAAAGTTGATATTAACAAGGGGGAGCGAGGGGGTAGATAGAAGCTCTGGGCCTAGCGAGCAGATTGTTTACATAGACCAGGAGGTCAAGGTGGTTGAGGTTCCAGAAGGAATTGCTATAAAAAGGTATAATGACAAAGGAGAGAAAAATAACAAAGAAAAAGCAGAGATGTTTTCCACCAAAGCTATTGGCTTTGGTGTGTAAAAGGTATTGACAAACATAGCTGGCTTGAGTATCATTAAATAATGATGACTCAAGCCAGCTTAAATCTCTTCGGATTAGAAATTATGGTTTGCTCAAAGAAGCAAACTAAAACCAGCAAGGGAGCTGATTTGAGTTTTTATGTGTAGAGAAGAAATTTAAAAACGAAAATTCAAACCAGCTCCTTTCTTAAAAGAAAGGGGTTTTGCTTTTATAGTTCTTTTGATAATTCACATTAATCTTTGAAAAAGGAGGGGTGGTATGCCTAATCATCAGAAAATTAATATGTATATGCTGGGTGATAATTTTGCTCTTGTGGGGAATATGGAGAATATCCTTGAAAAAGTTAGAGAGTTGAGCCGAGAGATTGGTCAAGGAATTGATTTTGAACACAATGGTAATAAAGGGGTGAACACGATAGTTACTTTATCAAGTCAATCTTCCCTTTTATTGAAGGAACATCTTGACAAAAAATAAGTAAGGGGGTATAATATAACATCATCCTCCCTAGTCCTATAATGGGAGGGGAAGGAGGTATTTGTTGTTCAAAGAAAGCTATTGGGCACTGTGGTAATGGTGTTGTTGGTCTTCAAAATGCTCCAGAGAGGGCAATAAGGCCGACACCCAAAACCCACAGTGCCTCTTTTCTTTATCCCAAAGCTATTGGGGAAAAGTGCTTGACAGATAATTATAAAGTGCTAACATTAAATTGTATGAGCTTTAAAGAAATAAAACAAAATCTCTTAGTTTTAGTCGTCTTATTATTGGGCCTAAGCCCCAAGAGGTTTTGTTTTCAAAAAGTAAGAGTTCGCTAAAAGCAAAAGCAGAAACAAAGCAAACCTCCCGGGGGCACCCAGGAGTTTTTATTTGCCCTTTAATAACTAATAATTTTTTAAAACATATTCTTGGTTAAATATATAGGGCCAAAAGCCCTTGGGGTTAGAAATCTTGCTTGCCAAACAGACAAGCAGTTTCCAACCCTTTTGATTTTATCCACAGGGTGGCCTTGACAAGGTTTTATGGTTTGCTACAATAATAATTATGAAAAGCCCCTTAATGGCAACAATTACTATCTGTTCCATTAACAGCTTGAAAGCTGGAGGGTTTTTCCTGTTCTTATAAGTTACATTATATAGATACTAAAAGCCCTCCAGCTGGAGGGCTTTTAGTTTACTTTGTTTTACTAATTTTTTTAAAGCAAGGGAGGATTTAAAAATGACTGAAGATGAAATCAGGGCAAAGATCCAAGAATTAGAGGGAAGATTTTATCCGCTTTCAATTAAAGTTGAAATTTCTTCTAATGGTACTCAGGTTGCTATCAGGAAAAGAGGTGAGGGCTATAAAAGAGCTGATGGAAAAGATATAAATTTTCCAGAAGCTCTCAAGGGAGCTTTTCAAGAGGCGCGTCAAATTGGTTTGGTTAAGAATAAAAGATGAAAAAAGTTTTAGAGGTTGGTTCTATGAGCCAACCTCTTTTCTTTTAAAGACAATGTGTTAAGATATGATAAATGGCTCTATCTTCTAATGGTTAGGAATCTTGGTTCTCAACCAAGCAACCGGGGTTCGACTCCCCGTAGAGCCGCTAGATGTTCGGTTTCGCACTTTGCGAGTTTAGTAAAAATTAATCCTTATTTTGTGGTATAATCAAAGTATGGTGGCTTTAAAAAAGAAAATTTTAGATAGTGTAAAAGATAAACCTTATTTTTCTAAGGATAATTTTGTTTTGTACAAAAATGATAGTTTGAAATTTTTGGAACAATTACCGGAAAGTTCTATTGATATGATTTTTGCCGATCCACCTTATTTTTTGTCGTCAGGTAGTTTTACTTGTCAAAATGGCAAAATGGTCAGTGTTAAAAAGGGAGATTGGGATTTGAGCAATGGCCTGAAAAGAGATTTTGAATTTCACCTTGAATGGACGAAAGCTTGCCATAGAGTTTTAAAGCCAGGTGGCACGATTTGGGTTTCAGGAACTTATCATTCAATTTATCAGTGCGGATTTGCCCTGCAGATAAATAAATTTCATATTCTTAATGATATAGCTTGGTTCAAGCCGAACGCTTCGCCGAATCTAAGCTGTCGTTTTTTTACCGCTAGCCACGAAACGCTTATCTGGGCAAGAAAAGATAAAAAAGGCAAACATAAATTTAATTACGATTTAATAAAAAATAGTGATTGGCCAGATGACTTTATTAAAAAACCAAATTTACAAATGCGTAGTGTTTGGGCAATTTATCCGCCGAAGAAAGAAGAAAAGAATTTTGGCAAACATCCTACCCAAAAACCAATAGATTTATTGGTTAGAATTATTTTAGCTAGCACAGATAAGAATGATGTTGTTTTAGATCCTTTTACTGGTTCATCTACAACAGGGTTAGCATCTGTTTTAAATAATAGAAAATTTATTGGCATTGATACGGAAAAAAACTATTTAGATTTATCAATAAAAAGATTTGATGAACTGGTTAAAAAAACAAGGCAGTAAGTTAAAATTTTAATTTTATGAAAATCGTCACTCGAGCTACGGCTATTAAAAATTTAAAAAAATATATTGGACACGATTTAGCTAAGCTGGCTAAAAAATTTGGAATTACCACTTATAAAAATGGTAAACAAAACAAAGGTTGGAAAGGTTTAATCCTGGAGAGGTTAGCTGGGCTTGAATGTAATGTTTCTAAAGCACCAAATGGTTTGTCTTACGAACTAAAATCAGTGGCCTTCCGTTATATAAAAGATAAACTTGTGCCAAAAGAAACAATGGCCATAACAATGATTAATCCGCAGGAATTGAAAGAGCACGATTTTTTTAAAAGCCATTGCTGGGCAAAATTAAAATCGATTGTCTTTTGTGCCGTGATGTGGCACGGCAAAAATGCTAAAAAGGCCGAGTTATTGGAAGTTGGGAGTTTAGATTTTTTAGAAGATGATGACCTAATAAAAGAAATTAGAGCTGACTATGATTTTATCAGAAAAAAATTGACAAAATACGGATTTGAAAGTTTAACGGGCAAAGATGGTAAATGGATTCAAGCTAGAACCAAAGGTCCAGGGCATGGGTCAACCAGTAGAGCTTTTTACGCTCGGAAAGAATTGGTCAAGAAAATATTTGAAATTGGCGAATAAAAAATAATAGTAATTATGTTAGTTTTAAAAAAGATTGAAGAATTTCAAAGTATTCAGGATTAACTTCGTAGATTTTCCATAATTTCTGAATAAAAGGATTAGTTTGAGGCAATTTTAGTTTGAAATCAGGGATATCGACATCACAAAAGCAAAAAACCACGCACTTCAAAGGTGAAGCGGTTTTTTTTAATACTTTTTTATGTTTTTAGATTTTGCTATAATAAGAAATGCAAGTTAAAAAAGAAAAACAAATTCACCATTGGCACAGCAAAGAAGTAAAAGAGGTTTTAGACGAGCTACAGGTTGACCCAGCTTTAGGGCTTTCAGAGAAAGAGGTTGAAGAAAGGCAAAAGTTTGCCAAAAATATACTACCCGAAGCTAAGCCTGTTTCAAAACTTTTACTTTTATTAAACCAACTTAAAAGCCCTTTAATTTTTGTTTTGGTTTTAGCTGGGATAGTAACTTTGTTTTTACAACATTTTACTGATGCCATTGTTATTTTTATTATCGTTGGCTTAAACACAACCGTGGGGTTTGTTCAAGAATACAAAGCGTCGAATACCTTAAGAGAGCTAAAAAAAATATTAAAAGTTAAAGCCCTTGTTTTAAGGGATGGCAGGGTAAAAGAGGTTTTTCAGGAAGAGCTTACAACGGGTGATGTTGTTCTTTTAAAAGCCGGCGAAAAAGTGCCAGCTGACCTGCACATTATTGAAAGTAAAAATTTAAAAATAAACGAGGCCTCTTTAACGGGGGAGTGGCTAAGCCAAGAAAAGAAGATAATACCCTTAGCAGAGAAAACAGGCCTGGCGGATAGAAATAACATGGCCTATATGTCAACCGTGATTGAGGGGGGTAAAGGCAGGGGCGTGGTGATAGCTGTGGGCTCGCATACTGAAATTGGCAAGGTGGTGGGTGCTCTTAAAGAAGCCAAGGAAGAAAAAACCCCTTATCAAAAAAAAATAATTCGTTTTTCTAAACTCGTTGGCTTATTTGTCTTTGTTATTACGGTAGCTCTTTTTACGGAAGGTGTTCTTTTAGGTAAAAGTTGGTTAGATATGTTTTTAACTTCAGTCGCTGTGGCAGTGGCTGCCATCCCCGAGGGCTTGCCCGTTTCTATGACGGTTATTTTAGCTGTTGGTATGCGCAGGCTATTAAAACAAAAGGGGTTAGTTAGAAGATTAGCCTCAGCTGAGACCTTGGGCTCAACTTCAGTTATTATCACAGACAAAACCCTTACTTTAACTGAAGGCAAAATGAAAGTGGCTGAAGTTTTTTCATTTAACTTTAAGCTTTTATGGCAAACAGCTATTTTAGCTAACGAAGCTATTATTGAAAACCCAGAGGAAGCACCTTCAGCTTGGAAAATAATTGCTACCCCTACAGACAAAGCCTTAATTGAGGGGGCTTTAGCTGAGGGCTTTGAAAAACCAGTTCTTAATAAGCAATTTAATAACTTGGCCTTATTGGGTTTTGAGACAAAAAATAAGTTTGTTGCTACTTTAGTTAAAGAAAACAAAGAAAAACAAAATGAGCTTTTTGTGTCTGGCTCTCCCGAAAAACTGCTTAACTTAGCAACTTATTTTTATTCTGAAAAAGGCAAAGAGAAAATAACAAAAGCGAAGAAGAAAGAATTAGAAGAAAAGTTAAGCTCGTTGGCTTCAAAGGGCTATCGGGTGATTGGGTTTGGGCATAAAACACAACAAACTAAATCACAAATTAAAACAGAGGATGTTAAAGGCCTTGTTTTTATAGGCTTTATCGCCTTAGAAGACCCTTTAAGAGAAACAGCTAAAAAGGCCTTTAGAACCTGCCAGAGGTCAGGTATTAGAACGATCATAGCTACAGGAGATCATTTTTTAACAGCTAAGAATATAGCCGAGAAGCTAGGCCTTAAAATTAATAAAGAAAATTATCTTTTAGGTGAGGACTTAGATAAGCTTTCAGATAAAGATTTATTCGCTAAATTAGAAAAAATTAATTTGTATGCCAGAGTTGAGCCACACCATAAGTTAAGGGTGGTTAGTTTATGGCAAGCCAAAGGCGAGGTGGTAGCGATGACAGGGGATGGGGTTAATGATGCCACTGCCCTTAAAAAAGCCGACATCGGGGTAGCTTTAGGGTCAGCTACCCAAGTGGCTAAAGAGGCCTCTGATATTGTTTTATTAGATGATGATTTTTCTGTTTTAGAAAAAGCGGTTGAAGAGGGCAGAGGCATTCTAGACAATATTAGAAAAGTTATCACTTTTCTTTTAAGCGACTCTTTAACAGAAGTTATTTTAATTGGTTTTGCTTTAATCGCTAAATTGCCCCTGCCCTTAACCGCTGTTCAAATTTTATGGGTTAATTTATTAGAAGATGGTTTGCCTAATATCGCCTTAGCTTTTGAGCCCAAAGAAAAGGATTTAATGCAACGAAAGCCCGAAAAATTAAAGAGTTCTTTATTAAATAAAGAAATGAAAGCGATTATTATTTGGGTAGGGCTTTTTACCAATTTGTTACTTTTGGGTTTATTTTTGTGGCTTTACAAAGAATTTGGGCACGAGCAGTTGGGTTATATCAGGACAATGATGTTTGCTGGTTTAGCGATTGACTCTTTGTTTTATTTATTTGCTTGCAAGAGCTTACGAAAAAATATTTGGCAGATTAATCCTTTTTCAAATAAGTTTTTGATTATCGCTTGGATAGGTTCATTTCTTGGTTTAATCACGGCTATCTATTTACCCTTTTTTCAGAATATTTTAAAGACAGTTCCTTTAGATTTTACAGATTGGCTCATTTTAGCTGGCTTGGGAATAATTGATTTGGCCTTAATTGAGTTTGCGAAACATCATTTTATTGTTAAACATCAGACCTAAATATTGTCTAAGCTGCTCAGGGGTTTTATTTTAAAGAGTCCCGCGAGTGGTTGCGCCTTATGATACTTTTATACTCTTTAAAATCAAACCCCTAAACAGCATCACTGCCGTTTCATTTCGTCTTAAAGGTTGTTTTAAATAAAATAATGTTTCTTTTTTAATTTTATTTATTATGTTTTGGATTATTTTTATTTTCTTAATTTCTTGTTTTGTTTTGTTAAGGGCTGGCACAAGGGCGGTTAAGTCGCTTTCACGCCTTGCTGATGTTTTGGGTTTAAGTGAGTTTACTGTGGCCTTTATTTTAATGGCTATAGCTAGCTCTTTGCCAGAACTTTTTGTGGCAATCACTTCAGCTTTTCAAAATAAGGTTGAGTTGGCTTTTGGCAATATTATTGGCACTAACATTATTGATTTAACTTTGGCTTTGGCCTTGCCTATTTTAGCTTCGGGCGCAATAATAACCAAAAGAAAGGCCTTTCAAAAAAATGCCCTTTTCACGGCTGTGATAGCCCTTTTACCTGTTCTTTTACTCTTAGATGGCTCTTTAACGAGAATTGACGGCTTAATTTTGCTTTTAAGCAGTTCACTTTTTTTAAGTAATCTTTTAAAGCAAAAACAACAGCAAAGCCAGGCCTTTGAGGGGGTTTTTAATAAAATAAAGCACCCCTTAGCAATTGAAGGGTTTGTTAGAGAGTTTTTTAGCTTTCTTTTATCTGTTGCTTTACTTTTATTGGCTGCGGAAGGGATTGTTTGGTCAGCTGGTGGCTTAGCTATGGCGTCTCGTTTGCCCTTACTTTTTATTGGTGCTATTTTGGTGGCTTTAGGGACTACCTTGCCTGAATTGGTCTTTGGTTTAAAAGCCGCTAAAACAGAGCATAATCAAATGACAGCTGGCACCTTGATGGGTGCTGTGGTTATCCATAATTCTTTAATTTTGGGCTTAATGTTTTTAATCCGACCTTTAGTTATCACTAACCCACGGCCTTATGTTTCAGGGATTATTTTTTCGGTGATAGTCCCTATTTTGTTTTTTGTTTTTGTTAAAACAGATAAAAGCATTTCCAAAAAAGAGGCCTTTATTTTATTGCTTATTTATTTACTTTTTGCCTCTATCCAATTAATTTCCCTTTAACTTTTTTAATTTTTATGTTATCTTTAATTAAAGGTAATTAAAATAAATAGAGGGGTTTTAACCTGCCCCTTAAAAATATATGCCAAAAAAAAACATTGAGAATCCTATTGAGGATTCTACGGATACTGATACCGAGTTTAAAAAGGACGATTTTATTAATATTGGCTATGATGCTGGCGACAAAGAAGTTGCCCCTATTGAAGAACAGGAAAAAGGAAAGAATGTTTCTCTCAAAAAATCAGAAGATATTCGAAATGAAGGAGGGGAAATAAAAGAGCGTTACAAGCAAGACCAAAAAAAAGAAGACGAGAAAAATAAAGCGATAGAATTAGCAAAGCTGAAAAATGATCAAGCAATTAGTTCTTTTGTTGATTCTGTCCAAAAGTGCGCTGATAATATTCAAAAGAATGAAGAAGAAGCAAAAAAGATTAAATGTAAAATTAACCTTCTCGCTGAGATTTTATCAGAAGTTAGAAAGAATCATCCTCGTTCGTCTAATAAAGAAGGGACAAATAAATTACTTGAAATGATTAATGAAAAATTGAGTTTGGCAAGTATTAACCCACACGCTTTAAAGGATTTCACCAAGCTAATAGAAGGCCAAACAGTCGGCTTTTTGAAGGGCAAAAAGGAATTAAATAAGATAAAAAGCGAATTTTTAGAAAAAAAGGACAAGCAAGGAAAAACCGTAGTTGAATATTGTAATGAGTTAGAAAAGAATCTTGCTAATATTCCTGAAAAAGTAAATTTTACCCAGCAAGATGCTTTTGAATTAGAGACCGCATCTAAAATTGAAAGTTTGTCTGAAAAATTTGAAAATTTAAATGAAAATTTTAAAAAATCTTTGCCTGACAATCTTCCAGTTACTGAAGAATATTTAAAAAGAATTCTTCAACAAACAATTAAAGAGGGGTTGAAGATACCAGAAAAAAGATTAAGCGAAGTTGTATCTGTTGGCAAAGATAGCAAACGCTCTACGTTGTTGCGAGTTATGCCAAAAGCAGAAGAGATTTATCGTAATCTTTTTCGTGATTATTAATCATAAAAGATAGATAACATATGGATATGTATAATATAATTTTTTTAGGGGTTATTTTGTTTACCTTTGGGTATATTATATTTATTCAAAAAAGAGCAGGATCTCAAAATAAAAACGATAATTCGGTTTTTTCTTTGATCAAGCAGGACTTAGATGGTTTAAAACAAGAAATCATAATGGCTAAAGAAAAACAAAGTAAAGAGATTCAAGAGATGAAAGAAAGTAGTTTACAAGGTTTACGAGCCCAATTAAGCGAAAGCCGAAAATTAGTTGAAAACACAGGCAAAATTACTAAGGATTTTACAGAAAAACTAACCCGTTTAGATGAAACCAATAAGCAAGTCATAGGGTTTGCTGAACAATTGCAGAGCTTAGAGAATATCTTAAAAAACCCCAAGCAAAGAGGTGTTTTAGGGGAATATACCCTTGAAACCCTTTTAAAGGGGGGATTTACCCCAAAGAATTATCAAATGCAGTATGCCTTTAAAGATGGGCAAATTGTTGACGCTGTTTTATTTTTAGCTGATAAAATTATCCCGATTGACTCTAAGTTTTCTTTAGAAAATTACAATAGAATCGTTGTTGAAAAAGATCAAAATAAAAAAGAGCAATTAGAAAAGGTCTTTAAGAAGGATTTAAAAAACAGAATTGACGAAACAGCCAAATATATCAGGCCCGAAGAGGGGACATTTGACTTTGCCTTAATGTTTATTCCAGCTGAAGGCATTTATTATGATTTAATGATAAATGAAGTAGGCACCGTTAAGTCAAACACGCGAGATTTGTTAGAATACGCTGTTTGGGAGAAAAATGTCCATATTGTTTCCCCTAATTCTTTTTACGCTTATTTACAAACTATTTTGCAGGGCTTAAAGGCCTTTGAGATAGAAAAGTCAGCTAAAGATATAATTTCAAATGTTTCAGTTTTAAGGAAGCATTTATTAGGGTTCGACGAGTATATGCAAACACTAGGGAAACAGTTGGGAACTGTTTGCCGTACTTACGATACAGCTTATAAAGAGTTAAACAAGATAGACAAAGATGTGGTTAAAATAACAGGGGCTGAAAAGCGAATAGAGCCCTTAGCAATTGACAAACCAGAGAAAATAGAGTAAGATTCAAATATATATGAGTTTAGCTATTATTCAAACAGGAGGCAAGCAATATGTGGTTGCCCCTGGTGAAAAATTAAAAATTGAAAAATTAGAACAAAAAGAAGGCACTAAAATTGAGTTTGCCGAGGTTTTGCTTAAAGAGAACGCAGGTAAGGTTGAGTTAGGCAAACCCTTAATTGAAGGGGCTGTTGTTGAAGGTAAGGTTTTAGAGCAAAAAAGAGCTGATAAAGTAATTATTTTAAAATATAAAGCCAAGAAACGTTATAAAGTAAAAAAGGGCCATAAACAACCCTATACTTTAGTTGAAATCACCAAAATCAGTTAATAGTAAATAGTAGGGATAGTAGATAGCAAATAGCAGATAATTGAAAAAACCTCGCCCAAAGCGAGTGTTTTTGTTGCATGACTATTGATAAAACCTTGACACTATGCTATACTTATGTTGTAATTTTAAGTGTAGAAAATTTTTATTTTCAATCCCGAAAGGGGAAAGGAGTCAGCAATGACTCAAATTTTGTTAGTTAAGAAGGCGTCCGGGTTAAACTATTCCATCGAGGCAGGGGTGCACGATGGAATTCGGAACTTCGACCATCACCCCGGAATTGCTGGAGCCGAGGGGCAGCCCTGTCCAGCGAGAAACGCATCGATCCCCAAAATTATTGGGGTAGCAAACCATATCGTTGAAATAAGCCACATTGACGCTGATACCCTCTTAGGTATTTGGCGGATGGCGGGCTTCAACGACCCCACCAGCGATTGGTTGGGGTGGCTGGATCTAAAAATGCTCGAGCAAATTGACCTAAATGGCACATCGGGCGTCCCTCCCTGCGACACTTTGTTTTTTGTAATAGGTGTCAGCGAGATCGCAAAGTCCCTTGGGTTTCCAAGGGTAGCCGATGAGCCGCAGGATGTTACCCCTATCGTCCGCGAGATGATAGGCAGGAAGTCATTCGCGGACTTCGTCGCGGCCGGTCAAACGGCTCACGCGAGGTCCGAGGCGGCGTATCGCACTTGCCGTCAGGGGATTAGCCCGAACGGCAAGGTCGGCTTCTGGGCAATCGGCAAAGACGACCCGCTGGACCCCTCCCGCCCGTACCAAGACGGCGTTGGTGTAGTCGTAGTGTAT
>PFAX01000029.1:0-3809 GCA_002773495.1 bacterium (Candidatus Gribaldobacteria) CG10_big_fil_rev_8_21_14_0_10_37_21 | reverse complement strand
GCACTACTTATAAAGTTGAGGACGCCTCCCGCGTCTTCGCGGCTATCTGTGAGGAGGTAAAATAGCCGCACAATGCAATCATGGGTAAATTAGTTTCGCTAATTTACCCCTACACTTAAGTTTAAAAACAATGGTTTGTAATGTTTGCAATCTTAAGCACAGCTCTTTTTTAATTTTAAGTTTTGACCTAACCAACGCCAGATTTATTTGGCAAGGAGGAAAAAATGAATGTGGTAAGGCATGATGATAGATTTTCGGTTGTGGGGCTTTTTGCCCCTGGGCTTCCTGTGTTTGGGGAAAACAGACAGTTAGCCAGTAATGTCGGCATGTCTCTTGCCGACATTGAGTGGTTAAGCACTCAAGCCGCAAAGTGGCAGGTAATTTTGCGAGCCCTACAAAACGCTCGCAAAGGTTCGGCCGCGGAAGTGGCGGCTAACCCCCAACTTCGGGACATCGCGGAAAAAAATCTTGGCTTGGAGTACGACTCTGACCAAGAGGTTTTTTTCCGACTCGTTGAACCAGAGAGGGACCACTGGAGCAACGGCCATAGAATGGGGGACGAGGAGGAACCGGAGCGGGAGAGAGTGGATGTCCCTGAGCCGCTGGTTGAGGTTGAAAGTCAGTTAGACCTCGGGCAGGTCTACTTCCGAGGGTACCGCCTCTCGGTTCCTCGTGGAAGCGTCTCGTTTATCGGGGGGGAGATGTATTTCGCCCCGGATTTCTACGAGTGGCTATGCAAGCTGGTCGCCCCGTGGCGAGAGGTTGCCGAAGCATTGGAGCAGGCCAACGACCTGCTGACGCAAGCCAGGGCCGAGGAGAATGTAAAAGCCCAGACCGATAAGGCGTTGGAAGACGCCTTGACCAACGGGGTATTTGAAATTGCCGGCTTTGAGGAAATGTCCGATGGGACCCTCAAAGCAGAGGTGTGGGCTGGCCGCAACAATTTTGCCAAGAAAGTTATAGGCAGGGTTGGAAGCGGGTCATACCTGCTTTCCAGAAAGCCCTCCGGTCACCCCAAAGGTGACGAAGTATGGCTAATGGAAACCCTGGAGGGAGAAGCCCCAACTCACCGCCTCGTGGCTTTTTTGCACGGGGTTAAGTCCCGGATGGGGTCTCTATCCGCAGAAGGAGTTCAGATCCTCAACGGTGGGATGCTGGTTTTCAAAGCCAGTGCAGCCACCACCCTTTACTCCGGGGTATTGGTTATCGGGGTCTGGCCGGTGGAGCAAGTACCCTGTATCCGTGTCCCCAGCTTTCACGGATACAATAGCATTTATGACCGCGGTGCTGAGGAGACAACCTATAACTCCCAAACCAAAAGGTTTGAGAGAAGATTTATCTCCGAGGCCGCGGAGGTCGCGGAAATTGCTGGTTAAAATAGCAAGGCGAGTCAATATAGCTCGCCTTCACAAATCCATCAGTTTAGTTGACGGCTTGCTTGTCAACTGGCTGATGGATTTTATATTACACCGCCCCTAACTTTCCTCTATCTTTCGCATATGCGTAAGATAGAGGAAGGTATTTAGAGGTTGAAGTGTTTCTTTAGGTCTTGGTCGTTTGATATTTTTTCAACTAAAAGAATGTTGACATATGGCCAAAGTTGGTAAAACTCGCATAAAATTTCAATTTCTTTTTCGCAAGGATATGGGTGTGCAAAAATACTTTTTTGCAAAGGGTAAAATTTTAATTCTTTTAATTTATGCCTCAAATAATCCCTAGAGTTTTTTGGAGCTGTCCTGGGGATGTCAAAAGCAATAACTCGCCATTTTCCGTCCCATTTATTCGGTTGATTGATTTTCATATTATTAAACTCTATTTCTTTAATTACCTTTTTGCCTTTTTCTGAGAGCTGTATTTTTAAAAGTCCGTTTTCCTCGTTTAAAACAACTAATTTATTTTTATTCAAGCGAGCGATTGTTTGGGCGGTTTTCTTTTCCACTTCTTTAATTTTTTGTTTATTTAATCTCTGAAACGATTTTTTCTTATTTTGTCTTATAATTTCTTTAGCTATACCTAAAAGAAAGTAAGGCGAGGTTGCGGCAATTGTAACAACCCCTGTTAAGGCAATTCCCATTAAAATTTTCTTTGTTGTTTCGCTGTATTTTTTTGTATATGTTTTCATTTTTTTGTTTTGATTTCTAATTTACAAACCTCCTCCTTTCTCACGCATATGCGTGAGAAAGGAGGAGGTTTGGGTTTTTAATTCAATTATTAATTATTAGCCCTATTCTAATTATTAGCCCTATTCTAATTATTAGCCCTATTTTAGGACTTTACCTTTAGATGTCAAGCATTAATATTAAATATTTTCTCTAACGGCGAAGTATTTTTGCCTTTATAAAATAAAAAAGCTGCCAAGCAGAAGGCACCTTCTTTTTAAGACATTTTTGAACTTCATCCCAATTTAAATAAGTGGAAAGCTTCTGTTCTTTCTAAAGATAATTCTAATTATCTTCGGTTGTCAAGGGCAAGTTCAAGGGTTTCGGGGTCAGCGTATTCAAGTTCTGTTCCTATGGCCAAACCAATAGCTAAATGGGTAATTTTTAAGTTAAAGGGTTTTAATTTTCTTTCTAAAAACAGGGCGGTTGTCTTACTTTCTGGCAAGTGGTTTAGGCCTATAATAATCTCTTTAACACCATTTTTTTTTATTATTTCGTTTAAAACTTCAATTCTTTTTTCTAAGAATTGTTTTTTTTCAATAGATGTAAATAAATGTTCTAAAATAAAATAAAGGCCCTTAAAATGGTGGGTTTCTTCTATCTTTTCTAAGTCGGACTCTTTTTCAACAATGCAAAGCAAGGCCTTGTTTCTTGTTTGATTAGAGCAAATTTCGCATAATTGATTTTCTTCTTCAAACCTTTTAAAGCAAGCAGGACATGCCTTAACTTTATTTTTAGCTTTAGCTATGATTGTTAGAATTTCTTTAATTTCTGTTTTAGGAAGAGAAAGCAAATAAAAAGTAATCCGTTGGGCGGCCTTGGGACCAACGTTTGGGAATTTAGCTAAAACCTCAATTAAATCTTGGATTGATTGTGAGTACATAGATTAAAAGCGTTTGTCGATATCTCTGAAAGTAACTCGTGTTTCATCAAAGAAAAGCTCAATTTTACCGACTGGCCCGTTTCTATGTTTAGCCACTATAATGTCAGCGATACCTTGCCGTTCTGTGTTTTCTTTATATCTATCTTCCCGATGAATGAATAAAACGACATCCGCATCTTGCTCAACGCTGTTTTCAACTATAATGCCATTGGCTACAAAATTATGGGTTCCAGGTACAGTTAAATCATAAACATCCGTAACGCCTAATGGAGTTATGCTTACAATTTCATCCCAAAAAACTTCAGCTTGAGCCATTTTCTTTAAAGTAGGGGATTGTAAAAAGGTAGCTATTCTTTTCATTCTTTTAAAGCCAATACCATTTTTAAAAAGGGTTGAGCCACAATAGCTTGTCTCAATCCCAGCAGATAACTCCCTCCAAGAAATATTTTTTTCCTGCCTGATGGGGTCAATAAAAAACTTCCATATTTCTTTAGGCCAAACGTCAAGATTGGTGTTTTTTTTGATTACTTTTAATTTTTCCATCAAATTAATTCCCACCTTGCTTTTTTCGCCATAACAACCAATTTTAGTTAAAAAATTAAGTTGATGATTTTTTCCGTCGATATTAATATGATAGCAGGGTCTATAACTTGCCTTTCTAACCTCAGACAATTTACTTCTAACTTCAAACCTTAAAAGAAGTTCCTTG
This sequence comes from bacterium (Candidatus Gribaldobacteria) CG10_big_fil_rev_8_21_14_0_10_37_21, assembly GCA_002773495.1. Lineage (GTDB taxonomy): Bacteria > Patescibacteriota > Minisyncoccia > Minisyncoccales > CG1-02-41-26 > CG1-02-37-13. Next base: position 58 of record PFAX01000029.1, on the reverse strand, counting down.
ATTGACAGAGCTAACTTCAAGCTTGTTGAAGCATAATAAATTGCCCCTGTAAAGTTTT
>PFAX01000015.1:7132-13321 GCA_002773495.1 bacterium (Candidatus Gribaldobacteria) CG10_big_fil_rev_8_21_14_0_10_37_21 | reverse complement strand
TTTTTTGATTTCTTCATATGACGGTATTATACATCGTCAGCCGTTGCACTTCAAAACGGAATTCGCGGAATAACTGATAAAGTTCTCCGCCTTTCAAAGTCAGTAAATAAGTAAGAAAGAAAGCAAAGAAAAACCAGCCCCAACGGGCTGTTGCTGTTATGCTATTGCTGATTTTGAAAGGTGATGCTTTTTTGATAGAAAAATTAAAAAGTGTATCTGTAAATTTGGTTGTGATGACCGCAGGTCAAGAAAAGTGCCTGTTTGGCATTTAGAAAACGAGAGATAATCCGATAATCAAGGTCAATGCGAATACTCCAAAGTTGTTTGCCTTTCGGCTCTAATTTTTCAGTGTGGAGCGATGAGTGGAAGGGGTTCTCCCTGAATATTTGTTCTTGTTTTTCAGCTTTTTTTTGAACAAAAAGGGGAAGTTGAACATAACGTTTTTCAAATTCAGAAGTTACTAAAACCTCAATCATATTTTTTTTAATGATTTCAACGATTTTATTTTTTTGAAGCTGCCCTTGCGATAATCATTTTCAGCATTTTCCACACTCAAGAGAAATGCAGGGTTAAAAAGATTGAGAGCGTTAACTACCCTCTCAAATCTATTTAAATCCATTTCAACTGAAATTTTCCCTTGTTTTATTTTTGGCTCAATTGTTAAATCAAGTGTTGGCATATTGTTATTTAATCTTACCACTTGAGCCAAAAACGTCAAATAGCTTGTTTCTCTATTTCAGATGATTTTGTTTGATGATTGATCATAAGGTCGTCTGAAACAGGGGAATAATTACCCTGTGTTTAGTCAAGACAAAACAAAAACCCTAATTATTCTTTTGAGAGGAGGTAAAATTAAATGGCTCATTGGGGAAAAAGTCGGGCGAGGAGGAAGTGGCGAAAACTTGCTCGGCTTAAGAGGATTAGCATAATGCCGTTGAAGGCAGGCCGACAGGAGTTTGCCCCTCCTGTCAGAATTATTCAGCCCAAAAAGGGCAAGGGCGGTAAATACAATCGCCAAAAGTTTAAGAAGGGTGGTGATATGGGCAACAAGTCAAATGATTTTGTTGCCTCTCTTATAAAGGCAATAACCATTTAGGTTATTTCCTTTTAGGAGCTTTTATTTTACTCTTAACAATAATGATGGAGGATCAACTGATGAAAAGAGAAAGAAGAGTCACAAGAGAGCTGTTCGGGCATACGGTAGAGAGAGAAATCTCATCAGGGTATTCGGGGACCTACACCGTAAAAATAGGTCGGGTTGGCGAGGAAGAAGAGTTTTATCTTCCAATTGGAAATAAATATCTTAAACTGCGTCAAACCGAAACTGGTTTTGAGCTTATTTGTGAAGTTCAAAATAGGCCAAGCAAAAGAAAAGGCCAGATCTACGGAGAGATTTCAAAAGTTCTTAGTGTTAAACAAACACTTGAGCTAATTGGAGTTATCCGCAAAGCTGGTTTATCTCAAAACGATAATGTCTTTAGTCGTTTAGAGACAGACGAAGAGATGGCTAGCTTTGATGCCTGGAGAGAAGATTTACCAGTAAAAAATAAGCTTAAGGGGAGAATTAAAAGACATCGAGGAAGAATAGAAAATGAGTTTTATATTCTTAGGCAGGCCGTTAAAGACTCTCTGTCTTTAGCCCCAGAAGGATTTTTAGTGGTAAATAATCTTTCTACTAAAAAAAAGGAGAAAGCAGAAGAAGCGATTGAGGCAAGGGAAATAGAATATCCTTATTGCTTTAAATTAAAGCTTCCTTCGTGGCTCGGGTCTACTTTTGATGATATTTGGTTAATAGAGGAAGAGGCTTTTAATAAGCTACTTGCTCAAGGCAACCAAAAGTCAGGTTCTGTGCTTGCTCTTGACGAAATAAAACAAGCCATACATGACCGAAAATGGTTTTGTATTGTTTGTGGAAAAGGCCTAGAACAATTAGATCATGGGCATTTGAAAAAGTGTCCGGAGTGCCTCCAAAAGCCCAAACAAAAGGGCATTCAAATTAGGTTTTGCAATAGATGTGGAGCTGGGTTTGAAAAGCGAGAAGGTCAAGACGGGAGGTCTTGGGCTTCAAGTACTATCTGCCCTAAGTGCTGGGTTCAAAACACTTTAGCTACCGGGACGTTCCTTAAAGACCAACGCTTAAAAGATGTTCTGTTTATTAGGGAATTAGTGCACTTTGATCAATCCATAAAGGAGCTTTTAAAGGAGGCCTATAAGATTGCCTCAACAATTGTTCTCCACGCTTATATAATAGAAAGCGGAAAACTTGTTGGGCTAAAAATGGTTGTTTTTGAAAACAACCAAGAAGTGGGGCGTTTTGAAGAAGAGGCTCAGGTGGTTGATTTTTTAATTGAGAGTGCCAAGCATTAAAAAAAAGGAGATAAAGCTGTTTCTTCTTAAGGTGTTTAAATGAACATTTTAAGGGAAGCAGTTTTTATTTTATAATGAAAAGGGAAAGGGCTTGAAATGAAAGGGTTTAGTATGATAAGATTAAATAATGAGAGAAAGTGTTGAAAGTACTGTATTGTGGATAATTTGCTATTGACAGGTAGCAAATTATCCGATAAAATGACTTAAAGGTCACTTTTTGAGCAATTTTATCAAAAAAATGAGTATTTTAAGGGATATTACTTTACAAATAGAAAAAGAACTCTCCAAAGACGAAGTTATTCTTTTAGTTGGTTCAAGGCAGAGCGGTAAAACAACGATTTTACATCAAATTGAATCACAATTAAAAACAGACCAAAAGCCAAGTTATTTCTTGAACTTAGAAGACCCAGAATACCTTGCTTTATTAAACGAATCCCCGAAAAACCTTTTTAAAATTTTCTCTTTTGATTTAAAAGAAAAAACCTTTATTTTTATTGATGAAGTCCAATATTTAAAAAACCCAAGTAATTTTTTAAAATATTTTTTTGATGAATACCGAGGCAAAATAAAGATCATAGCTTCCGGCTCGTCTGCTTTCTTTTTAGATAGAAAGTTTAAAGATTCTTTAGTTGGCAGAAAAAAGATATTTACTTTACGAACCTTAAGCTTCAGAGAGTTTTTAAGATTTAAGGGCGAGGATGATTTATTAAAAAAAGGCCTCCAGAATTTAGCTTTAAACGAAAAAGAAAAGGTCTCGTTTTATTATAGAGAATTTATTATTTACGGGGGTTACCCGAAAGTTGTTTTATCAACACTTGCTGAAAAAGAAAATGTTTTAAAGGATTTAGCTTTTTCTTATATCAAAAAAGATATTCTTGAAGCCAACATCAAACAAGAAGAGTTGATGTTTAAACTCCTAAGAGTTTTAGCCAGCCAAGTGGGTGGTTTGGTTAATCTTTCAGAATTAGCTTCAACCTTGGGGTCATCAAGAAATACGATTGAAGAATATTTAGCCATTTTACAACGTTCTTTCCATATTGCTTTAATTTCTCCTTTACACACAAATTTAAGAAAAGAGATTACTAAAATGCAGAAAATTTATTTTTTGGACTTGGGTCTGCGAAATTTTTTAGTTAAAAATTTTCAACCCTATAACGAAAGGCAAGACAAAGGGCAGGTTTTAGAAAATGCAGTTTTTAGAGAATTGCTTAACCAGAACGAAAGAGAAGAAATAAAATTTTGGCGAACAGTTAATAAGCAAGAAGTTGATTTTGTGGTAAATGAAAAGGCCTTTGAGGTAAAGGCAACCCCTAAAACGCAAAAAACAAACTCCCTCAAAACTTTTTCTGAAGCATATCCTAACAAGAAAATATCCTTTGTGTCTTTTGATGTCTCAAAAAAAGATCTTGGGAATGTCCCTGTTTTAGAGCCATGGGAAATTTAAAAAGTTAAATTATGTCAAAGAGAAAAAGAAAAAAGAATAATAGTTATCAAGGCAAAATAAGGGGGAGTAAAAATGGTTTTACTAAACCAAAGAAAAGTGGCAGGGAGTTAGCCCCGGTTTTGACTTCCCGTCTTAAGCGCTGGCTTTCGGCTTTAGTGATGATTGCCTTGGCGCTTATTGTTATTTTTTCTTTTTTTCAAAAAGCCGGCACTGGGGGCGAGTACTTGTTTAAGTTTTTTAATTATATCTTAGGTAAAACAATTTTCGCTTTCCCATTTTTGCTTTTCTTGGCCTCTTTCTTTGCCTTAAAACCAACCAAAAGAAGGGTTTTTCTTCCTGTTGGCTTGGGGCTTTTTTTGTGCTTGGCAGGCACTTCGGGTATTTTAGCTGTTAAAACAGGAGAAGCTCAAATGGGAGGTAGTTTGGGTAAAATAATGAGTATCCCATTACTAAAGTATTTCAGCCCTTCGGTTGCTTATATTGTCTTGGGTGTTTTTCTATTGGCTGGGCTTTTAATCTTTTATGAATTGTTGCCCAAGAAAGAAAGAACTGAAAAAGAAAAAGAAGAGGACTTAGGCAAAATAGAAGTTATGTTAGAGGATGAAAAAAAACCCAAGTTTGAAATAAAACCAGTTGAAATTATAGCCCGAAAAGCAGCTGGTATTTTTGCTAAAGAAAACAAAGAAGATAAAAAACAACAGAAAGAAGCTAAAAAAGAGGATGAGGAAAAAGTTGAAGTTCAAAGAGATGCCGAGTATAAAATCCCGCCCCTTTCTTTGCTTGATTTAAAAGAAGTCCAGGCCTCGGCTGGCGATACTCAAGCTAATTCTTTAGTCATTCAGCGAACCCTGCAAAACTTTGGCATAGAAGTGGCCATGGCTGAAATAAATGTTGGCCCCACCGTTACGCAGTATTCTTTTAGGCCAGCTGAAGGGGTAAAGCTCTCTAAAATAACTGGTTTAAATAATGACTTAGCGCTATCTTTAGCTGCCCACCCGATTAGAATAGAAGCCCCCATTCCAGGAAAACCACTGGTTGGTATTGAAGTGCCTAATAAGCAAAGGGCCATTGTTAAAATTGGCGCTTTATTTATTGAAAATGAGTTTCAGAAATCACCCCCCTTAACCTTTGCTGTGGGGAGGGATGTGATGGGCCACCCTATTTTAGCTGATTTATCTCGGATGCCCCACTTATTAGTGGCTGGAGCAACTGGCTCTGGTAAAACGATTTGCCTTAATTCAATTATTTTAAGTTTAATTTTTAGAAACTCACCCAAGGTTTTAAGATTAATTTTAATTGATCCTAAAAAAGTAGAGTTTCCAGTTTACAGCAGTTTGCCACATTTGTTAACACCAGTTATTTTAAATTCAAGAAAAGCAGTTAATGCTTTAAATTGGTTGGTTGGTGAGATGGATCGACGTTTTGATGTTTTGCGAGAATTAGGCTCCCGTGATATTGCTTCTTATAATGTTTCACTCGTTAAAAAACCCAAAGAGGGTTTTGAAGAATTGCCTTATATTGTTTTAATTATTGACGAGTTAGCGGATTTAATGATGGCTAAGGGTAAAGAAGTAGAAGCGGCTGTTGTTCGCTTAAGCCAGTTGGCCCGTGCCGTTGGTATCCACTTAATTGTAGCCACCCAAAGGCCTTCGGTTGAAGTAATTACTGGTTTAATTAAGGCAAACATTACTTCAAGAATTGCTTTTCAAGTGGCGAGCCAAATTGACTCTCGGACTATTTTAGATGGTGCTGGGGCTGAAAAATTATTAGGCCGGGGCGATATGCTTTTCCTTTCATCTGATTTTTCTAAACCGAAAAGAATTCAAGGTGGCTTTATCTCTTCTGGTGAAATTAATCGAGTCGTTGATTTTATAGCAAAAGAGAACCAATTTCAAGAGCAAGAAGTTAAAATTTCTGAAAACGAACCTGAAGAGCAAGATGTTCCTTTGGTCTCAATCAGAAGTGGAGGGGATATTTCAGCTAATCCACCCAGCGAAGATATTATGAATTACGAAGTTAAAGATGAGCTTTACGATGAGGCCAAAGAAACAATTACCCAATATCAAAAGGCCTCCGCTAGTTTACTGCAAAGAAGGTTGCAAGTAGGGTATGCGAGGGCGGCCAGATTACTTGATATGTTAGAAGCTGATGGTATTGTCGGGCCAGCTGATGGTGCTAAAGCAAGAGAAGTTTATGTTAAACGCAACCAGCCCGACTTACCTGGTATGCCCAATGAGCAGGACGAAGATGGTTTTATAGATGCTGGCGAAGTAGAGCTTAACTAAAATCCTAAATTCTAAACCCTAAACAGGAAAGAGCAATTCTAAATCCGAAATCCTAAATTCTAAACAAATCACAAATCCTAAATTACAATGTTC
>PFAX01000015.1:2398-7113 GCA_002773495.1 bacterium (Candidatus Gribaldobacteria) CG10_big_fil_rev_8_21_14_0_10_37_21 | reverse complement strand
AATAGAAACAAAAACCCCCTTTGCTTGGTTTGGAATTTGGAATTTAGAATTTAGAGCTTGTTTAGTATTTAGATATTAGAATTTAGTATTTAACTTAAATTTGTTTAGAGTTTAGATATTAGATATTATAATTTATTTTTATATATGCCAAAAAAGAAATTAGGGGGAACCAAGACAATTAAAAATGAGGAAAAAAATGAGGGGCAAAAAGAGCTAACCGTTAAAGAAAAGGATTTAGCTGAAGCGATTGATGAGATCAAACAGAGGTTTGGCGAGGGGGCGATTATGCAATTAAGTGGCTTGCGGGCTGTTGATGTTAATGCTATTTCAACTGGTTCTTTGGCCTTGGACTTAGCTTTTGGGGTTGGTGGGGCGCCAGCGGGTAGAATTATTGAGGTTTTTGGGGCAGAGAGTTCGGGCAAAACAACCGTGGCTTTGCACATTATAGCTGAAGCTCAAAAAAAGGGGGGTAAGTGTGCTTTTGTTGATGCCGAGCACGCCTTAGACCCTGATTATGCTCGTAAAATTGGTGTTAATATAAAAGAGCTTTTAATTTCACAGCCCGACTCAGGCGAGCAGGCCTTACAAATTGTTGAAACATTGGTTCGCTCAGCCGCGGTACAGGTAATTGTGGTTGATTCAGTGGCTGCCCTAACCCCTAAGGCCGAAGTAGAGGGCGAGATTGGTGACCAGCATATTGGCAGGCAAGCCCGGCTAATGAGCCAAGCTATGCGCAAGCTTTCTTCAATTATTGCTAAGACCGAGACCATTGTTATTTTTATTAATCAGACCCGCCAGAAGATTGGCGTATTTTTTGGCTCCCCTGAAACAACCTCAGGGGGTATGGCTTTAAAGTTTTACGCTTCAGTTCGGGTCAAACTAGATAGAATTGCCCAAATTAAAAAAGGTGACTTGGTGACGGGATCAAGGGTAAGAGCTAAAATAGTTAAAAATAAGGTGGCCGCCCCCTTCAGAACAGCCGAGTTTGATATTTATTGGAACGAAGGTATTTCAAGAACCGCTGATTTAATTAATACTGGGCTTAAATACGATGTGGTTAAAAAGTCAGGCAACACCTTAGAGTTTGGTGAAATTAAGCTCGGTGTTGGCCTTGATAAAGCCAGAGAGTTTTTGCTTCAAGATAAACCCTTACAAATAAGTATCAGAAAAGCCGTGCTTGAAAAAGCCAAAGAAATAGCATAAAGCAAAAAGCGAATAGCTAAAGTAAAACAAAAAACCCTTAAAAAGGGTTTTTTGTTGTTCAGATGTACGAGGGCAGACCTCATACAAGTTTAGGCCTTGGTGAAAGGCAGTAAAGCAATGATGCGGGCACGTTTAACAGCTAAAGCGATGTTGCGCTGATGTTTAGTGCAAAGCCCAGTTTTCTTACTTGATTTTATTTTCCCCGAAACAGCCAAAAAACGATTCAGAGTAGCTGTATCTTTAAAGTCAATTTCTTTTTGATTTTTTTGACAGAAATAACAATGCATGTTTTAGAGATTGTTAGCGAAAAACGAACGCAGTGAAGTTTTGAGCTTTACAAGCTCTTAGATCCTGTTAAATACGAGCGATTTTAGCTCGGATTTAATCGGGATACTTCCTTAATTGATAATTTTTTAAAAAGGAATATCCTTCACGTCAATTTCACCCTCGTCTTCTTCAAAGGGGCTTTCTGATTTTTCATTTTTTGAATCTGCTTTTGGGTCAATCGGTTCGTCATCTTGGATAACTGGAATGTCTTCCATTTTTACCCCTGTTTTAATTTGGGGGGTAGGGGGGGCAGGTTTTGTTTGGTTTTTATTTTGGTAACTAGTACTCTCTTGGCTCCCTGCGGTATTTCTTGGTCCTAATTGTAAACTTTCAGCCACTATTTCTGTTTTGTAATGTTTTTGACCTTGTTGATCTTGCCAAGTCCTTGTTCGCAAATGCCCTTCGATTAAAGCCATTGAGCCCTTTTTTAAATATTGAGCAGCTGTTTCAGCCATTTTTCCAAACATCGCAATATTATGAAATTCAACTTCTTCTTTTTTTTCGCCTTGCGAAGTATAATACCTGTTGCTAGCGATTGCAAAAGAAACAACGGCATCACCTGAAGGTAAACTCCTTCTATCTGGGTCAGCAGTTAAACGGCCTAAAACAATTGCTTTGTTGAAATTCATAAATTAGTATGTAGTTAGTAGTATGTGGTCCTGCTTGCCACCCGCCTGCCGGTAGGCAGGTTGGTAGATAAAACATTAGTCATTTAAAACTTTTTCTAATTCTTCGTCAATTTTAGCTTTTTCTTCGGGAGAATCCTCTTTTTTCTTGGTTGATTCCTTTTCTTTTACCTTTTTTTCTTCCACAGCCCCTTCTTTTTCAAGGGCTTTTTTTTCTAACTCTTCTTCGCCCTCTTCTATCTCTTCGCCCGCTTCTTTAAAGATTTTATTCTTTAAAGATTTTTTCTTTTTTTCTTTTTTCTCTAATTTGTCTTTTATTAAAAGAAACCTTAAAATATCTTTTTCTTCTTTAAGTTTGTTTTGCAAAGGAATAATCGTTTCTGCTTCGGCTTGGAAAAAAAGCCAAGTAAAAAATGCTTCTGTTTGCTTTTTTACAGGATAGCCCAGTTTTATTTTCTCAAGAGTATTTTTTTGTTTAACTTCGCCCGCTTCTTTAATTAACCCTTCAACTAAAGCATTAGCTTTAGCTAAATCAACTTCATTTAGTTGGGGTGAATAAAGCAGGGCAATCTGATATTCTGTCATATATATTAAGATTATCACCCCTGCTTAAAAAAGTCAACCCCTCGACACCCCTCGACACCCCCTCCTTTACTTCTAAGGATTTTTTTGGTATTTTTAAGGTATGGAGAAAGCATTTGACTTAATTGAATCGTTTTCAGGTATTCGGGGTATTTATGGCAAAGGCATCACTGAAGAACTTTTGAAGAAGTATTTTTTTGCCTACTTTGAGGCTTTCCCTCAAGCAAAAAAGAAATTTCTTTTATCTGGAGACACTCGAGCATCAACAAATCTTCTGAAGTTAGCTGCTATTTCTTTTTTAAAAGAAATTGGCGTTAAAGAAATTATTGATGCTGGGGTTGTTCCTATACAGACAGCCGAGTTAGCTGTTTTAAAATTTGGCTGTTTAGGCGGTTTTTATATAACAGCTTCCCACAACGAGCCAAATTACAATGGTTGGAAAATGCTAAAACAAGACGGGGCTATCTTATATGCTAACCAAGCTCAACAGGTTATTGATTTCGTAAATCAAAAGGGCTCTAGTTTCTTTCTTTTAGGAAGGAGCTTAGCTCCTTCCTTAATTTTTTCGCGAGCTGTTTTAAAAGAGAAAGAGGCAATTGAGTTATACTGCAATTATGTTTTAGAAAAATTAGGCGAAGAGGCGGTTGAAAAAATAAAGCAAGCTAAATTAAAGGTTTTATTTGACCCCAATGGTGGTTCTGCCATAGAAGTTTTAAAGATATTATCAGAAAAACTTAACCTACAAGCTAACTTTGTCAACGATCTGCCCGGTAAGTTTAACCGTTTAGTTGAGCCAAAAGCCGAGAGCTTGGCTCATTTGCAAAAGTATTTTGAAAAAGAAAATTATGAATTTGCCACTGGCTTTGACACTGACGCTGATAGGGTGGAGTTTATGACGCAATCCGGTTTGGTTAATGGCAATTATGTTTTAGCCCTTGCTTGCGATTGTCTTTTGCAAGGAGCGCAAAATCAGGTAGTGGTAACCAACGATGTAACTTCTTATTTAGTTAGAGATGTTATCAAAAAACACAAGGCAATTATTAAAGAAGTAGAAGTGGGGGAGACAAATGTTGTTCAAGAAATGGAAAAACAAAATTCGCTGATTGGCGGTGAGGGTTCAAATGGCGGGGTGATAATACCGCCCATAAAATGTCGTGATGGCCTTATGACAACCTGTTTGTTTTTAAAAATGATAGCTCAAAAAAATCAAGGCCTGAGCGATATTTTGCAAAGTTATCCTAAGTATTTTTCCTCGCATAACAAAGCTACTTGCTTGTCTGAAAAAGCCCGACAAATTAAAAATCAATTAGAGAGTTATTATAAAAAAAAGGGCTATATTATTAAAAAAACCGGCGATGACACTGGCGGCTTAAAAGCCGAAGCAGACGAGAACTCTTATATCTGGTTTCGCCTTTCCAAAACCGAACCCGGGGCTTTCCGCATTTACGCAGAAACCGACCAAAGCCAACAAAAAGCCGACAACTTAGCCAAAGAAGCCCTCGCTATTTTTATGAACTTAACTAAGTTAAGTCCACATAAGTGAGTATGTTTAAAGAATCAAATCAATTTAATAAAACGGGTAGCCAGGGAGAATTGCCCGTAAAACAAGAGAGCGAAAATAGTAAAGATGTTCAGGATGGCACTGATTTAAAAGAACGGCTTAATAAAGAAGCTAAATTGCTTTATTTTTTCTATGAAAAATGGTATTCTTCTTTAAGGGAAGCCCTCCAAACAGCCGAGGGGATAGAGGATGATTATTCCAAGGCCTTGGCTTTCTGTGAGATTGCCAAAGCTCAAGCCCAAGCCGGGTTGGCGAGCGAAGCCAAAGCATCATTCATTCGAGCCCTCCAAACAGCCGAGGGGATAGAGGATGCTTATTCTAAGGGCTTGGCTTTCTGTAAGATTGCCAAAGCTCAAGCCCAAGCCGGGTTGGCGAGCGAAGCCAAAGAATCACTCATTCGAGCCATCCAAATAGCC
>PFAX01000015.1:0-2361 GCA_002773495.1 bacterium (Candidatus Gribaldobacteria) CG10_big_fil_rev_8_21_14_0_10_37_21 | reverse complement strand
CGAAGCCAAAGAATCACTCATTCGAGCCATCCAAATAGCCGAGGGGATAGAGGATGCTTATTCCAAGGACTTGGCTTTCTGTGAGATTGCCAAAGCTCAAGCCCAAGCCGGGTTGGCGAGCGAAGCCCTCCAAACAGCCGAGGGGATAGAGGATGCTCGTTCCAAGGCCTTGGTTCTCTGTGAGATTACTAAAGAAAATTTTTCTTTTTTACAAGAGCAAGGCGAAAAACTTATCTTAAAAGCCAACGCAAACGACCTGTCTTCTCTTTTGCGAACAGGCCATAATGGTATTGCTGAAGTGCTTGGTTTTTTACGCCCAGATATTCAAGCATTGCCAGATTTTAAAGAATTGCCCGAGCACACATCTTTAAGTTTTCAAATTGGAATGTCTCGCGGTCGGGCAAACAAACTTTTCTCTTTGTCTGAAAATGTTTTTTCTCAAAGTAGCGCCTTGGAAAAAAGATCTTTGGCAAAGGGACTAGGACATTATGGCTCTTTAGAATCCTTCGGTATTTTAATAGAGAAAATAAAAAGTGAGACCGACTTCGACGCTCGTACAAGATATATCTATGAAGCTTTAAATATTAACCCTAAGAAAGCTGAAAATTTAACAATGAAATTCCTTGGGGAAAAACAAGTTCCTTCTCGTTTATTTAAGTTTTTTTGCTTGCAACTTGTAGAAAATGATTTAATAAGCCGCAAAACGGAAAGATTTCTTGCCCGAAAAAATGATTTAAACTTTTTAAAACTTTTAATGGCTAGAAACTTCAATCAGTTTAATACGGTTGTTGACACTTTATCCAAAATTAAAAATTATGATTGTTGGGATAACAGAGACGAAATTTTTAGAGCGATTGACGACCTCGGTTCTTTAACCCCGTTAATTTTTGACCGTTATCGTTCAAAAAATGAGAGAGAAAAGGAATTTTTTGCGCAAAACATTAATAAATTAAAAAATAGATTTTTTCAAAACGAACCCGTTAAAAATATTTTACCAAAAGAAGATAGAGAGATTTTAGCTGAAATAATATATTTAACTTACAAGCCAATTGGGATGAGCTTTTCTGAAGTTGAAACAATGCTTGAGGAAATTGAAGACCAAACAGAACATCTAAGCGGTTTTTCTTTTCCTCAAGATGGTTATGATTTTTCTTTGCAAGGGCAAATGTTTGTTAGTTTAAAACCGGGAAAAGACATAGAGGGCAAAGATCTAGAAACGATTTTAAGCATAATTCCCAAAGAAAATTTGTCCGAAGATCTATTGCTAACAAGGGCTGCCTCTTCATTGGTTAAAATAGCTAAAGGAGCGACTCTCTTAAAACCAGAAGAAATTAAAGTCTTGCTTGCCTTATCGTCAGAGCAAATGATTGGTTTTTCTCAAAAGTTTCAAGAAGCACCTCGTCAGTTAGCCGGCCAGCATCTCTTTTTTACTCAAGCTGAAGAGTTGTTTCTACATGATCTGAAAAATGAGTTTCCAGACAAACTACACGACTTTTTTCAACAAATGCCCCAAGAAAAGCAAGACGAAATCAACGGGTTATTAGCTAAAAACAAAGAGCAATTGCGTAAAAATGTCGGGCTGAAACAAAAGAAAGAAGACAAGGTAAATGTGGTAGAAACAAGCGAAGAAGATGGTTTTGCTCTGCTTAGTAAAATTTTTTTTGAAAAGATCCTTAAACAATGTTTTCTTTTGATCAGGCAAAACAAGAATAAATTTGTTTTGGATTATTCCTCAGATGTTTCCGCTAACATATCTGTGAGCAAAAACCAGGACTTGAAGTTGTATGTTTCCAAGAATGTCGGTTCTTTTTTTGCCAAGAGTTCAGCAGGTATTTGTACTGCTCAAGATACCGAGTTATTTAATAGAAAAGACCATTTTCATTTTAATGTGGTTGATGCTCAGCAGAATATACGGGGGAATATCCAAACGTACATCACTGATTACAAAAATGAAAAAATTTTGATTTTAAGAGGTATAAACCCTAATAGCGATTTTTTGCAGGAGATAAGTCCCAAGGATTTTTGCGAAAAAGTTTTTGAAATAGCCAAGCTTTTTGCCAAGGAAAATGACATTGCCAAGGTGGTCATTTCTGAGAATTTAGGCAACTGGCACGCTTTATCAAATAGGAGTCAGATAACTTCATATTTAAACAAGTATTTAGTAGAAAATAAAAAAATTCCTCTGCCATTTAACATTACATCTTCTCAGAAGATACAATTTGTCTATGAAATTTAATTTGCCTAACCTTATACTTTAGTTTAGTTTAGGTATGTCCATAAAAATTTATGCGAACAACAAATCAAAATATATTTAGAGCGTATGATGTAAGGGGGGTCTACCCAGGCGAGCTAAACGAAGAA
>PFAX01000033.1:5566-9948 GCA_002773495.1 bacterium (Candidatus Gribaldobacteria) CG10_big_fil_rev_8_21_14_0_10_37_21 | reverse complement strand
TAATACTTCAGCCACTGGCACTTATCCCTTAACTTACTCGGTTCATGATTCAGCTGGCTTGGGAGCGACGACAACCAGAAACATAGTTGTTTACCAGACAGCTCCAACCTCAACTCCTCAATGTTCTGATGGCTTAGACAACGACCAAGATGGCGTCATAGACATCCTAGACCCAACTTGCCATTCAGACAACGACCCAAACAACCCAACAACTTATAACCCAAACAAAGACACGGAAAATGAAGCTCCAGTTATTACTTTAACTGGCAATACTAATTTAACTCTTGCCTTTGGCACTTCTTTCACTGACCCAGGAGCAACTGCTCTTGATTTTGAAGATGGTGATATTACAGCTAATATTGTAAAAAGCGGGGATGTTGTTAACACTTCGAATGCTGGGTCTTATACGATTAAGTATAATGTTCAGGATTCACAGGGCTTACCAGCTCAAGAAAAGACAAGAACAGTTCAAGTAGAAGAACAAGGCCATGGCGGTGGCGGTGGCGGTGGCGGCGGAAGCGTCATTGTTAGCTCACCTACCTTAGTTATTAGCAACGAAAAGTTGCAAGAACAAGGCCAAGGCCAAGTTGTTTTGACTTGGGAAACCAATAATCCAGCCGATAGCAAAGTTGTCTACGGCACCTCTTCAATTATTGATTTGAAGAGCTGGTCGCTTGACTATGGCTATCCAGTGGTTACAGCAGTTAATTCTGCTTTAACTAAGACCCATTCAGTGGTTATGTTCGGGCTAGACAATACTTTAAAGTATTATTTCAGACCCGTTTCAGATAATCCTCAATCACAACCAGCGATTGGCAAACAATTAATTTGGCCCCAAGAAGGGCCAGTTATTCCGCCAGTTGCCCCACCGGCTGTGGGTGAATGTTATTATTTATTGGAATACTTGAAAATTGGCCAAGCCAATAATCCTGTTGAAGTAAGGAAGCTTCAAACATTTTTGAATCTGTTTGATGGAGCTAATCTGACGGTTGATGGATTTTTTGACCAAGCCACTTTTAATGCTGTAGAGAAGTTCCAGGCAGAACACCAGAGCGATGTTTTGTTGCCTTGGGGGGGGATTGACCCAACTGGCTATGTTTATATTACTACCAAGAAAAAAGTGAATGAAATGTATTGCCAGAGGCCATTTCCTTTAACCCAAGGCCAGCAAGAAGAAGTTAATGATTACAGGGATTATTTCTTGCAATATCCTGAAATGCCAAGCGATGAAGTTGGTTTTACATACCCAACTTATCCTCTTGGAACAGAAGGCCAATCAGAACAAGGCCAAACCCCAGAACAAACCCCAGAGCAACCAACAGAAACAGCTGTTGCTGGAGGGACTTCTTCGGTTTCTCTTGATAACGAAGGTCTTGTCGCTAACATTGGCTCTCAAACCCCTGAACAAGAAGAAATAAGAGAGAATGAAGAAAGCGAAGAAGGCAAAGGGTTTTTATCTTCTTTGGGAGTAGCTGGAATGGGCGGATTAGTTTCTAATCAGATGATCTATTGGTTTGCTTTAATCTTTATGGTTTTAGTTCTATTTTCAGTTGTGCTTTATTTTAGAGCTAAAAGAAAGCAAGAGATTCCTTATTCAGTCCCACCGTTTCCAGAGAATATTCCTGTCCAGTAAGATGAAAAATCAAGCCCCCTCCTGAGAGGGGGTTTTGGTTTTTTTAGAAAAAAGCTATAATAAAAAATGGATCATATTTCTCTTTATTCAAAATCAAAAATTAAATTTGTTTTGCCTGCTTGGGTAAAACAAGAAAATATTCCTCAAGATAAAAAAATTATCTTGGTTTCTCCTCATTCAGATGACATTTCTATTTCTTTGGGGGGCATTGCTTTTGAGTTAGCCAAGAGAAATCAGGTTTTACCCCTTTTATTTTTCTCTGGTTTTAGGGGAGTGCTTAATAAAAATAAAGAAGAGGCAAGAGAAATAAGGCAAGGGGAGATGAAAAAAGAAGCTAAGGCCCTTGGCTTATTGGCCCCTCTTTTGCTTGACTTAGGTTCTTATGAGAATCCAAAACAAGCATTCAAGAAAGATGTTTTAAAAATTCAAGCCGTATTTTTAAAAGAAAAACCTGATTTTATTTTTTTACCAAAAAAAGATGATTCCCACCCCTCTCACCAATTAGCTGTTCAGTTGACTTTGAACGCCCTTTCTTCTTTAAAGGTAAAACCATTTTTATTCTTTTACGAAAACCCTTGGTCGCTTTTTAAAGAGAATGAAATAAATACAATTTTTTTAATTGACAAAAAGGTCCTAAAAACTAAGAAAAAAGCCATTCTCTGTCATAAGTCCCAATTAAGAAGAACTGATTTTTTAACAGCAGCTTTAGCTTTAAGTAGTTTTAGGGCAGCCACATTACCTGAACAGAGAATTTTTGGCTTTGGTCAAGAATCTAAAGGTTTAAAAACGGACCATTTAGAAGCATTTAAAAGAGATGAAAATATTAATTTTTGAAAATTATCAAGAACTTTGCTTGAAAGTGGCTATTTTTCTTGAAAAAAGAATAAGGCAAAACCCAAAAATGGTTTTGGGTTTAGCTAGCGGAGGCACAGTTGTTGGTCTTTATGAGAACCTTGCTAATTTTTACCAAAAAAAAGGTTTAGATTTTTCAGAAGTAAAGTTTTTTAACCTTGATGAATATTTAGGGTCAGGAATTGAAAAGAAAAATAGCTTTGCTTATTTTATAAAGAAAGTTTTACTTAATCAGGTTAATTCAAAAAAAGAAAATATTTCTCTTTTAAATGGCAAAACAAAAAATTGGCAAAAAGAATGCCTTTTTTTTGAAGAAAAGATTGAGAGAGCTGGAGGTATTGATTTGCAGATTTTGGGGCTTGGTGCTAATGGCCATTTAGCTTTTAACGAGCCGGGCAGTTCCTTTGGTTCAAAATGTCGTTTAGTTAAATTAACCCCACAAACAAGGCAAGATAACAGCCGTTTCTTTCAAAAGAAGGAAGATGTGCCCAAAGAAGCCCTTACTTTAGGGTTAGCCAATATTCTGCTTGCAAAAGAAATTATCCTTTTAGCCAATGGGAAACAAAAAGCAAGGGTAGTTAAAGCCCTTGTTAAAGGAAAAATGACGAAAGAATTTCCCTGTTCTATTTTACAACAACACTCTAAAGTAACTTTATTTTTAGATAAATTAGCTGCTTCTTTATTGTAAATTATGTTTTCTTAAAAGTTTTAATAATTAACCAAGCCAATAATCCGCCAGCTAAAGCGGTTATAAACTGTGGGTATGACATCATTTGAGCTACTTTTTGAGCAATTTGTTTTTGCGTGATTAACCCTAAAACAAGATAGCTTGTTGAAAGTAAAAAAATAAACTTTAAAAATGAGGCAAAAATAACGGCAGCTATAAAGTTTTTCTTTTTTAAGGAAGTGAATGTTATAACCAAAATAGCGTTGCTTGTCATAATAAACGGGATCATGGGGGCAAGGGCTACGGGTAAGGTGCCAACAGATAAAGCAATTAAGCTAGGTAGCAAACAAAGCATCAGGGCCCCTTCAATGGGCAAAAATAAGACAGCTAAAAAGAGCATGGCGTTCACTAAGGGGCCAGTTATAATTTGAAAATGAAACAAAGGGGCGACAACAGAAATAGCTAATAAAGTGCCAAACTTTGTTAAAGAAATGATTTGACTTCTCTTGAGGGCGATTATTTTTGTTTGCATGTATATTTTACTTTAGTTATTTGGTTTCTTAATTTTTCTGTTTTTAAAAAGTCCTTATAAACTTGTTTGACGATTGGATTTTGACTAGCCACTTTTAAATTTTCTTTTTGGTCTATCTGATAAAGGCCCTCGGCTCTTTTTTGCCTAATTTCTTTATCTTGGGGTAAGGGTTGCCCACCCCCGCCAATACAACCTCCTGGGCAAGCCATAACTTCTAAACAAGAATAGGCCTGTTTGTTTTCTTTTAATTCCTCTAAGATATTTTTAGCTTGTTTAATGCCAGAGAGAGCCACCATTTTTATTTTCTTATTTAATAAATTAAGCTCTACTTTTTTCAAGTTTTCTTGGCCCCTGACTTGTTCATAAACAATTTTTGGTAAAATTTCTTTTTGTTTTTCCCAAAAAGCAACTCGCAAAGCTGACTCCATTACCCCTCCGCTGGCCCCATAGATAACCCCGCTCCCAGAAGGCACGCCTAAGGGTGTGTCACATTTTAGTGGCTTTGCTTTTTTTAGGTCAATTCCTTTTTTCTTGAAAAGAAAAGCAAGCTCTCTGGTTGTTAAGACAAAATCAACTGGTTTTAGTTTGCCAATTAAAAACTCCTTTCTTTCAATCTCAAATTTTTTAGCCACGCAAGGCATTACTGAAACAACAGTGATGTTTTCTGGTTTTATTTTTTGTTTTTTAGCGAAATATGT
>PFAX01000033.1:0-5535 GCA_002773495.1 bacterium (Candidatus Gribaldobacteria) CG10_big_fil_rev_8_21_14_0_10_37_21 | reverse complement strand
TTAAATTTTTAACAAATTGAGGGTAATAGGCCTCAACAAACCGAACCCAAGCTGGGCAGCAAGAGCTTAAAAGGATATTTCCTGTTTTATTTTTTAATTTTTCTAAAAGTTCATTTGCTTCTTCAAAAGTTGTAAAATCAGCGCCAACTGAAACATCAAAAATATAATCTACCCCTAATTTTTTGATGGCTCCAACTAATTTTTCTGTCACTACCGAGCCAAAAGGCAAGTTAAACTCTTCACCAATACTTGTTCTGATGCTGGGCGCAAACTGGAAAATAACCACTTTATTTTTATTTTGAAGCGGTTTTTCAATATCTTCAAATTCACCCACTGCCTCAAAAGCGCCCACAGGGCAGTGAGCTAAGCATTGCCCGCAATAAATACAAGTTTTTTTTGGGTTAGGCCTTACTTCAAAGAAGCCATTTTTTTCAACTTTTTCTAAGTAGCCAACTGATTGGTTTTGGCAAACTTCAACACAGTTATAGCAATTTATACATTTTGAAGAGTCAAAAATAAGGGCTGGCCCGAAATTATATGTCGGAAAATCTTTTTTGCGGTCTTGAAACTTATCTATTTCAACCTGATATTCTTTCGCCATTTGTAAAAATGAACAAGAGTGACAAAAAACACAATCAGTGCATTCTTCTTTATGTTGGCTAAATAAAAGTTCAAGATTTGTCTTTCTTAATTTTCTAATCTCCACTGAATCAGTTTCTATTTTCATACCGTTTTCAGCTTTGGCTTGGCAAGAAGGCAAAAAACACTTTTTTTTGTTTTTAAAAGTAACTTCAACCAAACAAATTCGACAGTTTGCTTTGATTTTTAAGTCGGTATGATGGCAAAGGGTTGGGACATATGTTCCGCTATTTTTAGCTATTTCAAGAATGGTTTTGCCAAGCGGGGCTGTAATTTTTTTGCCATTGATTGTAATTTTAATTTTTTGCATGTAGCTTTTCTAAAGTAGTTTAGCTATGGCGGTTTTGAAGGGTCGAGGTAAAATTCTTCCATAAGGGCATAAAGAGGCCTTTTCTAATAAGTTGAAAATATCAGCTAAGGTTTGTTTGTCTTGAGAAAGCAGTTCTTCTTTTTGGAGAATTTCTAAAATACGAAATGTGCCTTCTCGGCAAGTGGCACAAAGGTCGCAGTTTTCTTTAAAAAAGAATTTTGCCCATTTACGCATTAAAACCATTGGGTTTGTTGTTTTTTTGTCATAAACAATAATTGAGCCAAGTGAAGTGATTGGCCTGTCTAATTCATTCGGCAAAAGTATTTCCCCACTAGCCCCACCACCTACCTGCACAAAGAAATCAAACCACGGCCGATTACCAGTGATGGTTAAAATATCTCTTATAGTAAAATCAAAAGGTAGCTTATAAACCCCCTTTTGTTTAACCTTGCCAGCAATAGAGTAAAATCTTTCGTAATTGTATTGGTTTTTCGCTATTTTTGAAACCCAGTAAAATGTCTCTAAATTATTTATTAAGGTTGGTTTTCCGAAAACGCCTGCTTCGGCTGGCAAGGGCGGTTTTACCCTTGGCTCTTTTGCTTTGGTCTCAATAATATTGCAAATAACGGTTTCTTCGCCATTTAAATAGCCCTCTGGTTTTTCAAAAAGCTCAATGGGTAGGTGATGGGTTAATTTTATTAGTTTTGGTTTTAATTTGCGATAATATTTTTTATTTAAATATAAAAAACCAGTTTTTGCCCCAACTGTCTCAAGGGCTAATTTTATGCCAAAAATAACATCTTTAGGGTAATGTTTTAAAATATAGTAGTCCTTTTGGGTTTTAAGCTCGCCTTCAGCCCCATTGCAAACAACATATTTAATTTTGGCTTTTGAACCTTTAACTTTTTTCCATTTAAGCCAAACTGGAAATGAAGAACCGCTCATACCTAAAAGCCTTGACTTTTTAATTTTTCGAATTAATCCTCGCATTTATTTTTAATATTTTAAGTATATTTTATTTTACCATTTTATCTTGAGTTCTTGCAATTATTCTCTTGTGCAAAACTTTATTTTTATATTAACATTCTAATATTCTCAAGAATGTTGGAATGTTTAATGGGGGGCTGGAATAGGGTTGTTGTTTGTGTCTGTGGAGAAGTAATTGCCTGTTAGTAAAATTTGTTTTAAAATATAAATATATGTTAAATAAAAATAAATTTTCTAAAGTTTTAAGGTTAGTTGTTTCTATTGGAGCTTGTCAAATGGCTGGGGTTATTGGTGCCATTTTTACTACACCTAAAATCGGCTCGTGGTATTTAGCCCTCCAAAAGCCAAGCTTTAACCCGCCAAGTTGGATTTTTGGCCCTGTTTGGACATTACTTTTCTTTTTAATGGGGGTTTCACTTTTTTTAGTTTGGGAAAAGGGCTTTACTTCAAAAAAAGTTAAAACAGCACTTTTGTTTTTTGTCAGCCAACTATTTTTTAATATTCTCTGGTCTGTTTTATTTTTTGGCTTGGGGAAACCCTTCTTTGCTTTTATTGCGATTTTTATTCTCTGGGCTTTTATTGCTTTAACTATTTTAAGCTTTGTTAAAATATCTAAGATAGCCGCTTGGTTGTTGCTTCCTTACTTATATTGGGTTGCCTTTGCCTCTGTCTTAAACCTAATGATTGTCTTATTGAATTAACCTGCAGAAGAAAATAAAATAGAACAAAACTTTAACCTTCAAGGGTTAAAGTTTTTTGTTATAGATTTTCAGTTATCCACAAATTTATATTTGACAGAATGAATAGTCGGGTATAAGATAAAATTATGAAGAAGCAAATTACTCCAAGACAAAAAGACCTTTTAAGGATTATTTATAACTTTATTCAAAGTGATGGTTTTCCGCCTACTTTTGAACAAATGCGAGAAAAATTAGGGGTTGTTTCTAACCAATCAGTTGTTGATCTTTTAGAAAAGTTAAAACAAAAACGGTTTCTAAAAAAGGGAACAGGTGCGCGGGAATTGGTAGTATTGCCTTTAGGCTATCAAATACTTGGTGAGCCCCCTTTAGCCGCTTTTTTAGGTGCTACAGCGGCGGGCTGTCCTATAGAAGCTGTTGAGATATCGGGCGAATGGCAAACCTTGCCTTCAGGTTTTGAGAAAATTGAGAAATTAAATGATGAAGTTTTTATTTTAAGGATTTATGGGGACTCAATGATAAACGCTGGGATTGACGATGGCGATTTGGTCTTGGTTCAAGTGAAAGAAGAGTTTTATTCAGGCGAAGTTGTTTTAGCTAAGGTGGGCGATGATTCAACGGTTAAAAGATTTATCTCGCAAGATAAGCCACCTTATATTTTTTTAAAACCAGAAAATCCAAAATACCAGCATATTTCTTTTACGGACGAAACCAAATTAGTTGGCAAGGTGATTTCTGTTTTAAAAAATGGCTATTGGCAACAAGTTAAGTAATAAATAAAATTAAAAATTTATGCCTACAGAAAAAGTAAATAAAATAGAAGAGGTTTTAGATAAAATTTTTCATAATAGCGAAACAATCTATGGGTTGCAGGAGTTTAGCGATATCTCCCTCGGTGATGTTTTAGAAATAACCGAACAAGAAAAAGATAAATTTTATCTTAAAGATATAAAATCAGGTCAGCAAAGAATTGTTTTTGACGAGCAAAAACAAAAAGGCAGGCCAGAAGAAATAATCCGTCAATTATGGCTTTATAAGTTGCATAATAACTATGGTTATCCGCTAGAGCAAATAGAAACTGAAAAAAGCGTGCATTTTGGCAAAGAAATTCACACTAAAGCCGCAGACATTGTTGTTTATAAAAAAGATAAAATAACCCCTTATATTATTATTGAGACCAAAAGTCCAACCGACAAAAAAGGCATTGAGCAATTAAAAAGTTATCTTTCAGCTGAAGGCGCGGAAATAGGGCTGTGGAGTAATGGCCAAAAAAGGATTATTTTATATAGGCCTTATCCTAAAGAGTTTAGCGATACTTTGCCCGACTTGCCAAAGTTTAATCAAACGATAGACGACTTACTTGAAGCCAAAAAAAACCTCTTAGACTACACTGACCCAAAAGCTAATTTAAAGCAAATGATTGAATCAATGCAGGAATTGGTTTTAGCTAATGCTGGGGGCGATGTTTTTAATGAGGTTTTTAAATTGATTTACGCCAAACTTTTTGACGAATCGGAAGCCAAGTATAACAGACAGGGCAATGAAATTTATTTTAGAAAATACAAGGATTCTTCAAAAACTTACCAAGTTATTAATGATTTGTTCAAAAAAGCGGTAAAAAAATGGCCAGGTACATTTTTAGAGCAAGATAATTTAAAATTATCACCCGACCACCTATCTATTATAGTTGGCGAGTTGGAAAAAGCACGACTTTTTGGCTCGGATTTATCAATTATTGACGAGGCCTTTGAGTATTTAATCCCAGAGGTGGCTAAAGGCAAGAAGGGTCAGTATTTTACGCCAAGGCATGCTATTTCAATGGCGGTTAAAATGTTAAATCCTAAAAAAGATGAGTTTATTATTGACCCAGCTTGCGGTTCGGGTGGCTTTTTAATTTCAGCAATGTATCAAGTTAAAGATAATTATTTAAATAAAAACGAAGAAGCAATGAGGGAATATGCCAAAGACCATATTTGGGGCATTGATTTTGCTGATGAAATTTCTAAGGTGTCTAGGGCTTTAATGTTGATTGCTGGCGATGGTAAGTCGCATATTTTTAAACTGAACACCCTTGATCCAAGAGAGTGGCAAGGTGAAAACTCCGATTTGCTAAACGCTAGAGCTCAGCTGCAAACTCGGCTTTTAAATATGGATAATTCGGTTGATAATGCGGACAATCAAAGAAGTTTCCATTATTTTAACTTTGATATTTTGCTAACCAATCCACCATTTGCTGGAGAAATAAAGGATAGTGGGATTTTACGTCAATATTTTTTTGGTAAAAAGAAAAGTAAATTAGTTAATAAAGTTGAACGGCATATCTTATTTATTGAGCGAGTTTTAGATATGATAAGGCCCGGAGGGCGGTTGGCGATTGTTTTGCCTCAAGGCGTTTTAAATAATACCAATATGGAGTATGTCAGAGAATATCTTTTTGACAAAGCCCGCGTTTTAGCGGTAGTTGGCTTAGCGATCAATACCTTTAAGCCGCACACCGGCACGAAAACGAGTATTTTGTTTTTGCAGAAATGGGGCAGGGAGGCAGGGGAGCCATTAAAAGATTACCCGATTTTTATGGCGGTTTCTAAAAAATCAGGCAAAGACAACTCTGGGAATTATGTTTTTAAAAAAGACACAAACGGAAGTCCTGTCCACGATTCAAGGGGTCGAAAAGTTTTAGACCACGATTTAGACCAAATAGCCAACGAATTTATCAAATTCGCTAAAAAAGAGAAGCTGGACTTTTGGATGTAAAAATATAAAGTAAAAATATGAAAAAGAATGAAAAACTACAAATGGATTTTTAACAAATGCAAGTAAAATATGCCAGTATATTCAATAATCAAAAAATCGGAGCTGGAGGGAGCTTTGCGAATTGACGCTGAATATTATCAGCCAGAG
>PFAX01000011.1:13153-36753 GCA_002773495.1 bacterium (Candidatus Gribaldobacteria) CG10_big_fil_rev_8_21_14_0_10_37_21 | reverse complement strand
ACGCTCCGCCCTCGCAACCAAAAGTGCATTGCTCTGTTGTATAAGACGGCTCTATTCCTGCCTGGGACTGCGAACAATAGCCCTCGCTAATAACCTTGCCACTTAAACAGGAGTCAGCCCAAACAGCGTTGCCTCCAGCTAAAGCTATGCCACTGGCTACGCCAGGAGCATAGTAGTTTTTACCTCCGTCTGTGTCTGCGCATTTTGGCTCTGCCGGGGGTTCGTTTATCCAAACAAGCGGGGCTGTTATGGCTGGCTCAACAATGCCATTAACAAGGCGATTTCTGTCAGCTACAACCGGAGAATAACTCATAAAGGTATCCTCAAAACCAATTTTAGAAAACTTAAGGTCATAAGTATTGCCAATTTTCATTTCCAGCAAGCAGACTCCTTGAGCGTCGGCAAGACAGGTTGAGGCCGGAGCTGTGCCAGGCGTTAACATTGCTTGGCCCTCAGCACCTGCAATAGGAACACCCAACAGCCCTAAAACCTGATATTTATACTGCAAAGTTTTTTCAGCTTCAGTTAATTCTTTCTTTAGGTAAGTTGTTGAGGGATACTCTATGGCTTTTGAAGGGTCTACAAAAAAAGGCGTGGCTGTCTCAAAACCCACAGCAGAAACAACAATAGTATGCCGTTTGCCCACATCAACCGCTATTTTACAAGAGCCATTATCTCCAGTAGGGCAAGTTCTGCTATTAGGAGTGCCGGGGTTGACACTAACCACAGCCCCCTTAATTGGCTTTTTATTGATTTGACCCGCTGTTTCATCATACACCCAAAAAACCAAGGTCGCTTGTTGAACTTCGCTTGGGTCTTTTTCTGCGCATTTGCCATCTTGCAAAGAGCAATACTCTGCGAAATCGACACAATCTTCTTCAGTTTTACAAGAGCTTCTATTGCCAAATTTATCTACAACCCTACAATCTGAACAGGACGCTTGGCAATCACTTGGACATTTATAGTCATTTTCTGGAGCAGTACAAATTCCGTCTCCGCAGTTTGTACAGACCGCAAAAGCAGGTGTAACTCCTGACGTTATTTGAGTTAAACCCGAACAACACTGGTTTTCGGATTGACCAACGTAATTTAAGTAAACTTTTTCGCCTTCTTTAGAACAAGCCAAACTGGAAGATGTTCGCATTTTTAGGGTAACTGTTGCGTCTTCAGAAGGAGACGAAACCTTTTGGCAACAAATGTCGTTTTCGCAAAAATAACCGCTTTTTTCCGCCGCGACATAAAAAGGAGCATCAGGCGGCAGATTAAGAGGACACTCGCCGTTTGAGTCAGAAGAACAGGAAAAATTAAGCGGCCGGGAGGGAGTCGCGCCGTCAAAAGTTTTGACCAAAGCACTGTCTAGGGGATTAGAAGTTGCCTTGTCAGAGACCTTAAAGCGCTGGCCTTCTCCTTGCTTGCAAGCTCCGTTATCGCAACCATAGGCGCAGGGCATTTTTTGAGTAGCCCTAAAATTTCCGTCGCACCAGGCCTCTATCACTGAATCTTTTGGAGAACTGATCGTCCCGCAACCGTCATACAAAACCGACACTTGATTTTCTATATTATAATATGTCCTTGCGGCACCATAAATATCTGGCTCAAGCCCTCCGTCGGTATCGCTGCAGCTACTTGTAGATTGATTATTGGGATTTAATTGCAATGTCAGGGAAACAAAAGTGTCGCTGCCAACTAAATTAAAGCTCTTGGGGCAACCAAAAGCCGCATTGCATTCATAATATTGGTCATAACCGCTGGAATATGCCTGATAAGCCCCCTGTGGCAATGTTAAAGAACATTTGCCCGTATAACTAGTTAAACAATAGTCAAACCAATTCTCCCCCGTAACTTCAATTTTCACGCCCGCAGCCACTGCCTGCATTGGAACGCCATTTTTATCTACAACCTTTGTTTCAAAAACAACTTTTGCCTGCTCCCCGGCCTGGGCTTTCAAGCACGCCCCGTCATAACAACCCGAAACACAAGTATAAGTTTCATAAATTGCCTTGTTGTTTGAGCAACTATATTCTTTTAACACTTTGCTGTCTTGGCAAAGGTCTGGAAAACTACCCAATGTTTCACTGGCAATGCCTTTTTGGTAATAATTTTTAGCACCTTGTGGAAACTCATCGGTAGTATCGGAATCAACACAAGCAACCACTTTGTAGGGATTTAACTCAACATTAGTAGGGGCAGTAGCAACTGTAAAAACCTTAGGGCAGCCAGCGCTTACTGAAGAGCAAGTGAGGTTTTCGCCTGAAATAAAGCCGTTAAACTCACCCCCCAAACCAAGGTCAAGCGAACATTTTCCGTTTCCGTCGGTTGAACAGGTAATATTTTCAAAATCAGTAATCTTGACTTTAGCCCCTGCAACAGGGTTTTTAGCCACCGCGTCTTTGACAGTAAAACTCACAGGGACTTTATTATAGCAATGCCCGCCTGTGCCTCTTTGGTCAAAAAAGCAAGCGCCTCCGCTGATTGCTGAACATTCTTCTTTGTCGCAAATATTAAATAAACCCCAAAAAATGCCGTCCCCGCATTTGCCACATTCAATGTTGGCATATTGAACACATTCTAAACTAGAAACAGCAACACCTAAATCTTGAGAATAATCAGAAGAACTTTGCCCACCGGCTGTATATTTTAAAGATAATTTATTTGCTGGAAAAATGCCACTTAAACTGCCAGTTGGCACTGGCAGTTGTGTGCCTGTGCCATATCCATAAGGTAATGTTACCCCGCCTGGTCCGGAGTAAATAGCATAAAGTTCCTCGAAATCAAGCACATAATAAGAACCAGTTGGCTTTATCCAATAACCAGCAGGACAGGCGAAGGTGGGCGAAGTATAGCTATAAGGGCTGTCAGAGCCCAAAAAATGAGGCCAATTCTTCGCTTTCCAGCAAACATTGTTTGCTCCAACTTGCAGGTTAACTGTTCCGCTGTTGCAGTTGCTGTCTTGAGCGTCTATCATACCGTCAAAGTCGTCGTCTAAATCATTGCAACAATTTTCAACGGATATTGGCTTGCAAGCCTGCCCATTCTGACACCTCTGCTCGCATCCGGGCGAACAGACCTGCAGGTTATAGCAATAACAATTATTGTCAGACATGCTGGAAATATTCTGACAATAAATATGCGACCTCTCCGGCTCAAAAATATTTATCAAGCACGAGCTACCAGAACAATAATTTATAGGCCTTCCCTCATAAGGATTAGCACAAACTCCGCCTGTCTTTCCGATTGATTGGCAATAGCTGTAACAAGTATCTCCTCCCCCTCCTCCTATCACGCAGTTTCCTTGTCCATCGCAGGTTCCATTCGCTCCCTGTTCATTGAAACAAACCACGCCCGTTGATTGGGGAACACCATTGACCATACAGCCGGGGTTGGATGATGTTATGCAATGGCCAGACCCATCGCAATGACCGCTAAGTCCATTTTTGGAGCAAGAAACAGTGGATGGTTTGGGAACAATTGTACCGTCCGGATTGGTTTTCTCTACGCAAGCAAAATCATAGGTTTCAACCGAATAGCAAACTCCATCTCTGCATGTTTTATTCTCCCCACAAGAAGTCCCGTTCGGCTTCCCGACACAAAAAGTAGCAGACTGGTCGCAGGATGTCGATGTTTTGCAAGGTCCCACGCAACTGGATGCAAACATCCAGTCCCCATTGCTGTTGCATTGGTATAAAGAAGAATTTACCCCGTAGGTAACGCACTGCAATTCTCCCGAAGAACATTTTGAAACCCCGCAAACCCCGTCATTCCAAGCGCCATCGCTTTTCTGCCTTAAAATACAAAAGCCGGTGCAACATTCGCTGTTTTGATAACAAACACTACCAACTGGTTTCCCAGGTAAATTTTCATTCCCACATCCAATAACATTTCCGACAGCCCCTGTGACAGGATAGACCGTATAGCAGGGCTTTGTAGTTTCATAACAACAACTTGGCTCGCCCAAAACACACATACAGGTGTTTAAACCGTCTTGAACGATTGAGCCGTCAGCTCTGCCAGAACAGACCCCTGTTCCTGCTCTGCAATCAACCACTTGTTCAAGATCATCTTTAATCGGAGTGATTACAGCACCAGGATCATCTTTTACACAACACTTCATTTCCCCAGAAACGCACATACAAATATTCCCTCCGCCATCGCTGACAATCGCCCCATTAGTAAGCCCATTACAAACCGAATCAACAGCTTTGCCACTTTGGCCGCTTAAAATAACAAGAGCAGAACAAAAAATAATGGTTAAAAAACCATAAAGAAGCGTTTTGAAAATTTTTTGCATAAAACAAAAATTTTTTAAAGCTAAAATTATTTTTTTAGCTTATTTAATTTAAACCTTTGATTATTTTATTATAAAATTATTCATTAAAAAAAACAAACAAGAAAGTGTGGATAACCTATACTTTTAAAAAACAAGATAAAACATTCTACATTCGCCCTATAACGAGCAAGAGCGAGGGAAGTAATTTTAAGGAGCATAAAAGGCAACCAAATTACTTCCCGAGCTCTTGCGTTGACAGGGTGCGATTTCGGAGTATGATGTGTATAGGAGTAGTTTCACTCCCCGAAAAGAGAATTACGGAGTACCAGTTATAATGCCTAAAATTATACCCTTCATCATCTTGCTAAACAAAATCACAGCTAAGCCAATACACGCCCATAAAATCATTTGTTTAGCCAATTTTGTTTTACCCGGATCACCAGCTGATGTTAAGAAAAGAAATGCCCCAATTGCTATAACCAACGGGCACCCCACAACAGCTAACATAAAGAGATAATTAACGGTTGAAGTTATAACCTCCTCTAAGCTAATAAACTTAGAAGTAGGGCAAATAAAGGCCTTACCACTCGGAACGCAAATGCCAGTATCCCTCTTCTTAGCTAAATCACATTTAGTTTGGTCAATAACACATTTACAATCCATACCAGTTCCTGCACAGTCTTCTATTTTACAACAAGGACCTCCCGGCTCGCTTATAGCTAAGGCCGTGTTAGTTAAAAGCATAAAACAAAGAGCAAATAACACTAAAGAGACCTTTATTGTTTTTTTAAAAGAGAACATAAACATTTATTGTTTTTTAAAAATTAAAGCAAAGTGATATTCCCCTGCATCTAATTGCTCAACTAAAGCAAAGCCACTTTCTTTAGCTAATTGTTTTATTTCTTCTTCGCTGGGCACTGATGTTTTTGGGCCCATTAAAGCACCCGGCTTCCAATCAACCACTAAAACTTTGCCACCTGCTTTTAAAACCCTTTTAGCTTCCTTAAAAACCGCCTCTTTATTTTCAACTTGGAACAACAGGTTGGTCATTAAAACAAGATCAATTGAATTATTTTCAATTAAAGGGACACTATCCTCAACATCAGCTAAAATACTTTCAATATTTTTTAAATTAGCTATTTTGGCCTTACCTTGTAAAGAAGATAATGGCTCTGCTTGAACATCAATGGCTATAACTTTACCCTCTTGTAACATTTTTGCCAATGGTAAAGCCCAACCCCCAGAACCTGAACCAAAGTCAATAGCAACTGAATCAATTTTCAGCCCAATTTGTTTTAAAATGTCTTTAGGTGAAATAAATGAAGGCATAAATTTAAGCGAATAAGTGATAGAGTAAAAAAGTGATAGAAAAAATGTCCATAGGACATTTTTTATGTCCTACCTATGTCCTATCTCTGTCCTACCCCTATTTTTCGTCTTCAGCTAATTCTTTAATTTCTTGCAAACAAATTCCAGAGGCCACTTTATCACCCGGTTTTAAACGCATTATTCTTACCCCAGAAGAGGCCCTGCCTATAATAGAAATTGATTTAAAATCACTTCTTATTACCTGACCTTTACTTGAAATAACTATAATTTCTTTTTCTTCTTGACCTACTACCTTAGCAAAAACAATTTTACCTGTTTTTTCGTTGACTTTAGCCGCCTTAATACCTGTGCCCCCACGTTTCTGTAATCTATACTCCTCAACCTTAGTTCTTTTGCCATAGCCATTTTCCATCACAACCAATAAATATTGCTGTTCTTTCCTTTGGTTTTGAATGGCACTCATCCCAACAACCTCATCCCCTGTTTCTAAACGGATCCCTCTTACCCCTGAAGCAGATCTGCCCATGGCTCTGACATCCTTCATAGTAAAGCGAATTGATTGCCCTAATTTAGTCGCTAAAAAGATCTCATCATTTTCTTGAGCGATTAAAACACCCCTTAAAGTATCACCTTGTTGCAAATTAATCGCTAAAAGACCATTCTTTCTCACATTTTTAAAAGAAACTAAATCAGTCCTTTTAATTATACCTTGTTTAGTAACTATTACCAAATATTTCTTTCCCTCTTCTTCGTCTTGTTTGGTATAAGAAATTAAACTTAAAACCTTTTCATTCTGCGAGGTTTCTAAAAAGTTTAAAATGCCCCTACCCTTTGAAGCCCTTTTTAATTCAGGAATCTCCCAGGCCAAACATTGAAAAACCTTACCTGTGTCTGCAAAGAATAAAAGTTTATCTAAATTATTCGCTAATAAGAAATGCTCAACGGCATCTTCTGAAGCAACATCGGCACCTGAAACGCCAGCCCCGCCCCTTTTTTGAATTTTATAAAAAGAGGGCTTCATTCTTTTAACATAGCCACCTTGGGTTAAAAGAATAATTGCGTTTTCATTCGGGATTAAGTCCTCTTCGCCAATCTCGCCAATCCTCCCTGCCACCACTTTAGTTCTTCTTTCGTCTTTGTGCTTTTCTTCGGTTTCAATTAATTCTTTTTTCATGACATCTTTTATCTTTTTTTCGCTCTTTAAAATTGATTCAAGCTCAGCGATAATCTTTTTTAAAGCCAAAAGCTCTTCTTCTATCTTCGCCTGTTCTAATTTAGCTAAATTTTGCAAGCGCATCTCTAAAATAGCTACTGCCTGAACATCAGATAACTTAAACCTTTCAATTAAGTTTTGCTTGGCCGCTTCTCTGCTTTCTGATTTTTTGATAACCTTAATAACTTCATCAATATTTTTTAAAGCAATCATTAAGCCATCTAAAATATGCACCCTTTGCTTGGCTTTTTCTAAGTCAAACTTAATTCTTCTGATAACGACTTCTTGCTTGTGCTTTAAATAATAAGTTAAAACATCAACTAAAGAGAGCACTTTTGGTTGGATGCCATCAACTAAGGCCAGCATATTTAAGTGAAAGGTTTTTTGTAAATCCGAATACTTAAACAAAGCATTTAAAATTTTTTTCGGAAAGGCCTCTTTTTTAAGCTCAATAACTATGTGCATACCCTCTCTGTCTGATTCGTCCCTGATGTCTTTAACCCCATCAATCCTTTTATCTTCAACTAATTTAGCGAACTGTTGAACCAAAGATGATTTTTGAACCTGATAAGGGATTTCAGTAATGGTTATTTGTGGGTAGCCCTTCTTATTTTCATCAACCTCGGTTTTGCCCCGAACAACAATTGGGCCCTTACCTTGTGAATAGGCCTGAGCAATATCTTTTTTTCCATAAATTATCCCGCCCGTTGGGAAATCAGGGCCTTTAACAAACTGTAAAAGATCCTCTGTGGTAGAGTCAGGGTTGTCAATTAAATACTTTGTCGCTTGCATGACTTCAGTTAAATTGTGCGGTGGGATATTGGTTGCCATACCAACGGCAATGCCCAATGAACCATTTAAAAGTAGTTGAGGGGCGGGGGAAGGCAAAACAGTTGGTTCTTTTTTGGTGGCATCATAGTTAGCAGTAAAGTCAACAGTGTCTTTTTCAATATCTTTAAGTATTTCCTCGCCAACGCTTGACATGCGACACTCGGTATTATGACTAATAAAACCATTGGAAACAAAAGAGTGGCAATCACTATCAACTCTAAAAGAATAAACCCTTTCTGGCTCGCCTTGCTCCTTACGAATAATAGGGTCAAATAAATACCTGTTCGTTAAGAATCCAGAAACCAACCGCCAATCCTCAGGTTCTAATATTTTCTTTAAAATGTCAATTTTATCGTTCAGCTTCCAATAACGGTCTAAATTATGCTTCAATAAATATTCTCTAAAATCCCACGGAATATTGTTTTTATTTTTATATTTAGAACGTAAATAATTGCTCAAAAAAGGTATATAATCATTTTTTAACATCACAAATTTCTCTTTATATGCTATATAATTCCTTTTGATAGCTACTTCTATCTTCCTGTTCTTATCTCTATCAAAAAAACCAATCTCTTGAAAATCTTTGAAATTATCATAACCCCTTAAAACTAAAAACCAGCATTCTCTTTTGCCATCTTTTCTCAAAAAAGAATCTATCCCAAATCTTAATAGAATAATCTGCATCTGGGACAGCATTTTTTTGCTTGCGGAAATAAATCTTATCTCCGGACTGGCTTGCTTCCTGCCAACTCCAAAAATTGTGCCATCACCCTCAACGAAACCTCGTAAAAAGGCGGCCACTGACTCCTTTTTTGCATGAAACATAATATGAGGCACTTCTTTTTCTTTAGAGGGTACTGCTTTTAATCCTAAATTTTCAAAAAACTCTGCTAAGAAATAAGAACAAACTTCTAAGGAAATAAACTTTTTTTTGCCGTAACTTAACGGCTCTCTCGTTTGTTGATAAATTGCGCAATCAGGAAATAATTTTTTAAATTTTTTGATAAATTCCTCAATTAACAATTTATCAGTATTACAAATTCCTATTTTGGCGTAATGCTTTTCTTTGTTAAAACTTATAAATCCTTCAGCTAATACAATCCCAAGCAAAAAAGCTAAATCAGGGCTCATCTTTTTTGGCATCTTATAAATTTTGAATTTTCTACCTCTTGTTTCAGGATAAAAGCTTTTTAATAACGGCTCTTCTTCCGGCCAGAGAACCTTTTTGTTCCTATCAATCACAGCAAAATCACCTTTTTCTATGTTAGATAATAATTTCCATTGAAAAACCGGCTTACTAGATGAATCTTTCTGCATTGTAAGAATAGGGTGATTTGTAGTCCCCCTCAAAGAAAAACCCCTTAATGTTTCTACCTCAATAATCGGATGAACGCCCGAATCAAATAATTTAGAAGCGTGATTAACCTTACCTTCAAATGACAGAACATCTAATGCAATATCTTCTTGATTAGAAACTTCCCCTATTTTTTCTATGCAACGGTTAGTTACTACAAAACTATCGCCGGTAATACAATACCGTTGTGCGGCCGGTCCGTCTCCGTCGATCGATCCGAAATTGCCTTGGCCTTGAATCAAGGGGTATCTTAGAGAAAAGTCCTGGGCCATTCTAACTAAAGAATCATAAACCGCCACATCGCCATGAGGGTGGTATTTACCTAAAACCTCTCCAACTACTGTGGCTGATTTTCTAAACTTAACATTATGCCTCAAGCCCATTTCATTCATCGCGTATAAAATTCGACGATGCACTGGTTTTAAGCCATCTCTGACATCAGGCAAGGCCCTTGAAACAATTACACTCATCGCATAAGCTAAATAACTCTCCTGAATTTCGTCAGTAATTTCCCTTGGCTTAATATAGCCCACCTCTTGCTTTGGCTCTTTCACTTGCCCGTTTGGCTTATCAGCGGGCTCTTTATTGTTATTTGGTTGTTCTTTTTCGTCTGGCATATCAAAGATAATTTTTAATTCTCAATTTTTAATCAATTTTTAATTTCTAATTTTCAAACAAAAAATTTTGCAAAGAGGTTCACTCTGACATGCTTTCTTCTGTGCCTTCTTCAGGGCTCACGGTTTCTAGGGTACTTGTGGTTGTTGTGGTGACATTTAATAGGTCGCTAAGCTGGTCTAGGTCATCAAAACCGCTAGAAAGGCCTGCCATATTGAGGCCTTCAAAAGGGCTCTTACTTAAACTTTGCTTCTGCATTCTTGTTTTTGTATTATAAACAACTAAAATAAATAAAGGAATAGCTAAAATAAAAAGAATAAGTCCAATAACCGCTTTTTTAGCTGCTGGGCTTTGTTTTTGTAATTTTTGCCAAATATCATTCATTTTTCTTGAAATTAGCTCATGAAACTTCTAAAACAATAATGTTTGTTTCTTCTAAGGGCAGGGTTTTGGGGCTCACTTTGAATTTCTTCTCTTTTTGGGGCTCTTCTTGGCCCATTTGTTTTAAAAATTTGCCTAACTCATCAAGCTCAATATTTAATTTAGGTAATTTATAATGCATCGGGATAACCAACCTTGGCTCTATTTGAGAAACAATATGCGAGGCCTGCTTAACGTCAATTGTATAAACCCCGCCAACTGGGCAAAACAAAACATCAACTTCGCCTATTTCTTCAACTTGTTCGTCGGTTAACTCGGCTTGACCTAAATCAGACAAATGGCAAAGCTTCATCCCTTCAACTTCTATTTTAAAAATAATTACCGAGCCCCTTTCCTTACCAAATGAATTGTCATGAAAAGCGGGAATACCCTTAATTAAAATACCCTTAACTTCATATTCGCCAGCATTCTTGATAATAAAAGGATCGCCCAAAATGGCTTTAGCATTATTGTGGTCAGGGTGATCATGGCTTAAAAGCACTATTTGTGATGAAATTTTAGGCAAACTTAAGCCAATTTCAACAGAAAAAGGGTCAAAAACCAAGCCAATAGTTTGGTTTTCCGAGTTCTTGGCTTGAACCTCAAAAAAAGATTGCCCATAAAAAGTTATTTCCATATTAGAAATTGTTAGTTTAGAAACGAGCTTGCGAGTTTATAAACTTACAAGCTCTTATACCCCGTTACAATTCCAGCGATGTTCTTTGAATAATCACTCTTTAGAGGCGAAGCCGCCTTCGGCTTTGCTAATTGGTTTCGCCTTAAACATAGATAGAATTGTAACGGGGTAAATTCGTACTAAACTCAAACTTTGCTATCGCTCGTTTTCATTAAGTACTTATTTATTTTTAATTTTAGCATAATAAAATTACTCTTGCAATAATCAAAATTTTCCTGTATATTTACTTAAAGACCTATGGCTGATTTCAAAGATCCAATTAATAAAACCTTCTTAAAGATTACTTTTGCTTTTTTTCTTTTATTGGTGGGTTTTTTGAGTTTCCTGCCTAACTTTTGAATGGTTGTAAAACTTCAATAAATATATGCAAATAAAAAATCTAAAAAAAATCAAGGCAGAGCCATTAGCTCCTTTAAAGGTTGGTGAAATCGTTGAGGGTCATATTGTTGAGAAAGACAAATCAGGCCTTTATATTGACCTAGGGGCAAAAGGTGTTGGGATTATTTTCGGCAAAGAATTTGCTCAAGCAAAAATATCTCTCAAATCATCTAAAATTGGCGACAAGGTGACAGCTAAAATAGTTGACTTAGAAACAGAAGACGGCTACAAAGAGCTCTCTTTGGCATCTGCTAATCAAGAAATTGCCTGGCAGGACTTGCAAAAACTCAAAGAAAACGAAGAAACCATTGAGGCCGTTGTAAAATCGGCCAATAAGGGTGGGCTATTGATGAGCATTAATTCAATTGACGGCTTTTTGCCAGCGAGTCAGCTTTTACCAGAGCATTATCCTAAAGTTGATGGAGCCGACCCTTTAAAAATTACAACAGAATTACAAAAACTTATTGGCCAAAAACTTAAAGTGAGGGTTTTTGACCTAAACCCGAGCGAAAATAAGCTTATTTTATCTGAAAAACAAACTAAAAAAGAAAAAGCAGTTAGTAAAATAATTTCCCTTAAAGAGGGTGAAGAAGTTGAAGGGGAGGTCAGCGGGGTAACTAGCTTTGGGGCTTTTTTAAGCTTTAATGACGGCTTAGAAGGCCTTATCCCTTCAGAAGAAATGGCTAAAAAAAAAGACCTAAAAATAGGTCAAAAACTTAAAGCAAAGATAGCCACTCTTGCTAACAGCAGAATCTATCTTTCTTTAAACAATTAAAAACAAAGAGGAATGCCAAATTTGCTAAAAAACTTTATTTTAGGTATAGCTGTTTTTCTTTTTTTAGCCGCAGTTTTTGCTTTACTTAACCCTCAATATCTAGAAACCGAACAACTGCAACCGCAAGAAGCAACTTTAAGCGAAATAGCTCAACGCGTTGAAAATGGTGAAATTAAGGCCTTAGAGCTAAAAGGAAACAAACTAACCGCCACTTTAGAAGACAAAACTAAAATAATTGCTGAAAAAGAAAGCGATGTTCCGTTGATGGACAATTTAAGGGGCCTTGGGGTAAGCGAAGAAGCACTTAAAAACATTTCTTTAACGGTTATTTCGCAAGATGGCGGTCTTTTGGGCCTTTTAATGCCTCTTTCTTTTATTTTACCCCTTGTCTTTTTTCTTTTATTTTTTGGCCTAATTATCAGGCAAGCAAAAAAGGGGGCAGGCCAAACATTTGGTTTTTTAAAAGCCCCAGCCAAACTTTTTGGCGATGGTAAAGATGACAAAAAAGCTGAAAAAATAACCTTTAACGACATCGCTGGCATTGAAGAAGCCAAAGAAGAGATTCAAGAAGTCGTTGATTTTTTAAAAAATCCAAAAAAATATCTCAAAATGGGAGCACGTATTCCCAGGGGTGTTTTGCTGGTAGGTGCCCCCGGTACAGGAAAAACGATGTTAGCGAAAGCAGTAGCCCACGAGGCCAAGGTGCCTTTTTTCTCAATGGCTGGCTCAGAGTTTATTGAGCTTTTTGTCGGGGTTGGAGCTTCTCGCACAAGGGCACTCTTTGCTGAAGCCAAAAAACGCCAGCCGAGCATTATTTTTATTGATGAAATCGACAGTATTGGCAAAACAAGAGGGATTGGTATGGGCGGAGGCCACGACGAACGAGAACAAACTTTAAACCAAATTTTAGCTGAAATGGATGGCTTTGAAAGAGACGTTGGGGTCATTATTTTAGCTGCAACCAATAGGCCTGAATACTTAGACCCAGCCCTTTTAAGGCCAGGTCGGTTTGACAGAAGAATTGTTCTTGACTTGCCTGACTCAAAAGGCAGAACCGAAATTTTAAAAATTCACTGCAAAGGCAAGCCCTTAGCTGACACAACTAATTTAACTGAAGTAGCTGAACGCACCCCCGGGTTTTCAGGTGCTGATTTAGCCAATTTAGCGAATGAAGCGGCTATTTTAGCTGCCAGAAAAAATACAGAAACAATTTCTCAAAACGACCTTTTAAACTCAATTGAAAAAGTTCTTTTGGGCCCAGAAAGAAAAAGCCACCTCTTAACAATAAAAGAAAAGGAAATTTCTGCCTTTCATGAAGCCGGCCATGCTTTACTTTCTTCTTTTTTAGAAAATGCTGAAGAAGTCAGAAAGGTCTCAATTGTTTCAAGAGGAATGGCCGCTGGCTATACTTTGGCTTTGCCTAAGCACGAAAAGCGGTTGAAAACAAAAACCGAGTTTAAAGATGAACTTTGCGTTTTATTAGCTGGCTATTTAGCTGAAAAAATGGTTTTTAATGAATTATCAACCGGAGCATCTAATGATTTAGAAAAGGCATCTTTACTTTCAAGAAGTTTAGTGGTTAAATATGGTATGTCAAAATTAGGGCCCATTGTTTTTGGTAAAAGGGAAACAATGCCCTTTTTAAACTGGGAAGAAGAAACAACAGAAAGAAATTATTCAGAAAAAGTTGCCGCTCAAATAGACAAAGAAACAGCTGGTTTTATTGAAGAAGCTCAAGAAAGAACTTTAAAGATTTTAAAACAAAAAAGAAAAACCTTAGGCAGGATCGCTAAAGTACTGATTGAAAAAGAAACGATTGAAAAAGACGAGTTTGAACACTTGATGTCTTTAAACGACAATAAAAATAAAAAATCAGCTACCCCAAAGAAAACTATAAAAATAAAAAAGAAAACGAGCAAGAAAAAAATAAAAGACAAAAACGCGCCAACACCAGCTCGTCAAATTAAATAACTTTTCTTAAAAGATGACTTTGTCTTGGGCGCGTAGCTCAACGGTGGAGCAGGGTCCTTATAAGGCCAAGGTTGAAGGTCCGACTCCTTCCGCGCCCACATAACGAGAGCGGAAAACAAGCCCGCCTTCACTAAAGGTTACGGCGGGCGTAAGAATAACTAAGTTCAGCTCCGCTTTTCTAAGTTATTCTAACGGGCGTATAGCTCAGTTGGTTAGAGCGTTTCGTTGACATCGAAAAGGCCTCCCGTTCGAGTCGGGATACGCCCACTGTATTTAATAAACCTTGTATTTTAAGAGTTTTTCTGCTATCTTTGACTTATACATTGAGATAATTAAATAAAATATGATATATGCAAAAACAACAAATGACAAAAGAATACTTAAAAAACACACCCAACATTAAGGTTGGCGATACTGTTAAGGTACATCAAAAAATTAAAGAAGGCAGTAAACAAAGGATCCAAATTTTTGAGGGTTTGGTCTTAGCTAAAAAACATGGAGCAGCCGTTGAGGGTATGCTTACTGTTCGAAAAATTATTTCTGGCGTTGGGGTTGAAAAAATCTTCCCTTTGCACTCCCCTAATGTAGAAAAATTTGAAATTGTTTCAAGGGGTAAGGTAAGGCGAGCCAAACTTTACTATTTAAGGGATAGGATTGGCAAAAGGGCTAAAATTAAAAAGAAACTCTATATTCCCGGTGAAGAAA
Source organism: bacterium (Candidatus Gribaldobacteria) CG10_big_fil_rev_8_21_14_0_10_37_21 (assembly GCA_002773495.1). GTDB lineage: Bacteria > Patescibacteriota > Minisyncoccia > Minisyncoccales > CG1-02-41-26 > CG1-02-37-13. Next base: position 22,198 of record PFAX01000011.1, on the reverse strand, counting down.
CCCTTGAAGAGGGTGCTGAACCACAAACGGCTGAAGCAGAGGCAATAGAGGCCCAAACAGCAACAACTGCCCCAGAGACCGAAAAAGAAAATGAAGAAAAAACTTTAGAAGAAGAAACGCCAAACGCAACAGCTGAAGCGAAGTAATTTTTTTCTAAAAGATAATGCCCGGGTGGTGAAACCCGGTAAACACGCCATCTTGAGGTGGTGGTGCCGCAAGGCTTGGAGGTTCAAATCCTCTCCCGGGCACGGGCGATTAGCTCAGCTGGCCAGAGCGACTCGTTTACACCGAGTAGGCCGTAGGTTCGACTCCTGCATCGCCCACCCACGAAATTTTATCTACTTTTTAGTAGATTAAAATTTTGTGGTGGAGTGATGTGTGGCGAGAACCTACCCCCCGAATGACTCTTGCGCTAAAAGCGCAAACCCGCTTGTCCTTCGGGCAACACTTTCGACTCCTGCATCGCCCGCATAAGTTAAAAAACGCCGCGGTAGCCAAGGTGGTCAAGGCGAGCGACTGAAAATCGTTAGATCTCGGTTCAACTCCGAGCCGCGGCACATATTGACTCAATGTTAGACATTAAATTATAATAATAGAAAATAATAACTATCGTCCAACTATGAACAAAAAAGGGCAACGAATTATATCCTTGCGCAAACAAGGAAAAACCTATGGCGAAATAGAAAAAATTTTGAACCTGCCAAAAAGCACAGTCGGGTGGTGGCTCAGAGGCGTTAAAATGAAAAAATCAATAGAAAAGAAAACTTTTAAAAGATGCCGAAATAAATGGAGCCGAAATATTTCTAATTATAATAAGGTTTACGCAAAAATTCGCTCCGAAGAGGCGGCCAACGATAGAGAGAATCATCAAAGGCGGGGGTATTTAGAAATCAAAAACATAATGTTGAATGATCTAAAATTGATCGGTAACGTCCTATATTGGGCTGAAGGAAACACAAAAAATAGACACCTCCTCCGTTTTGCTAATTCTAAGCCAGAAATTATTAAAGTAATGATGAAATTCTTTCGCGAGGTCTGCAAGATTCCCGAAGAAAAAATAAAAGCAAGAGTTCATCTTTATCCCACTATGGACCAGAATAAAGCAATTAACTATTGGAAAAAAATTGTTGACTTGCCCAAAAAAAACTTTCATCCGTCTCAAATACAAATAAGTCGAGCAAGTAAAAATAAAAGACCAAAAAATACCCTCCCTTACGGCACATTGCATTTAACAGCAGGCAACACTGAAATTACCTGCAAGGTGAAAGGCTGGATAGAGGGCATTAGTGAACAAGTTATAAAGTTGCGGGTGTAGTATAGCGGCTATTACACTGGCTTGCCAAGTCAGATACGGCGGTTCAACTCCGCTCACCCGCTCAGCTAATACAAAAAAAAACAGTCGCCTGAGACGACTGCTTTTTATTGTATTTTAGGCGATACGCTCAAGCCATTTTGTAAAATTGTTTCAAAAATTCTTTAAGTTAAAGGCAAGTGATATGTTGCTCATTGTGCTGAATTAGGGGTTGTCAGCCAAGGCAAAACCATTGAGGAGGCCAAAAAAAACATCAAAGAGGCGAGCGAGCTTTATTTAGAAAACGAACATTGAAATTAGCGCAAATTAAAGAAAACGAATTCCGTAAAAAAAACAAAATGAATCAGGTCTAAGCCAACTCAAAGCTCAATTTCAAGATGTAAAAATAGGTTAAATTTTTCTGAAACTCGGTTATAACGTCCTTCGCAGTAAAACTCCACAAAAATAAAACCCCTTCAAGGGGGGTTGTTTTACTTGACCCCCTATAAATTAAAGGGTAAAATTAAATAATAAATAAAATTAAGTAATCAGGTTAAAAAAGTAATAAAAAAATAAAATCGCTATGCAAAATATCAATCAAAAAAAAGAAGAACAAGAACAGTTAAAAAAAACAAAACAAGCAACAGGGCTTGAAAGGGAAATCCAGCAAGAACAAAAACCTGAAGAAAACGAAACATTTTCTCCTTCTGAAGAAGGGGCTACTGAAGAAAAATTCCAATTTCAACAACCCCAAAGCCAAACAACAGATGAAGACCTTGAAGCCCAAAAAAAAGCGGATGATCTAAGGACAAAAACAGCAGAACACAAAAAGATAGGACAACTTTTGAGCATAACACAAGAGAAAGGGGCTGATTTTGCCATAAAGGTGGCTCAAAAAGCAAAAGACCCTTGCTTGCTTGACTTATTTCACGATACTTTAATTCAAAAAGGCATTAAAAAAGCCAAATAAAAATATATGGTGCTTTTCTTTATTATTTTAATCACCTCCCTTTTAACGGCTGGGCTAGTTTTTGTTTTGGTTTTATTAAAAAATAAATATGAATTAACTCGTTTAGGGCAAAGCTTACAAATGACCCTTTTTTATATTGCCTTTCCTAGATACGAAAAACAAGAAACCCCCAGAACCAAAGAAATAATTCAGCAATCAATTGAAGGCATGGAACAGGTCTTAGCTCGCTTTCTATACTTAAAAAGGCCTAATATTTTAAAACAACTCTTTTTGGGCGAAGAAGTGCCAAGAGTTGTTTTAGAAGTGGCCTCTGAAGTAGGCGGGCCTGATATTTCTTTTTATGTAGCCGTGCCTGATTATTTAGAAAGTGGCTTAGAAAAAAATGTCCAGGCGGTTTATCCCCAAGCCATGGTTCAAAAAATTCCCCAGGACTACACTGTTTTTGAACCAAAAGGTAAAACCATGGCCAGCACCCTTTATTTGCAAAATGACTTTTTCTTCCCAATTCAAACCTACAAAACCTTAGAAACAGACCCGTTAAGCGGGATTGTCAACGCTTTAAGTAAAATAACAGAAGAGGAGGGAGCGGCTGTTCAAGTAATTTTACGACCCTGCTCTTTTAATCTTAAAAAATCAGCCGAAAAACTCCTTCACAACATCACAAGAGAAGGCAAAAGTATTGAGTCCGCCCTCAAAGAGTCCCAAAGAAGCAAGGTGATGGATTGGTCAGCTGAATTTGGCAAAGCCCTAATAAGTAAACCAAAAGACGAAACCCAAAACCAACCCCAAGAGCAGAGCGAAATGAATGTTGAGGCCATTAAGTCAAAAATCAGAAAGCCAATTATGGAAGCAAATGTCAGAATTTTAGCCGTGGCCAGTGAAGATATTAGGGCAAAAGAAATTTTAGGCCATTTAGAAGATGCCTTCTCGCAATATATTTCTGTCGTCAATGGCTTTGTGGCTAAAACAGCTAAAAGAAAATTACTTAAAAAATTAATTTATAACTTTACTTTTAGAAACTTTAACAAAGCCGAAAGAATTATCTTAAACTTAGAAGAAATAGCCAGTGTTTACCACTTCCCCTTACCCCATATTTCAGCCGCTCATATCAAGTGGGCCGGGGCTAAAGAGTCAGCGCCTCCAAGTGAGATGCCCAAAGAAACAGCGGGTTTTAATGTTTTAGGTAAGGCGATTTTCAGGGGCGATGAAAAACTTATTTCTTTTAGCACAAGAGATGACAGAAGGCGCCACTTTTATATTATTGGGCAAACTGGTGTAGGTAAATCATCTTTATTAAAAGAAATGATTAGGCATGACCTTGAAAATGGCGAGGGTGTGGCTGTAATTGACCCAAATGGAGATTTAGTTGAAGATACCTTAGCGAACATCCCCAAAGAGAGAGCAGAAGATGTTGTTTTGTTTGAGCCCTTTGACCTGCAACGCCCCTTGGGCTTAAATATGCTTGAATGGAAAACCCCAGAACAAAAGGACTTTGCCATTTCAGAAATGATTACTATCTTTTCCAAACTTTTCCCACCAGAAATTATTGGCCCTATGTTTGAACATTATATGCGAAACGCTATGTTGGCCTTAATGGCAGATAAAGATAACCCCGGCACTTTAGTTGATATCCCCCGTATTTTTATGGACAAGGACTTTATGGAAGAAAAGCTAATGAGTGTTGACGACCCACTCGTTAAAAGCTTTTGGCAAAAAGAGTGGTCAACAGCCACAGGCCAGACCAAGTCAGATATGTTGGGTTATGTTGTTTCAAAGGTAGGCCGGTTTGTGGAAAACGAAATGATGCGAAATATCATTGGCCAAGCTAAAAGTAGTTTTGATTTAGGCGAAATTATGGACCAAAAAAAAATCTTTTTAGCCAACCTTTCTAAGGGGCAAACCGGCGAGATGAACAGCTCTTTGTTGGGTTTAATTTTGGTCTCTAAAATGCAAATCGCCGCTTTCAGACGTGCCAACATCCCCCAAGAAAACAGGCAGGATTTTTACTTATATATTGATGAGTTTCAAAACTTTACCACAGATAGCATTGCTATTATACTTTCTGAAGCTCGTAAATACCGCTTAAACCTTATTTTAGCTCATCAGTTTATGCCCCAGCTAACTGAACAAATTAGAAATGCGGTTATTGGTAATGTGGGCAGTATCGCCACTTTTAGGGTAGGGGCTGATGATGCCGAGTTTTTAGAAAAACAATTTGAACCAGAGTTCTCTAAGTTTGATTTATTAAACATTGATAACTTTAATTTTATCTTAAAAATGATGCTAAATAACAAGGTCTCTCGCCCCTTTAGAGCCATAGCTATCAAACCAAAAGAAGGGAATCATCAACTCGGGCAAAGCATTAAACAGTTTGCTAAACTTAAATATGGCAGAGCCAAAGAAGAGGTCTCAAGAGAAATTCAAGATAGGGCAAGGTTGGGTTCTCTTTAAGTCCTCAAAGGGCGTTTTAGCCAATCTTTTAGCTATTTTCCATACCTTGACAAACTGCTATATTTGTTGTAAAATCTATTGACATTTAGGCATGAAAATGCTATATTTTAAGTGTTAAATATGAATATAAAAATCAACAAAATAGCCCTATCAATTGCTTTATTAGCTATTGTTGCTTGCTATTTTTTAGGCCTTCAGGCCTTAGCTGAAGACAGCTATGTTTTTGACCCTAAGAACACTAACTTACAGGTCTTTGAACAAAGTATCCTCTTGCCAATGTCTGCCCCGCCCGAGGTTGTTGTCAAAAGCACTTTAACTGTAATAGTTACTGCTTATTCTTCAACCGAAGCGCAAACAGACAGCACCCCTTTCATTACAGCTTCAAATAGTATTGTCAGGGACGGCATAATCGCTAATAACCTTTTACCTTTTGGCACAAAGGTAAGGATGCCTGAACTTTTTGGCAGTAAAATCTTTGAAGTTGATGACAGGATGCATAGCAGAAAAGGCAACTTCCATGTTGATGTTTGGTTCCCCACTTTTGAGGAAGCCAAAGAATTCGGCACTAAAGTAGCCGTCTTGGAGGTCTTAGCTGACTAACTTTATCTTTATATTAAATCTTAGCTTATAACAAGCACAAAGCCCCAATTCTTTAGAGTTGGGGTTTTGGTTTATATTCAATAAATTATTTCTCTGATAATAAATCAAGTTCAATGTTAATGTCATCTACACGCTCTTGAAGTAGCTTTTTGGCATCTTTAATCGCTTTTTTGTAAATCTCATCGCCCACAAAGCCAATTTCTTCATTTCTTTCATTTTAAAAAAAGGCGATTATTTCCTTTAAATAGGCCATCTCTTTTTCCCCAGAAGGGATGACGGATATCTTTTAATAAAAAACCAAGTTGTTTTTCAAACTTGCGTTTAATTGGTTGGGGAATTTTTCTAAAATTAACCAGAAATGGTTTGGCAAAAGCAACTTTCATAATTTTCTCAAAAAAGAAACTGCTCCTTGAACATTATCAAATTGACTAGAAACTTCACTATTTTGGACAGCTTTAAGCCCGTCCAAAACCGCTTTTTTCTCTCTATCCTCAATTAAAACATGGCTCTTGACCTTGCTTTGAAGAGGAATTTTCAAAATTAAATAATTCTTTGTTTGACTAATTAAAATTTGTTCCATATATTTTTATAATACCAAACAATCGCTAAAAATAAAATTTTTTTCAAAATAAAATGCTTTTTTCCTCGCACTAATTACTAATTACAAACTACCCATTACTTAAATTTTTGTTGGCAAAAATTTATGTGCCCGGGGTGGGAGTCGTTGCCCTGGGTTAAGCCGTGCCTTTGGCACATGGCTTAACCCTTCGCTTCCCTCTCGCGAAGCAAGCAGTTGCTTCGCTCCCGTACCCAAAAATTTCTCTTGAAATTTTTGTGCCCGGGGAGGGAGTCGAACCCTCATGAGCAAGCTCGCACGGTTTTAAGCCGTGTCTGTATACCATTCCAGCACCCGGGCAAAAAATATGTAATTTGTGTAAGTAATTTGTAATTAGGGATAAATTTTTACTAGCAAAAATTTATGAGGCATGGGTGGGAATTGAACCCACGTAAACGGTTTTGCAAACCGTTGCCTAAGCCACTTGGCTACCATGCCGTTTAACATTATATTACAGCTCTTCTAAGAGCTTTTCAACCCTTATTTCTTCTGTTTCCTGATAAGGCAAAAAAACTAGTTTTGGCGTTTTTCTTAAAAAAACTTTTTTATTTAAGGCCATTTGCAAAGAAACAACATTTCTTCGTAAAAACTTCAAAGTTTCTCTAGTTTCTTTTTCAGGCATAACCGAAAGAAAAACCCGACAAATTGATAAATCTTTTGTTGTGTCAACCTTAATAACAGTTGCTATGATGCCCTCTTTAAAATCAAGCTCTTTTAAAAGCAACCTACTTAACTGGCTTTGTAAAAGCGCGTTTATTTGTTTTATTCTATTTGTAGCCATGGAACTCTAAACCTAACTAAGTTAAGTTTATAATAAACTTAACTTAGTCAGGTTTACAAACTGCCTTTTGTTTTGTCTTCTCTAAAAATCTTTAAAATATCATTTTCTTCTAAAACAACTTCTGATTCAACTTGTAAGCCAATTTCTTGGCCCTTAGTGGCCTTACCAACCTCTTGCTTTTCTTTTTGTAAGCCCTTAATCTTGGCTTTGCCAATAATTTCCTCATCCCTTTCAACTTCAGCTAAAACAGCCCTAGTAAACTCACCAGTTAAAACCTTGCCCCCAACTATCTGAATTTGTTTAGTTTGTTTGAAAAGATGAGTTATTTTAAACCGGGAGAGCTCAACCCTGGTTGTTTCTAAGTCCAAGGCACCTAACATCACTTTCCTGACTTCTTGAACTAACTCGTAAATCACCTCAAAACATTTTATCCTAACCCCCCTTTGCCTCGCAAAAACAAGGGTTGGCTCATCAACTTTCAATTTAAAACCAAAAATAACAGCTAAGCCACTTTCAGCTAATTTAACATCGCTGGCATCAATTTGCCCAACTTCTGACCTTAAGACCCGCAAAGCCACCTTGTCTTGAGGCATATTATTTAAAATATTTTCAACCGCCTCTTGCGATCCCAAAAAATCGGTTTTTAAAATGATATTAAGCACTTTGACCCCACCTTGAACATCAATTATTTTAGGGGCAATTCTTTCTTCTTTTTTTAAACTATTTTGAGCTAAAGCAAGCGAATCGTGGGCTTTAAACTTTTCCCCAACCCCTGGCGGGACAGAAAACCCTAAAACAGAAACTGGCTGGGAAGGCAGGGCTTTACTTATCTTTTTGCCTTTAAAATCAAACATCCCCTTGACCTTACCAAAAGCAAAATGAGTGGCTATAATCTCACCTTCTTTTAAAGTGCCCTGCTGTAAAAGAAGGGTGGCAAAGGCCCCTCTTTGAGGGTCTAAAGAGCTTTCAATCACAATGCCTTCGGGCTTGGCCGTTAAATCTGCCTGCAAATCCTCCATTTCAGCCACTAAGGAAATTGCTTCTAATAACTCCTCAATGCCCTCTTTATTTTTAGCTGATGTGTTAACAGAAAGCACTTTACCACCCCATGATTCAACTAAAATATCTTCTTTAGCTAAATATGGTTTAACTTTTTCAGGGTCAAAGCCGGGTTTGTCTTTCTTATTAAAAACTACAATTAAAGGGATATTGGCTGATTTGATGAACTTAATTGCTTCTTTGGTTTGATCTTTAACGCCTTCAGCCCCATCAATAACCAACAAAGCAATATCAGCTACATTTGCCCCCCTTTGCCTAATGGCTGAAAAGGCCTCGTGCCCGGGGGTGTCAATAAAAGAAATCTTCTTGCCCTTTCTTTCAATCTCATAAGCGCCAATATGCTGGGTAATTCCGCCTGACTCTTTTTTAGTTATACTAAAATCGCTTCTAATGGCTTCTAATAAAGACGACTTGCCATGGTCAATATGGCCTAAAACAGCCACCACTGGGCCTCGTGGCTGATTGTTGGGCTGATTATTTATTTTAGCGGTTACTTTACTCATATTTGTTATCATACCCTATCTAAAGCTAAAATTCAACCTTTTAAGAAAAAAGACGCTCGTCAAGGAACGTCTTCGCTTTTTCGGGTTATTTTATTATTCTTATTTTTACTTTGCGCCTGCCCCACTTAAGAGCTTTTTCCTGGGTAGGCAACCAAACATCTATATGGTTGCCTTTTATTTTTGCCCCTGTATCTAAGGCCAAAAACTTTTGGCCCGGAAACATTTGGGGCAAAAACACTGTCGCGCCCAAAGGAATTACCTTTGGGTCAACCGCAACAACACCAAAACTAACTGGCTTGCCCGAAAAAGTCGGGCTTTTATACGGAAAAAGCGGCGGGCTGTAAGCTGTTGCCACGACCTCTTTTTCAACAAACAACTTTTTTGGTTTTTCAAAAGAAAAACCAAAAAAGGCCTTGCTAAAAATGGCTGGGGTTGTTTCTGCTTCAGGGTTAAGCCCTGGGACAAAAATCACCTCGGCTGAAACTAGTAAAAATAAAATCGCTTTGTGAAACTTTTTCATTCTTGTTTCTCCTGTTTAATTTTTAATTTACTTTTAAATTTTAAATTATGAATTGCCTTAGGTCAGACCTCCTAAAAAACTTTGAAGCCCAGCTTGAGGGAGGTCTGACCTCAGGCAACTTTCAAGAGGTATTCTGTAATTTAAAGCTTTCAACTTAAAAAACAGCTTAAAGTATACTAATTTGTAGCAAATTGTTTTTTGTTTGTCAAGGGCGGTGGGGGCGAGAGTCGAACTCGCATGCCCTTGCGGGCACC
>PFAX01000011.1:0-13109 GCA_002773495.1 bacterium (Candidatus Gribaldobacteria) CG10_big_fil_rev_8_21_14_0_10_37_21 | reverse complement strand
AAATTTGCCCAATATCTTGTTATATTTTTACTACTTCACTGCTACATAGCAGTGAAGTAGTTGTGCTAAAAAACAAACAGCCCCATTCTCGGGGCTGTTTGTTATAAATATGCATACTAAATTTTAGGCAAGTGAGACAAAATTTCTTTGGCTGTTTCTTCGGGTGTTTGTGAGGTGTTATCAATAATTTTACCAAATGAGGGCGAAAAAATACCAATATCGTAGTGATATTGTATGCGATCATGCTCCCATTGAGATATTTTTCTTTCTTGAGTGCTCGTTTGAGCTTTTTTTATATCAGGCGATAGTGTAAAAAAGTGTAGTTGTTCAGAAAAATCGTGAAGTTCCTGTTTTATATAAATGTAATTCTTCTGTGATAATGGATATGGCACAACTACATTATAGCCATATTTAACGAAATTTTTAATAATTAATACAGCATTTTCTAGGTTTATTGGAACGGCATTGTCAATTTCTAACCAATCAATGAAGGCGTGCAAGCTGTCTATCTCAACATTGGCAGTTTGGGGAATCTTCGTGGCAAGTATTTTGGCAACTGTGGTCTTGCCAGTATTAATTGATCCGTTAATAAAAATAATCATATTCTCTTTTTTATTGGTTGGTTTTACAAAAAATAACTGCCCGATCAAATAGTTACGTTATTTTTAAGAGGTCTCCATTAATGATAACTGGCTTAACTGCCTCAATCTCGGTTTTGCAATAAGGCATTTCGGGAATTGGGTTTAACATAAATATTTTCTGACTGAGAACATGGGCAAAACCAATTTCCATTAAAGTATTTCCGCCAACATAATTTTTGATGCCATTTTTATCGAGATTTAAGACAAGAACCGCATCAGCCCCTTGCATAAGACGCCAAAATTCCCGGATTGCATCCATGTTGTATTTTTGGTGCAGTTTAATTTTTTCAATTTCTTCAGCAGTTTTGCCGATCATTGTTTTATGTAAATCGGTAATGAAAGCATCATGACCTAACTCCCGAAGTTTTTCTCTAACTTCAATCATTTTATCGGTAAATTGCATGCTACCGATTATGCCTATTTTCATATTTTTTTACTGCGAATATTTAAGTACTCTTTTACGCCCTTGAACCAGCCACCCTTGAAATACTTTTCGAGTTCAAAGTTATCTTTTAAAATCAAAAGCTTGCCGTCTTTTTCTTTAATGCTCATAGATAATTCAACAATTTTTTAAATTTGGTGGTGTTTGTTGGAAAAAGCCAACGCTCATTTTTTTAATTGAGAGCACTTTTGGGATTGTAAAAAATTTGTGCCGCTCACTATCTGTTTGCCTGTTTTGCTTTCCAATTCCAAGCGCACACTCTTAGCGACACGGCCACCCTTGTGGGCTGGAATCTTGTTTGCGTCTAAGCCCTTTGTTTGCATTGTTTCGGCAATTTGACGGGTTGAGAGTTCAGCTAACGCCGAAAAAACCAGTTCTGCGTCTGTCGTATGGTCTCTCAGGTTTTGCGTTTTTAATTGCTTCAGGTTTTTATGCTCTTTCATTGAAAAGTCGCTCCATTCTTGATGAATAATGTTTGTCAGGATGGCGTATTCGTTTTTTTCTTTAACTTCACTGTTTTTCCAGTAATTGGTCAATTTATTTCTAATTTCCTGGCCCATCATTCTTTGCTGAATCCACTTTTGGCTTCGGCCCATTTTTTGCCAGTAATCTCGGCTACGATTAAGCGCCTTTTCCGGGTCGTTTATCTCTTCAAGACGTTCATAGCCAACTTTTGCTAACCAAAGCTTAAACGGCTCGGCTTTTGGGGACGGGATTGATTGGATAAGACGAAACAATGTTTCCACGTCAGCGGAATCGGTCGTATAATATTTACCATCTGAAGCCCTCATTTTCAGTTGGTCACATTTTATGACGACCTCGCTTCCCTCCTCTTTTAAGCGATTTTTCAGGGTTGTCCAATAACTTTGGGCTTTTTTATGCTCTGTCTAGTCTGTTAAAACAGCCACAACATCCACCACGGAAAAATACCATTTCTCTTTTTCGCTGTCCCAAACCCGGCGAATCTTTTTCCCCGCAAAAATTGTAAGGTGTTTATTTGCTTGTTGCATAAAGCGTTAAAAATTAAACTCATTTTGAACAAAATCCCGAATGATTGCCAAATAAAACTAACGCACCAACTAAAAATAACTAATTTTTCAATTTCAAGCTAAAACTGTTAGCTATATTAGAAAATGTTTCCTGATACTGAGCCCAAGAGCTTTGAAGAGTGTTAAAAGATATTATCCAAACATCATCGCCCGCGCCCTTAACCGCCACCATCAAAATTTTAAAATTCACCCCCTGCTGAGCAAAACTCGCTTCAAGTGCTCGAGTCGCTTTGCCGTTTATGGTTGTCTCGTGTTCTTGCGAGAAAACAACGTCAGAAATTGTTTGCTGCAACTGGCCCTTAACTCCCTGCAAATATTCGCTCAAACTTTTTCCTTGCAAGACATCATAGCTTATAGCGAAATAACTTTTGAAATTAATTTTTTGAGCCGCAGGGTCGTTGAGTTGCTCATCGGCATTGACGGCCATTGCCGAAGATCCTATTGCTGGCGCGGTTTGCCGCCAACCTTCGGGAAGGATGATTTCAAAGTCATCGGTTATCAATTTATTTTGTGGCTGTTCAGAGTTCGTCTGATCATTCGTTTCAAATTGACCCGCTGGCGTAGTATTCCCAACAGGATTAGCCGATGATTTGTTCTTTTGGGTAAAGTAAAAGCCAACTGCCGTAGCCATAACCGCAGCTACAATAATTATAATTATAATGACAATTTTGTTTTTCATAATTTTATAATTATTTAATTTATATAATACGACCTTTAATTTTTGCCCGCCCTCGCCTTCCGCCGTCGTAATTTCTTTGCGCCAGCGAAGCTGGCGTGCCACATAAAATTTTTAAACTGTAAATCCAACCAATTTAACTAACAGCCAAGAAATAATCAAAAATAAAACTGAAAACATTGGAACAAAAACATATTTCATTTTATCTTTTGGCTGAAATGACCAAGACGAATAACTGGCTGATTTCAATTGCTCAAATAAATCTTTATCTTCAATTTTAATTCTTTTGATTACGAAACTGACAATCAAGGCGGTAATTGGTAAAACATAAATAATCAAAATTGGTATAAGAAAATCACCCCTGAAAATTTTCATGCTGGAATAACTAAGTTCGCTAATTAGCGAAGGCAATGTAAGCAAACCAAACAGCAAAAAAGGAATAGCCGCGAAAAATAAAACCACAACGACTCTTCTTTTCCAAGAATAACCCTTTTGTTTTATTTCGGTAAGCAATGGTTTAATGCTTTCATTTTTTTCTTTTGTGCTAATAAGCGCAGTTGTTATCAACAAACCAAAAATTGCTAAACAATTAGATAGCCCAAAAAGCCCCAGTTTAAATATGTTTTTCCTTAACGCCCTGAAAACAACCAAACCTGCTAAAATGCCTGCTATCAACGAACTTATTATTAACAAAAGTATCGCGCTAATTACGGGGCGGTTAGCAACAAAAGTTGAGTAGTAAGTTTTTAAAGGGGAAAAATTGCTTATCCATAAATCTTCAGTTAAAAATTTTGAGGGCATGTTGACTTCTATTTTGGTATATTTGATATTTCGGCTTTGCCCGCTATAAAAATTTTTCAAGTCATCGGCAAAACTTGCATAACTATCAATATAATATTCTGTTTTCGTATAACTTTTTATACTCTGAAATACTTTCGGCGAAACATAACCAAGCACTCTAATTGTCGCTGGAACGATTTTGCTTCCATAAACGCTTGTTGGCAACATTGGGAAATAAATATCTTTCGTTGGAAATGTTACAAATACGCCTCTTTGCGCAGAAACAATATTTTCAGAAGAGCTTATCCATGAAACGACAAAAGAATATTCTTTGCCGATATAGTTATCTAAAACCGGAATAGAACCGCTTTCAATTTTTAACCCTTTATTTCTTAAATAATCATAAAGACCAGTTGCGGTTTTAGCGGTAATAATCTCTGAAGTTATACCCTCTTTCTCTAAATGTTCATAAATAATCACATCTTGTTCAATGCCTCGCCCTTTCATTTCTAACGGCGCGCCTACACCTTCCATGTGAGGGGCGCCAACATAACCTCCGCCGAACAACACCACAAAAGGAATCGTATAAATTTGGGTCATTTGCAAAAATTTTGTCGTATCGTCCAAATTTGATTTTGCCTTCTTTGAAATTTCTTCTCCGCTTAATTGGGGCAAATTTTTAACTACATCAATTGCTACTTTGTTAGGATCAGAAGGAATGGGAAAAAGCCAAACAACGCCATCGCTATTTTCGCCTTCAAGCCCAACACTAATAATCATTTTTTGCAAGCCATTATCATAATTGATAAATGCCTGCTGATTACTTTCATCTGAATAATCCCAACGGTCCGAATAGGGGTCGGGCCTGATCACCATGCCGTCTGCTAATACTAATTTGGGAACAAAGGAAAATACCGCCAAAAATGCAATGAATGATAATGTAATGAGGGAAGATAGTTTTTTCATAGTTTTGTCTTGCTATTGTTTTATTAAATCATCAACACTTACCTAAAAAGCTTTGGCGATTTTTTGAGGATTTTTTAAGCTAACAAATTTTTGTCTGGCGGTTTTTTAAGATAATTTTTTGGAGAAACAATCGACCTTTTCAGCCGTTTTTCCAACTTTTTCCTCGCACCGCCAGCAATATCGCCACCGGACTTAGCGTCGCTTTTCAATTTCAGAATGCCTTGCGAGTTTTCATTACGATGGATTTCAGTAGTGGCGCGTTCGCCAAGCATACTAAAAATCAATTCAAAGTCGTCCATATGGTCTCTTAAGTTTTCCCGTTTTAAGCCCTTTAATTTTTGATACTCGCTTGGCGTTACCCCAAAAGTGGCTTTGGAGATTTCTGCGGTTAAAATTTCATAATCCTGTTGTTCTTTGGTGCCCCGCTTTTTCCATTCATCGGTTAATTCCTCGCGGATAGCAATACCCCGCATTCGTTTTTCAATCCAGTCATCAGAATATCCCTTTAGTTTGTAGAGCAAACGAGTCCTTTTCGTTGCTAATTCCGGGTTTTCTATTTCTTGGATTCGCTCATAGCCAACCCTTGCCAACCACCTCTTAAGGGGCTCGACCCTTGAGGAAGGTATTGATTGAACTATTCTAAAAATTGTTTCTGTATTTGCACAATCAGTTTCACGCATTTTTTTGTCCGGTGCCTGCATTTTCAACTGTCCGATATTATCGGACACTTCAAGATACCCCTCTTTGATGAGCTTTTGCTTTAGGTCACTCCAGTATTTTCTTGGTCTTTCTGTCCCCGTTAGTGCCTCTATTATATCAATAACCGAAAAACACCATTCATTGTTAAAAATGGTTTTTCGGATTTTTTTGCCCTTAAACAAGGCGATTTTTGTTGAAAAAACTGCTTGGCTCATAAAATACTGCCTATTTTAATTCTTTGATAAATAAACTTTGGTGGACCGTGCCGGGCTCGAACCGGCGACCTTCTAGATGCCATCTAGACGCACTACCAACTGTGCTAACGGCCCCTAATATTTTCATTAAAACCTGCAAAAAGTATTTTTGCGATCGTCTCTAACTCTAATTGTATCTCTGAACCGCGAGAAGTAACCACGCAAACCCCCTTATAATCTTTTTTCTTTGTTGGTTTACCAATTGTTCGGGGGTCTGGCTTACTCTTATAAAAATGATGCAAGGGGACTCCTAGTTCTTTTGACCAAAAAACATTTAATTCCTTAATGTCTTGGTCAGCCCTATGCGAAACCCTACAACGAAATGTTTCACTATTTATAACATTTGGATAACAAATTTTCAATGATTCCATATAAAAACGCAATAGGGATGGATCAGTATTGCCTAAAAGTAATCCTGAATGACTTTTCCATTTACTGCCTTCGCAACTATAGATAACAGCTAAGACAACTTTTAAAAAATCCTTATCTTTTAACCTATCCGCCAAATGTAAATTACTATCAATTAAATTCTTCAAAAACTCTCGCCGTTTTTCTTTTTTAACTATCATGGCTATCGCACGAGATTTTGCTTGGCTTTTTAAAACAATTTTCTTAATCTTTTCTTGATATAAAGGAGGCAATTCAACGCCACTACACCAATTAGAAAGCGTACTTTTTGGTATTGCAACACCCAAATCCTGCCTAATTTCAGAGTAGGTTTTGCCTTGTTTCCGTAGTCCAATCGCCTTTTCTTTGAGTTTTCTTCTGTCCATTATCTAATTGTACCCTAGAACATTGAAATGTGCAAAATACGATGTGCCCCCAACAGGAGTCGAACCCATATCTTACCCTTAGGACGGGTCTGCTCTGATCCATTGAGCTATGGGGGCGAAACGCCAATGTCTTGGCGTTTCGCGGGTTTTCAGGCAAATGTTTCATTTGCCGTTAAGAAAACCCCGGGATACGAATGTTTATACCTAATGATTTTCCGTTAAAAAACACTCAGGGTGTAGCCATTACGCCAACTGCTCTTTACTTACCAGCTTACCACTTATTTATAATATAGCAAAGTTATCCACTTTTTTCAATTGGTTATCTGTGATACAATAGAAAAAGAATAAAGAGATTCTTCGCTCCGCTCAGAATGACAAGGCGACAAATAACAAAAAACAAACAAATAACCTAATAAAGCTGTTGACACTCGGTGTCAACAGCTACTACCAACTAAACATATGCAAGAATCAAACAATATTGTTAAAATCGTTAAAAAAACTTTGCCAGCGGTTGTTTCAATTACCATGTCGCAGAAATTAGACGAACCCTTAGGAGTTTTAAGCTCTAGTAAAAGCAAGTTTAAGAGTTTACATTTCAAGCAACCCAAAAAAATGAAATTAACGGGTGGCACTGGATTTTTTGTTGACAAATTAGGGACAATTTTAACCAATCGCCATGTGGTTGAAGACGAAAAAGCGGGATATTCGGTTGTTTTACAAAATGGCGAAAAAATCAAGCCCGAAATTATAGCCAGGGATGAAATAAACGATATTGCTGTTTTAAAAATTAACAAAAAGAACTTGGCTTTTCTTAAATTAGGCGACTCTTCTAGGTTGGAATTAGGCCAAACAGTCGTGGCTATTGGCAATGCTTTAGGGCTTTTCCAAAACACGGTTTCAACTGGCGTTATTTCGGGCTTATCTCGTGAAATTAGGGCCCAAAGCGAAGTAAGTCAAGCCCAAACAAGTTTAAGGGGGCTGATTCAAACAGATGCCGCCATTAACCCGGGCAATTCCGGCGGACCCTTGCTTGATTTGGGGGGGGGAGTAATTGGCGTTAATGCGGCGATGGTCTTTGGCGCAGAAAATATTGGCTTTGCTTTACCCATAAACAACGCTAAAAGGGATTTAGAAGAATTAAAAAAATATGGGCGCATTAGAAAACCATTTTTAGGGGTAAGATATTTGTCAATTACCCCTGAAATAAAAGACGAGCTTAATTTGCCTGTTTCAACCGGGGCTTTAGTAATAGCCGAGCCCGACATAACCCAAAGAAATGTCAGGCAGGCCGTTATACCCAATAGCCCAGCACACAAGGCGGGTATTAAAGAAACCGATATAATTTTAGAAATTGAAGGCCATACAATAGCCCCTGAAAAAACTGTCAATGACATTTTACAAGAAACCGAAATAGGCAAAACCTTAAACATTAAAATTCTTCGCAAAGGCAAAGAAAAAAAACTCAAACTTATTTTAATTGAAAAGGCCTAAATAAAACATCTAAGAACTTCAATCCTTAACAGATTAAACAAAAAACCCTCCTAAAAGGGTTTGTTGTTTTGCTTGGGCGGCTAGTCGGATTCGAACCGGCGATGGCTCCTCCACAGGGAACAGTGTTACCGCTACACTATAGCCGCCATAAATATTTGTTTTAAATGTCTTTTTCCTTGCCCTAATTACCAACTACTCATTACTAACTACTCAAATTTTTGCGTGCACAAAAATTTATGTGCTCCTGAGAGGAGTCGGACCTCTGTTTAAGGTTTAGAAAACCCTTGTTCTATCCATTGAACTACAGGAGCGTAAGGGCGACTGCTCGCCCTTACATGGGCAGTTTAGCCGAGGCATGGTCGCCCTAAGGCGACCGCCGAGGCGTATAAAACTGCCCCAGGTGTATTGCCACTATCATAAATTAAAAAAGGGGTAAAGTCAACCCAGTTAGAAGTAAAATAGGTAATCCTTAGAGCTAAGTAATACCTTAAAAGAAACATATTTTCTCTATGTGGAAAAACCAATAAACCTCTAACGGGGTCAACCCCAAACAAAAGGTCTTCTTTATTCGCTTTATTCTTCAGGGGTTGTCGTTGTGCTCTCTTCTTCTATAATTGGCGCTGGCATAGAATAAGCCGGTCTAAAAATGTTTAAATAATCTATTTGCTTTGTTTTCTCAAAGATCTCCTTGGCTTTTAAATAATTGGTTTCAAAATTATTTAAAAGCACCCTATTAATAGCTACAGCTGGTGGACCATCATCTTCTATCGTAGTGGCTAATAAAATAAATTTCCAAAAAAGAAGACCCCCTAAAATCAGGCTTAAAAGAAGCCCGGCGATTAAAATAACCCATATTTTAGCAAACAAGGCCTTAAAAAGCTTCTTGATTTTTTGTTTTATTTGTTTAGTTTGAAATTGCATCTTTTTCTTTAGCTGTTACCTTAAAACGAGCCCTACAAAGAACTTCCCCTGCCCTCAAAGAAGAAAACTCTTCAGAGAGGGTTGTTTTTTCAGTTATTTTGTCTAAGGAAACCTCTAAAGTTTCAAGCAAAAAGGGGCTGTGTTCAATTTCTTTTAAAAACCTCAAAGTATCTTCAAAAGAGCCCCCGCTTAAAACCTCAAACTCAATACTTTTAAAAACGACTTCTCCCTCTTCTCCCTCTTTGGGGCCTATCGCTCGAACATTTGGTGAAATATCAACTAAAAGGTTATCTTGACGGACTAACCCTTCCAAAAATTCAAAAAATTCAACTGGGGCTGAAAAATTCAAAAAACTATCATCTAAAAAAGAAAAAACTGTGGCCTTTTCTTGGGTTATTTCTTTAAAACTTTCAACACTTTTGATTTCTTTTTCAACCTGAAAAAAATCTTTGGCTTTCTTGGTTAAATTTTCTGAATTATTCTTTAAATTCAAAAAGAGGGGGCGATAAACGAAAATAACAATTAAACAGGTTAACCCTAAAAATAAAAGAATGGATAATTTTATTTGTGTTTTGGTCGTTAAAATCATTTTTTTGGTAAAAAATAAAGCAAGCTTAAAGAAAACTCACTCTTAATTGGTAATTTCCAAGAAATAGGCAGAAAGTAAACAGTTTCAAGCCAAGCCCCTTGATTTAAAAGAGTAGTTCTGAAATCATAGAGATTTTCTCTTGTTTTGGCTATTCCTTCTAATTCGCCTTGAGCAAAAAACTGGGTTTCTTTTTCTTCGCTCCCTTCGCTTTTAGACACCTCTCTTGAGCCCTTTTTTAAAAGAATCCTTTCAAAGTAAATTTCAGCTGGAGTTATCCCTTCTATCCTCTCTAAAAAATCACTAAAGTAAATTTTATTTATCAAGACCTGGCTTGAAAAAGCTAATTCAGTGTTGAGGCCTTCAATTTGAATTTTTGTTGTTTTAAATTTTTCTTGATTTTGAGGGTTATTTTTCTCAATGGTTTGGCCAACAAAATTCTTAGCTTTCGCTTTGGCCATATAATTTAAAGAAAATAAAACACAAAAAAATAAAACTAAACTAAACCCTAAATAAGCTAAAGCAACCCAAACTTTTAATTTTATTTTTTCTTGTTTTAGGGCCTGTTTTTGACTATCTGGTAGAAGATTAATCTTCATAAACATCTTTTTGACTTAAACCAAAAGCTGTTGTGAGAGAAAGTGCTTTGTCTTGTTTAATTTTAAGTTTTTTTGCTTGAATTTTCAAATTAAAATTAATTAAAGGATTCGCCAAGCTAACATCCATTTTAAGCTGTTCTTGCAAAAATTCAGCCAAGCCCTTCAAATTTGCCCCACCCCCACAAAGAAGTAATTTAGAAATATTTTGGATTGCTTCGCCGGGGTAATTTTTAGATAAATGCGATTTATAATAAGCTAAATAGGCCTTTATCTGTTCGGCTAGCTCATTTAAAACTGGCACCATCGCTTCCAAGCCCTTTTGCTTGCCAGAAAGCCCCTCTGCTTCTTTAAGCGCTTTAGCTTTTTCTGTTGAAATTTTCAAGGATTGAGCAATACTTAAAGTTAACATTTTAGCTGAACAGGGAACCGTTGAAGTTAGCCGAACTGCTTTTTTAGAAAAAACAAAAAAACTTGTCTTATTTTGGCCAAAATCAACAATCAAAGTTGGAGCATTTACTTTTTTAGCTGAAAAAATGGCTCGAGCTATAGCTAAGCTTTCTATCTCCATGCCTAAAGGGAAAAGGCCAGCTCTTTTTAAACTATTAAAATAAGGGTCAATAATTTTTTTAGGGCAAGCAGCCAAAATAACTTCTCTGGAGCTTTTTTTATTTCCAACTTCTTTGGGGTCGCTAATTACCTCAAAATCGTAGTAAACTTCGCTTAAGGGAAAAGGAATTCTATTTTCAGCTTCAGTTAAAACAATTTGTTCTAATTGTTCTTTTTCTTCAATAAAAGGCACTCGAAAAACATCAACAAATGACCTTTCTTCAGGTAAAGAGCAAACTACATTTTTTGTTTTTATGCCTTCGCCTTGGCTATTTTTTAAACAGCTTAAAATAAGTTTACTTAAAACCTGTTCATTTTTTAACTCGCCTTTTTCAATAATTTTTTCTGGAATATCATAAAAACCAAAAGCGCTTGCAATAAAGCCCTCTTTTGTTTTGTGTGTTTGAACTACCTTTAAAGAAAAGTCAGAGATATCAAGCCCAAAAAATTTTTTATTCCAAAACATTAATTTATTATATAAAAATTACTGGCTAACTTCAACTTTCGTCATTAGTTATTAGTTATTAGTTAATCAGTATTCTTCTTCCCAGTGTTCAATGGTAATAATCGGGGAATACTGAGCATTTTTAAAGGTGTCAACCACCACATCAACATCAAGATAAATATCAATCCCGCCCCACATACTTGAAAAAGTTATTTTTCTGCCAGCAATCGCCCCCCTAATCAAAACAGAAGCCGCAACAGAACTAAAACGCATTTCGTCGCCAGAATAAACTAAGCCGTTAACATTAAAACCTTCTCCCCCAATATCAAGCCAAGCACCAGTGCTAAATTTTCTTTTAGACAAAAGCCCAGCTGGAAAATTGTCAGCTGGAGTGCCTGGCCTAACCACTTGTAAACGAGAACTCCCGCACCTAACAAAAGGCGGGTTTGAACTTGTCCAACATAAATCCTCCCCCAAGCTTATATCTCTGTCAGCGGCTAAAACACCATTAATAACTAAATTTTGACCTGCTCTTAAATTGAAATCGCCTGTTATATAAACAACAACATTACTAGGCAAGGAAAGCAAGGGGTAATTATCCCACATCACCGTTTCAAACTCGTTCGGGGTAAACAAGCAATTTGTTTTGCCATCGCTTCTAACAGAGGAACAATCGTCAACGGCTGCTTGATAAATATAAGAACTAACCTCGCCAGAATCAAAGTCAATAGAGGGCATAGAAACCGCTTCTGGCGGGCACTCGTTTCCAGCATCACAACCCGCCTCGCAAACATTACTGGCACAACTTGTCGCTATTAGTTGGGAAAAGCCCGTAACAGAAATATTTTGACCAGCTAAGGCCTTGTTATCAACTTCAACATAACTTAAATTTTGGACCCGAATAGCTTTGTTTGAAAAAAGCGACCCATCGTGAACTCTAAAAGGGTTGGTAAAATTTATTTGTAAATTCTCGCTTGGCCCACCTAAAAAAACATTGTAATCTTCTAAAGAGCTCCCCATGGCCTTAAATACCTTTACTTTAACTACTCTTTGGGAAAAAAACCCACTCAAAAGAGCTATCTTAGCTTCAATTTGTATTTCTGCCTGAGCACAACCTAAATTGGTTATTGTAACCACATAGCTCCCATCAGAAAACAAAGCTGGGGTTCTAGAGAAAGGGCTAATCGCCCAGGAAGAGCAAAGTGGATCTCCTGGGGTGGGTAAGGTTTCAAAAGCATTTTTCCAAGTAGGGTCATTATTAAATTTAAAAATAGCTTCAGCAACGCCAGCTTCTGCTAAGTAATATGTTTTTAAACCCTTTTCTTGAGCTTGGGCCATTTTAGAGCCGGTTAGAGCAAATGAAAGCAAATAACCAGCCAAAAAAATTAGCAAACCCAAACAAACAAGGCAAATAATTAAAATCGCCCCTTTTTGATGCTCAGTTTTTATTTTAAAAATTTCTTCCAGCAATTTTTGTCTTTAAATTAACTATTTCGTTATTTTTTTCTAAAATCAAAGTAATATCAATCAAATTAGCACCCCAAATAGCAAGGCCCGTAACATATTCGCCGATAACTCTTTCTTCTAAATCGCAAGCCAGAGGGCTAATTTGTTCTTCGCCTTGTATTTGAAAATCATTCCATCTTACATAAGATAAGCAAACACCACATTCTTCAAAACAATAAACTCTGTCTTGACGAATAACTTCATTCGTGCCTTCGTTTAAATAATAACGAATATAATAATAGTCGCTACCTAAATAAGCAAAAGGCGAGGGGGTGTGGCCATCTTCAAATTCAATTTCAGACAAAGGCGGATTGCTCGGCAAATCGGGCGATTGGGGAAACGCTGAGACAATCTCAACAGCTTGGCGAATTTCTCTATTTAAACGTTCTAAAATAATTCTGCCGTTTTGTAAGGTTTCGGCTCTATTTTCAGCTTTTTGATAAAACTTTTGGGCTAAAAAATAAACAGCAAAACAAGCCACAAAAACAAAAATAAAAATATTTAAAGTAATCATTACTTCAATCAAAGTAAACCCCGTTAGAAATTTATGGGGATTTCTCTTGGAAAAAGTAAATATTGTTTTCTTGTTTAACATAAAAGGTGTTGTTTAATAGGTTGAAAAATGAGATAATGGAAGTATATGAACTACCATAAATTATCTCAAAGACAAAAACT
>PFAX01000034.1:6537-9369 GCA_002773495.1 bacterium (Candidatus Gribaldobacteria) CG10_big_fil_rev_8_21_14_0_10_37_21 | reverse complement strand
ATATTTTTTCTAACGCCATAGCTAACCCTTCAGGATATCTAGTTAACAAGGCCCCACTTGCATCAGCTAAAAACTCTCTTTTTCTTGAGATACTTAATTTTAAAAGAGTAGCGGCAATGGGGGCTAAAATAGCAGCGACTAGGCCTAAAAGCATTAAAATACCCCCTGAATTAGAGCGCCTGTTGCTATTGCCCTTACCGCTAAGGAAGCTAAACCTCAAAAACAAATTAGCTAAGAGGGCAATCACCCCAACTAAAACAACTACCATAGTTTGCAAAAGCATATCTTTATTTTTGATATGCGAGAGTTCATGGGCTATAACCCCTTCTAACTCTGCTTTTTCTAACCGATCTAACAGGCCTTGAGTCACAGCCACAACTGCGTGTTTAACGTTTCTGCCAGTGGCAAAAGCATTGGGCTGGCTTTCAGGAATTATATAAACCTTAGGGAAAGGTAATCCCGCTGTAATGCAAAGATTTTCAACAACTCGGTAAAGCTCTGGGTTGTCACCCTTTTTAATAAGGCACGCTCTGGTTGAAAATAAAACAACTCTGTCTGAATACCAATAACTAAAAAAACTGGTTAACACACTAAAGATAATAGCAAAGTATAAGATATTGGGGCTTTGCCAAATTTCAGAAAACAAAAAACCAATGCCAATAATTAAAACTAAAAAAGCCCCAACCAATAAATAGGTTTTACGGATGTTACTATCAGCTGTTTGATAAAGCGTTGCCATAAATTAATTCTTTGTTACAAAAATTACCAACTACCTCCTCCACCGCCTCCACCGCCTCCACCAGAAAAACCACCTCCCCCAAAGCCACTCCCACTGCCCCCTCCTCCCGGGGCCACTGCAGCAGAAAATCCTTGTAAAGAAGTATTTAAGCTACTAACAAGGGCGACTGAACTAAAAGAGCCAACAGAAGAACTTTCATACCAAGAGGGTTGTTGGTTATAAATACCCTCAAAGGCCTTAGCCCATTTTTTAGCCAAGCCAAAAACCATAGCATATGGCAAAAACTTTTCAAAAATGTTTTCTTTTTCTTGAAATTGAACCCTGTATTTTTCAGCTGTTTTAATATATTCTTTAAACCCCAAAATTTGCCATAATGTTTCAGCCCCCTTCCTAGTTTTTTTAGGCATAAATATAGCAAACACAGAGAACAAAGTGCCAGAAGCTATAAGTGGTAAGGCCGCACTAAAAAGAAAAAAGAATGATCGAGTCAAGATAAAAAACCCAGAGATAAAAAAGACAGCCCCGATAATAACAAACACATTCCTGTACTTGGTTGGCTCTGTTACAAAATAATCATCTTGAACCATTTCCTTGGTAACCATTTCTTTAAGCTCTTTGAAATAATCAAGAAGCTTTCTTTCCATTTGTAATTGAGAAATGACTATTTTTTCTCTTAAAAGGAAGATTCTTTCTAGTAATAACTTTTCATAGGGCTCTAAGGTGGCATCAGTGCTAAAATCCTTTGTCTTAATTAATTCCCAATCTTTTTGTTTAAAGAAAAAGATTTTTCTTTCAGTTTCTTTTATTTTTAAATAACCCTTAACGGCTAAATCAATAATCATAGCTGAAATATCTTGAGGCATGATCTTCTGACGTAAAATATAGCCAACCTCAATTGGCCTTAGCTCTTTAGGTAGTTCATATTGAGCAATAATCGTTTTGTCTAGCTTAATATCCTTGCCATGCTTTAACCATGTTATCAGTAAATACAAAAAAACAACTAAAGCTAAAAGCCACAGCCCCCATTGTTTCAAAAAATCTAATGTTCTTTCAGTTAAACTTGGCCCCGCAATAATTCCCTTAGGCCAACCAATCACTACGGTTAAGCCCTCACCAGGGCCTAGCACCCTTTCGCCTTGAAACTGCCTTAAAGTAAAAGAGCAGAATTTTTCTTTTGAGCCAAACACACCCGTAAAACAATCTTGTTGAATATTTTCAGCTGGCACTTGTTTGGGCAACTTAAAAGAAAAAGAAGCTCGATTAATTGGAACCTCCCACTCGTTGCCAGTTACATCCCAGTAAAGTTCGTCGTGGTCTTTAAAATAACCTAGGGCTTTTTTTACTTGATAAGATATTTTATATTGATGAATTCCGCTAATTAGAACATCTGGGTCGCCAATTTTTATTCTTAAGCTATTGTTTTCCTTTGAAGTTAAAAAAGGATAGCTCCTGCCTAATTCGTCACTGACTGAAACTCCTGAAATTTCTATCCCCTTTAAAAGGATATCACGGTAGATTCCATGTTTTGGCACGCCCTCAAAATCATAGACAATCACCTCTTCAATTAAAACAGAGCCGTTTTCTAGAATTTCGGCTTTTACATCAAAACTTTGGATATTTTCGGCTTTTACTAGGGATGGTACTAAAAAACCAAAAACCCCTAGCAAAAGAAAAACTTTAAATATTTTTCTCATCTTTCTTAAAACTCTACTTTAGGGGGTTCTTTGGCAGCTTGCTCTGCTTCGGCTAATTCAAATAAATCCATTTTCTTAAACTTAAACAAATTAGCAATGAGGTTGCTGGGAAAACTTTCAATCTTAATGTTTAAATCCCGAACATTGCCATTATAAAACCTGCGAGCTGCCTGAACTTTATCTTCGGTGTCGGTTAATTCTTTTTGTAATTCTAAAAAGTTGGTGTTGGCTTTTAAATCAGGGTAGGCCTCTGACAAGGCGAACAAACTTTTTAAGGTGCCAGTTAAAGCATTTTCCGCCTGGGCTTTATCAGTGGTACTAGTGGCTGACATGGCTTTACTTCTGGCTTGGATAACCCTGTCAAAAGTTTCTTTTTCATGAGAAGCATAACCTTTAACT
>PFAX01000034.1:5796-6445 GCA_002773495.1 bacterium (Candidatus Gribaldobacteria) CG10_big_fil_rev_8_21_14_0_10_37_21 | reverse complement strand
ACATATAATAGTGCCATAAATATTTAATTAATTAATAAGAATCGCCTTTTCGACTTTAAAGGCCTTGTTTTTTATTACGAGTGGCTTCAATAAGTTTTTCTCTTAAGTTTTCAGCCACATCAATAGCTAGGCCGGGTAAGCGCCCCTCGCTCCCAAAGCCATGCCCTCTTCCGCCATACCCACCTGAATAGCCAGCCGTTTGAATTTGTAGGTCAGAAAGGCCTAGAATTCTAACTAACACTCCCCTGTAAATATCCACATTCTGAACCCTGTCATAAGGGATAGAAACATACTTTTTCATAATAACCCCTTTTTCTATTTTAAGAGAGTTTTCCGTTAATTCATATTTCCAAAAACGATAAGCTAATTTAGCCCAAATGAAACAAATAACAACATAAATAATCAAAGCAATGGTTAATTGCACTAAAGTATTGCCTTGAAATCTTCTGATAAAGGGTATCACTAAAACCCCAGCAGAAAAATAAAAAGAGAGGAAAAGAAAGGGAAAAAGTAAAGGAAGATAAGAGACAAACAAAATCCAAACCGCTCTAGGATGTAATTTTTCCATAAAATTATTTATTATTTAAATTGATTTTTACTTATACTTTCGATATTTCCGACCTTTTGAATTGAGGTTGCTATCTATTTA
>PFAX01000034.1:0-5763 GCA_002773495.1 bacterium (Candidatus Gribaldobacteria) CG10_big_fil_rev_8_21_14_0_10_37_21 | reverse complement strand
GTTAGGGCAATAAAGTCAGCTAGCTCTTCTTTGAATGTTTCGGGGCCATTGAAAACTTCTGCCCCCTCTTGGGCAAGGTTTGAGACATAATTATAAAGGGTTTGGTCTTTCTCTTTTTTCTTTAAATGCTCAATGATTTTCTTAAATTCGCCCCTATCAAGCCATGCCCCTGAACACAAATTGCATAAATCAACTTTAATCTTGGAATCATTATAGGCAACTTCGTAAAGAGGGACAATGTCTTTAGGGCAGAATTTTTTGCTTTGGCTTAATTTAAACTTATTTGGCTCTTGCCATAAGTCAACATCAAGCCATCTCAAGGCCTCGTCTTTTTTATCTTTGGCATTTCGTAATTCGTCTTGGTCAAACCAAAGCCCTAAGCACTTTGGGCAATAATCAACCTCAGTTTGATAAAACAAACCCTTTTTTAAGTTTTCTGTTTTACACGCTGGACATTTTAAGATTTGTTGATGTTGAGAAAATATTTTATTCATAATAAAGTTTTTAATTTTTTGTGCCCTAGCAAAAGCTTCCTTAGCTTGCTCAACAGAAAAAGCTGGATAATCGCCAGGGTATCTTGTTGCCATATAGAAAAAAGAAAGGCCTTCGATTTCGTCCCAGAGTTGCTCAAATTGCGGATCAATGTCTTTACAAAGAATTAGTAATTTTTCTAAGCGATGAATTTTAGGAAAATCAACACCAGAAAAAACTAAAAATCCCTTTAATATTTTTTCGACAATCTGTTGAGAAAAAAAACAAACAGGGTTAGGAGGAAAGCTTTCTTCCTTTAGGATGGCACTCACAGCTTTCTCGTCGTCTTGAGCCGCTAAAATCCATTCCTTAAACAGGGATAAATTTTTCTTGCTTTTATGTTGTTCTTTCATAAATAATTTTTCCTTTATTAATAATATCTTGAATAAAAAAATCACCTAAACCTAATCTGCTTTCAACTTCATTGGGCGTATACACTAAAGAGTCAACCGGTAAAATACCTTTAATAATTCTTTGCACTTCAATATCTCTACTTAATCTATCTTTATTCGTTTGTTTAATAATAAATAAATCAACATCCGAGTCATAGGTTGGTTTGCCCCAAGCAAAAGAACCAAAGAGGTAAATCTTTTCGGGCTTGTAGTTTTCCGCTATTTTCTTAACAATCGCTTGAATATCTTTTTGTTTAATTGTCGGCTTCTTGTTCATTGTTTTATTAAAACTTTAACAGACATTTAAAAACCAATCTCTGGGGCAATGCTTTGCATGGCTTGAATGGCTATTTCAAAAAACTTTGATTTTTCAAGGCCTGCTTTTTCAATATCAGCGATTAACTCTCTGGAAACATTTTGAGCAAATGATTTATCTTTAAGCTTTTTATTTAAAGAGTTAGCTTTCATTCCTGCTAATTTTTCGGGCCGCATTAAAGCATAAGCGTAAATCAGCCCAGTTATGCTCTCACCGGCAGACAAAGCATAGTCCAGTTTGGCCTGACGTTTTACGGCTGTATACTTTTCATTATGAGAAGCGATCGCTTGTTTAATTTCTTCAGAAACTTCACAACCCTCGTTTTGTAAAAGAGTTATGGTTTTAATGCCGTGCTCTTTAAAATTGTCGCTGGTTAGCTCCCAATCCAAATCATGCAAAAGCCCAGCCATTGCCCAGGTTTCTTCGTTTTCGCCTAACTCTTGAGCTACTGCCCTTAAAACAACTTCACTTTCACGAGAATGAATTTGGTTATTCCTGTCTTTTAAATATTTCCTGACAAGTTCTTTGGCTTTTTCAATGGTAATTAGCATATAAATGTCTTTGATTTACTGGTAATGGTTGTTTATATCAATTATCTCAATGGTTTCTTTGTTTCTAAAAATGAAAATGACTCGATATTTCCTGTCAAGGCGAAAACTCCAAATTTTCATTTGCCTCGGCTCTAAGAGGTCTGTTTCTAAACTAGGATAAAATGGACTCACTTCAAACAACCTTTTTTATTTTTCAAACTTTTTCTTGAGACCTCTTTTCTTCAAGAAAACTTCTACTTCAGGGTGAATTGGTAAAACTTGCATAAGCCCTATTTAACCTTGTTCAAAATAAGAAGACCTTTTAAGCCCTTTCTCTAAACTGGAAAGAAATGCCTGATTATATAATTTAGTCGCCTTAAAACTTTTAATAATATCTTTAATTTCTTTAGTAGGCGGGGCATTGAAAATACTTTGCTCATCCTTAATAATACCAGCTAAATATTCATACTTTAAGGCCTTCTCGATAAGTTTTTGATATGTTTTTTGAGGAATAGTAATAACATCCATAAAATTTTATTTTTTATTAAAATTATTTAGTTGAAATCAGTTTAATTTTATCACCAACTCCCTCAAAAAGCAAATAACGCAATGAATAATCTAAACCCCACCACATTTCTTGCTATAGCAAGAAATGCGGTGGGGTTTGTTTTTGCCTTTTTATCTTTTTGTCTTTTCTGCCTTTTCTACTTATTACTTTCCACTTCCCGCTTACTGCTTACTGCTTACTACTTACCACTTACTGCTTCTCGCTAACCAATCAAACGCCCGCCCCTTTCCACATCAACTCAAACGCTATTTTTTATATCTGATTTAATAACTTCTTTGTTGCAAGTTAGCAACAAAAACGGCTGTGAAAAAGCTCTCTTGACAGGAAAACAAGCAAAAAGGTATAATAAATTTGTGGAATGCCACTCCATAAATTAAAGCAAATTTATGGAGCAACACAAAACGTTCTTAAATGTTAAAAAATATGCTCAAACGAATTTATAATTTAGAAACACTGGTTAAACCCGGTAAAGTTTTAATTGTTTATGGCCCAAGAAGATCCGGCAAAACAACCTTACTTAAAGATTATTTAAGCAAGACAAAGCTTAAATATAAACTTGACTCTGGGGATAATATAAAAACCCAGCAAATTTTAAGCTCCCAGGACTTTTCGCAAATTTTAGAATATGTTGCCGGCTATGACCTTTTAGCTATTGACGAAGCCCAGCATATTCCAAACATCGGCATGGGCTTGAAAATTTTAGTAGACCAAAAACCAAAATTGAAAATAATCGCAACGGGCTCTTCTTCTTTTGATTTGGCCCAGAAAACCAGCGAACCCTTAACTGGCCGCAAAAGAATTATTACGCTTTATCCTTTTTCTCAGGTAGAATTATTAGAAAAGTATAACCGCTATGAACTAAAAGAAAACTTAGAGAAGTTTCTTGTTTTTGGCTCTTATCCTGAAGTGGAGTTGGCTAAAAGCAACAAAGAAAAAACAATTGTTTTAGGGGAGATAGCCACTTCATATTTATTAAAAGATATTTTAAGCATAGAACGAATCAAGGGGCCTAGACAGCTATGGGATTTATTAAAGCTTATTTCATTTCAAATAGGCAACGAGGTTTCTTTAAACGAGTTAGCAACACAAGTGCAATTAGATGTTAAAACCGTTAATCGTTATTTAGATATTTTAGAAAAAGCGTTTGTCATTAAAAAAATTACGGGCTTTAGTCGTAATTTAAGGAAAGAAACGAGTAAGAAAGCCAAGTATTATTTTTTAGACAATGGCATTAGAAATGCCGTGATTGACCAGCTTAACCCATTAGACAGCCGCGACGATGTGGGCGCTTTATTTGAAAATTTCTTAGCTTCCGAAAGAATAAAAGCCAACACCTTGAAGAATAGATTGGGGCCTGCTTATTTTTGGCGCACTTATGACGGCCAAGAGATTGACTGGGTTGAAGAGAGGCAGGGCAAATTATTTGGCTTTGAATTTAAGTGGTCCACTAAACCAAAAGCCAAAGCGCCAAAGGACTGGGGTAAATACAAAAATTCTAAGTACCAAACTATCTCACGAGAAAATTACTTGGACTTTTTGTTATAATTTGTCCGCCCCTTTCCACATCAACTCAAACGCTATTTTAAGCATTATTGTGAGGTTTTCTATTGTTCATTATTTTTGGGACAACTTATAAAGTGAAAATATTAACTAAAAACCTCGACTATTGCAACGAGGTTTTTAGTTTGCACTATTCGCCTTATGCCTTATGCTTTATGCTATTTAATAGTCCATCCCTCCCATTCCAGGCATACCACCGCCTGCCATGTTATCATGAGAGTCATCTTTTTTAGGAGCGTCAACAACAACCGCTTCAGTGGTGAGCAATATCCCAGCACCAGAAACGGCGTTTTCAAGGGCGCTTCTTACAACCTTAGTTGGGTCAAGAATACCGGCCTTCATTAAATCCTCATACTTGCCTTTAGCTGCGTTAAAACCAATTGAGCCGGTTTGGCCTTTAACATATTCAACTACAACCGAGCCCTCAACCCCAGCATTGTTAGCGATCATTCTTAAGGGCTCTTCCATCGCTCTTCTTAAAATCTCTAAGCCAACTTTTTCTTCTGGGTCGTCGGTTTGTAATTCCTTAATAGCCAAGGCTGCCCTGACTAAAGCCACCCCGCCCCCTGGCACAACCCCCTCTTCAATGGCGGCTCTAGTAGCGTTTAAGGCGTCTTCGGCTTTGTCTTGCCTTTGCTTTTGTTCAACTTCAGTGGGGGCACCCACCTTAATAACAGCCACCCCGCCTGATAATTTAGCTAGCCGTTCTTGGAGCTTTTCTTTGTCAAAGTCGGACTCAGTGTTTTGGATCTCTGTTTTAATTTGGTTTACTCTTGCGGCGATTTTCGCTTTATCCCCTTCACCCCCGACAATCGTGGTGTTTTCTTTAGTTGAAACAATTCTTCTGGCCTCTCCCAACATCTCTAAAGAGACCTTTTCTAAGGTCATCCCTTTTTCTTCAGAAACAACCACCCCGCCCGTCACTGTGGCGATGTCTTCTAACATTTCTTTCCTCCTGTCGCCAAAGCCAGGTGCCTTAATACCCAAAACATTAAAAACACCTCGTAAACGATTAACTACTAAGGTAGCTAGGGCATCGCCTTCAATTTCATCAGCTATAATAACTAAATCCTTTTTACCGGTTTTAGCAACCATTTCTAAAATAGGGAGCATATCTTGTAGGGAGGTTATCTTTTTGTCTGTGATAAAAATTTTAGCTTGCTCATAAACCGCTTCCATTTTTTCAACATTGGTCACCATATAAGGGGAAATATAGCCCTTATCAAATTGTAAACCCTTAACTACTTCTTTAGATAAGCCAAAGGTTTTTGATTCTTCAATCGTAACCACGCCTTCTTTACCGGCCTCGTCAATCACTTCAGCAATTAAATTGCCCAATTCTTTATCTTCAGCTGAAATGGTAGCGACTTGAGCAATTTCTTCTTTACCTGAAATTGTTTTAGATAAATTTTTTAACTCTAAAACAGCGGCTCTCAAGCCCTTTTCAATGCCACGACGTAAAGCCAAAGGATTGGCCCCAGCAGCGACATTTTTAAAACCCCGTTGAATAAGGGCTTGAGCCAATACCACGGCAGTGGTTGTGCCATCGCCAGCTGTATCATTGGTTTTTTGAGAAACCTCTTTAACGATTTCAGCCCCAATGTTTTCAACTTTATCTTCCAGTTCAATTTCTTTAGCGATGGAAACGCCATCGTTAGTAATGGTGGGGCCCCCATAGCCCTTATCTAAAACAACATTCCGACCTTTAGGCCCGATTGTTGTTTTAACCGCGTTGGCTAATTTATCAACACCAGCCTTTAATTTGTTCCTCGCTTCTTCTGAATATAATATTTGTTTTGCCATATATTTATTAAGCTCTAATTTAAGTTAAATTCTAATCTCTAATATCTAAACTCTAAACAATCT
>PFAX01000016.1 GCA_002773495.1 bacterium (Candidatus Gribaldobacteria) CG10_big_fil_rev_8_21_14_0_10_37_21 | reverse complement strand
CCTAAAATTCCCGTTCAAAGACAAGCAGTTGTCTTTGAACCCATTGCACTATGCCCCGTAGATTTTTTTGTTTTACGCATTTTGCAACATTTTGGCGATGATCGTCTTCAAAATGTTTCTTTTTAAAAGAGATTTTTCTTGTTGTGTCGTTGTGGACGACCTCCTTTGGAATGATAAATTTACGCCTTTCTTATTGATAAGGTCTTTGTTTGTTATTTTACTATGTTTTTAAGGTTTAGTCAATTTTTTATAAGAAGTTTTTGTTTGTATTTTTATTTTTATGGTATAATAAAATAATATTAAGGAGGAACATTTATGGAAACAAAAAATAAAATTTGCAATGCCTTAAACCCGGTAGCAATTTGTCGCAAATACGAGGTGTCTTTGTGGCAATGCCCTCAGTTTTTATTTTTGATTATGGGTTTTGTTATTTTAGTTGCTATCCTTGCTGTTTATTTTTTAGGCACAGAAAGAATTAAAGACCCAACTATAATTAGTTTGCTTGTGATTGGCATTACTGGGTTTCTTTTGTTAGTTAGTTTTGTGATAACAAGTAGCTTAGAGCATTTAGCTGACGCCTCTCGGATGAAAACTGAATTTATTAATATTGTTTCCCATCAATTAAGAGCCCCCTTAACTAATTTAAGTTTTTCTTTAGATTTTTTAACCTCACAAGCAGTGCCTCAAAGTGAAGCCAGCCGTGAAGAATATTATGTTATTTTAAAAGAAAATACCCAGAGAATGGGTGATTTAATTGATAATCTTTTAACTGTTTCAAGAATAGCGACTGGGAAGTTCCCTTTAAAAAAAGAAGATGTCTCTTTGGGGGAGTTGATGGATGGGCTTTTAAATAAGTTTAAGCCCTTTATTTCAGCTTCTAATATTGAGGTTGACTTTCAAAAAGATCCTAATTTGCCTAAA
This sequence comes from bacterium (Candidatus Gribaldobacteria) CG10_big_fil_rev_8_21_14_0_10_37_21, assembly GCA_002773495.1. Taxonomy (GTDB): domain Bacteria; phylum Patescibacteriota; class Minisyncoccia; order Minisyncoccales; family CG1-02-41-26; genus CG1-02-37-13. The sequence continues at coordinate 5,086 of PFAX01000016.1, read as the reverse complement.
GTTAACGGGGATAGGCTTTGGCTAGAGCAGGTTATAGAAAATCTTTTAGACAATGCCATTAAATACACTAAAGGGGGTGGAGCAATCGCTATTAAGTTAAAACAAAGAAATAAAAAAATTTATTTTGAGATAAAAGATACAGGGGTAGGCATACCAAAAGAAGAGCAAAGGTTTATTTTTGAGCGGTTTTTTAGAAGTAAAAATGCCTTGAAAGAACAAACCAGGGGTTCTGGTTTGGGCTTGCATATTGTCAAGAAAGTTTTAGAGCTTTCAGGTGGTAAAATTTGGTTCAAGTCAAAAGAAGGCACAGGGACAACTTTTTATTTTACTTTACCAATTAAAAGACAATAAACAATAAACTAAAACATCTTTTAAAAGCAAAATGAAAAGCATTTTTCTTTTTCAAGAGTTTTGGATTTTTATAAAGTATGAAAAAAATTCTTTTCATAGAAGATGAGTCAGCCCTGCAAAAAAGTATGGGTGATTCTTTAAGAAGAGAGGGGTGGGAGGTTTTGAGTGCCTTAAATGGAGAAATAGGTCTGCGACAAGCGAAAACAGAGTGCCCTGACCTTATTTTACTTGATTTAATTTTGCCTAAAATGGATGGTTTTGAGGTTTTCAGAGAGCTTAAGAAAAATAAAGAAACAGTCAACATCCCGGTGATTGTTTTAACGAACTTAGAGCAAATGGAAGATGTTGAGAAGGCCTTAGAATTGGGGGCCAAAACATATTTAGTTAAAGCGAATTATACCTTAAGCGAGGTAGTAAGTAAAATAAAAGATATTTTGAAATGAAAATTGATGACCAACAATTAAAAAGTTTTTTACTGGATGCCAATTTAACAGATGAGAAAACTTTTGAAAACGCCGCAGTGATTGCCCTTAAAGAAAGCAAAAAAGTAGAAGAGGTTTTAGTTGAAGGTGGCAAAATTAAGCCAGAAGATTTAATTCGCCTCCAGGCCTATATTTTAGGTATCCCTTTTGTTGATTTAGAAGATGAAAAAGTGCCCCCGACAATTTTACAAATTATTCCAGAAGCAATTGCCAGGGCTAACAATATTATTGCTTTTAGAAAAAGTGGCCAAAATTTAGAAGTAGCAATGCTTGACCCCGAGGATTTAAAAACTCTTGAGTTTATTAAGAAAAAAGCTGATTTAAAAATTTTACCTCGTTTAACAACACCCCAAAGTATTAAGGCCGTTTTAAAACAATACCAAGGTAGCTTGCAAGTTGAGTTTGGGGATATTGTTAAAAAGAGCCAAGGTCAAGATATCGTTGGCCTGTCCTTGAAGGAAGATGCGGATGAAGTTAAAGGTGGTAAAGAGGGTCAAGAATTAAAAAAGCAGGCTCAAGAAATGCCGATTATAAAAATAGTTGACACTCTTTTAAAACACGCAATTTTACAAAGAGCTTCCGATGTTCATATAGAGCCCTTAGAAAAAGAGGTCTTAGTTAGGTACAGAGTTGATGGTGTTTTAAAGGAGGCAATGACCTTACCGGGACAGGCCCAGTCAGGCATAATTGCTCGGATTAAGGTTTTATCTAACCTGAAATTAGACGAACATCGCTTGCCCCAAGATGGCCGCTTTAAAATTGAAGCAGAAGATTATAAATATTCGGTCAGGGTTTCTGTTTTGCCCGTTGCTGACGGCGAAAAAATTGTCTTACGGCTTTTATCTGAAGGGAACAAAGTCATTGGTTTAGATAGTTTAGGTTTTTCAGGGGGGGCCCTTAAAGATGTCCAAAAGGCGCTCAAAAAGCCAGTTGGCATGATTTTAATTACCGGCCCCACAGGCAGTGGCAAAACAACAACGCTTTATTCGATGATGGGGATTTTGAACCAGCCAGAGGTGAATATTTCTACAGTTGAGGACCCAATTGAGTACAGAATGCCCAAAATTAACCAGACCCAAGTAAACTCTAAAATTGGCCTTACTTTTGCTTCTGGGTTGCGTTCTCTGTTGCGGCAAGATCCTGATATTATTATGGTCGGAGAAATCAGAGATACAGAAACAGCCAGCTTAGCTGTGAATGCTGCTTTAACTGGGCATTTGGTTTTATCAACCCTGCACACTAATTCAGCGGCAGGGGCTATCCCTCGGTTAATTGATATGAAAGTAGAGCCATTTTTGCTTACTTCAACCTTAAATGTTGTCATTGCACAACGTTTGGTCAGAAAACTTACCGACGAAAAAGAAAAGTACAAATTGAAAGAAAAAGAAGTTAATAATTTAGCTGAATTTTGTGATTTAGATAAAATTGAACAAATTTTTAAGCAAGAAAAAATGCTTAAAGGCAAAGAAACTCTAAAGGACTTAACTTTTTACCGCCCGAGGTCAAGTAAAGAATTTCCTGAAGGTTATAAGGGCAGGGTTGGTATTTACGAGGTTTTAGGGCTAACAGAGGCCATCAAGGACTTAATTGAAAAGGGCTCTTCTTCAGACCACCTTCAAACAAAAGCAAGAGAGCAAGGCATGCGGCTTATGCTTGAAGATGGTTTTATTAAAGCAGCCCAAGGCGTAACTTCTTTAGAAGAGGTCTTAAGGGTAATCGTTGAATAATTTTTATGCCCCTTTATTTTTATAAAGCAAAAAACTTAGAAGGCAAGGAGATAGAAGGCCAAAAAGAGGCTATCGACAGAAAGGACTTAACTAGTTTTTTAAAAAAACAAGGTTATTTTTTATTGAGCTTTGAAGCGAAAACAGCTTCTGGTAAGGAGCAAACAGAAGAAACTAAGCACATCGCTTTATTAGAAACCATTGAGGGTATTTTCGGGGTGCCTTTAACAGAAAAGCTTTTTTTTACACGCAATTTAGCTGTTATGTTAAAAACAGGCGTTTCTTTAGTGAGGTCTTTTGAAATTTTATCTTTACAAGCAAAAAACAAACAATTTAAAAAGATTTTAAGCGAAATAGCCAGAAAAATTAATAAAGGAGATAGTTTATCTTTTGTTTTGTCTAAATATCCAAAGGTTTTCCCTGCGCTTTTTACAGAAACAGTTAAAGTAGGGGAAGAAACAGGCAAATTAGAAGAGTCGCTGGAAACATTGGCTTTACAGATGGAAAAATCGCATGATTTAAAATCAAAAGTTAAGTCAGCTATGGTCTACCCTTGTGTTGTTCTTTTAATGGCTTTTTTTATTGGAATTTTTATGTTTATTTTTGCTGTGCCCCAATTAGAGAAGGCCTTTACTGAAATGAATATAACATTACCCTTAACAACAAAAGTCATCCTTGCTTCTTCAAAGATTTTACAACACTACTGGCCATTTGCCATTTTAGCTATTTTTGGCTTGGGCTTAGCTGGTTTTCTTCTTACTAAATCAGGCAAGGGGGGTAAAACAAAATCATGGCTTATTTTAAAGATGCCTTTAATTTCTAAAATTGTTAAACAAGCTAATTCGGCTTTAATGTTAAGGACTTTAAGCTCTTTAATTTCAGCTGGCGTGCCAATTGTTAAGGCCTTGGATGTTTCAACTGGCGCTTTGAGTAATTTTTACTACAAGGCGTCTTTGAAAGAAGCAGCTTTAATGGTGGAGAAAGGAGAAAAGCTTTCTACGGCCTTGCAGAAATATAAGAATATTTATTCAGCGATGGTTTTGCAAATGATAGAGATCGGGGAAGAAACAGGCCAAACCGCCGATGTTTTGTTAAAATTAGCTAACTTTCTTGAAAGCGAGGTTTCAACTTCAACAGAACGTTTGTCAGTTGTGATTGAGCCAATTTTAATTTTATTTATTGGCGTTGTGGTTGGCTTTTTTGCTGTTTCAATGATGCAACCAATGTTTTCAATGATGCAACAAGTAGAGTAAACGATAATTTTTGATTTTTAATTCTTAATTTTTATTGAATGCTTAATTTTAAATGTTTAAAAATTAGAAATTAAAAGCAGGCAGATGTTTAGAAATAACAAGCAAGACAAAAAAACAAGACAAGGGTTTTTATGTTGTTATTCAGGCAATCAGGGGTTTACCCCGTTAGAAATCTAAAGCTCTATCCTTATTATTATGTTAAACAAGAAAACAATATTTACTTTTTCCAAGAGAAATCCCCATAAATTTCTAACGGGGTTTACTTTAATAGAGGTTTTGATGGCGATATCTATTATGGCTATTCTTTTTGCTGTTTTTATAAGTAGTACTAACTTTTTTCAACCACGAGCTAAGCTTTCTTCGGTGGCTCGGGATTTAATCACAGATATTCGCTACGCCCAGCAATTAGCCGTTAATGAGCAAGTAGAATATGGCATTAGTTTTTTAGTTAGCGAAAACAAGTATCAACTTTGGCGTTTTTCAGAAATTCCCCAACAAATTTTTGAAAAAATTTTGTCACAGGAAGTTCAAATAAACCAAGTTCTTGGCTTAACCGATAATCAAGTAAGGTTTAACGCTTATGGAGCCGTTACTGAAGATGGTTCGGTTTATTTGATAAACTCTAAAAGCGAAACAAAAATAATTGAGATAAGGCCTTCAGGGTTTGTAAAACTCCACGAGTAATTTTAAATGTTTAGAAATAACAAGCAAGACAAAAAAACAAGACAAGGGTTTTTATGTTGTCACTTAGACAATCAAGGGTTTACTTTTGTTGAGGCCTTAGTGGCTATGTTTGTTTTAGTTTCAGGGTTGCTTATCTTTTTGCAGGTTTTTCCGCTTAGTTATAGCGTTGAAAAGGCAAATGAGATGAAAACTCAAGCGGTTTTTTTAGCCCAAGAAAAAGCTGAAGAGTTATTAGCGACAGCTTATCAAGATATCCCGGTAGGGGATTTTTCTGAAGCACCCTTGCCCTTGCCCTTTAACCTTTTTTCAAGGCAAACCGAAATTGATTATGTCAACAGCAACCTGGAAAACGTTGGAGTTGACATAGGTTTAAAGAAGATTAGAGTAGTTGTTTCTTGGCAGGCAGCTATTGCCATTAGCCCCAAGCAAGTTGAGATTATAACTTTAGCGACAAACAGATGACAAGATAATTTTAAATGTTTAAAAATTAAAAGTAAACCCCGTTAAAAATCTAAAGCTCTATCCTTATTATTATGTTAAACAAGAAAACAATATTTACTTTTTCCAAGAGAAATCCCCATAAATTTCTAAC
>PFAX01000012.1 GCA_002773495.1 bacterium (Candidatus Gribaldobacteria) CG10_big_fil_rev_8_21_14_0_10_37_21 | reverse complement strand
TAAAAGGATTAGACCCTAACAAAGTAATTGAAGGGGCTTGGTTAACCGGTGGAGCTTGGGTTTGATATCTGTTCCAAATAACTAAGGTTTGGTTGAACTGCTCAGGCCAATCATCTACAACATAAGGGTACATATCTACCAAGCCATTATGCCCGGCTTGCCCTCCGTCATCTGAAGTCGTTTCTGTAAACCAACCATCAGTATAAGTGGCAAATTTACCTTGAGTTATTTGTTCGCCTTGTAAAACTGACAAATAAAGTGGCTCTAACCAATTGCTACCTTGAACTTGTTCTTCACCATAAAAATAATTACTAAACTCAATATCACTATAAGTAATACATTGAGCGTCATTAATGCCATCATTGCCTAATAAATCAGTATTTAAGGTTAAAGGCGTGGTAAAAGAAGTGGTCGGCACTGAAGAGGTGGAGTCCGATTCTATATAAATTGTTGCTGTTGGGGCATGAATTGTAAAAACCCCTAAATGAGCGGCTCCGTCAGAAACCACCCACTGCTCATCAGAAACAATTTTACAAACCCTTAAACTCGCTATTGGCTGTGTTTCAACAGCCAAAACCTCTTGCACTTTAAAGCTAACCGGCCTAAGAACAGGAAGCACATTTAAAGCCAACATTAAACCAATACCAAAACAAGCTACCACCTTAAAGGCGAATAACTTTCTTTTTTTCGCACTATTGTTGGACATTTTGTTGACCTTTCTCTCTAACTAATCGAAAACTACTAATATTTTGTTGTTTGTTACGAAACAGAAATAGAAAAGCAGTTTTACAATTAATTAACTAAAAAGTTTCTAATTAATTAAACACTCTCTTGCTATTCTGTTTTTAAGTTTCAAAAAAGAACTAATAAGGAACTAATTATTATATTGCCATTTTAAAAGGTATTTGTCAAGGGTATAATAAAAAAACCTCTCTTTTTCAAAAATGAGGTTTTTTTCTTTTTTTAAAAAGATTTTCTCAAAAGATTAAAAAGCCAAATAAATAATAAAAACCGAGCAAAAACAAAACCACGGCCTCTATCAAGGTTATCCAAACAACAAACTTTTGAGAAGCTAATTTTATCGTCATTGTAAAAGCCACTAAAAGGAAAATGATTATCTCATCAGCCATATAAAACAAAACAAAAAGGGCTATATATAGGAGGTATTGCAAAGCCCCTAAATTAGCTTCCGCTAAACTGCCAGCAAAAAATAAAGGCACAACCGCCGAACAAGGAAACTCAACCACGGTAATGATAACCGAAAAAGCTAAAACGCTTATTCCAATAGCTAAAATACTTTTCTTCTCTGATTTAAGCACCTTTTGGATTCTTTCTGAAAGCCGCTTCATTACCCTATTGTTTTTACTGGTACACTGGGCACCTTTTTTTCTAAACTCAAAGAAGTCCTGCAAAAAATAGATACCCCCGATAACTCCCAAAAGCCCGACCAAAACTTCCATTATTTGTAAAAATGGGGCTAAAAAGACAAACAATTTATACCAAAGCAAAATCAAAACCCCATACACTAAAGCGGTCGCTATTATATAGACACCCCCAAAGAAAAGGATCTTTTTCCTTGATTTCAAAACCAAAACCATACCTAAAATCAAGACCAAAGCCCCTAATGAACAAACATTAAACCCATCAAAGAAGCCCAAAATAATAGCTAAAACCCCTAAAGAATACTTACTTGGGTCAATTTCTCCTAAAAATGGAATTTTAACATAGCCCTTTTCAACTTGTTCTGTTTCATCATTGGCAAAAGTGTTTTTCTCTTCAAGCTGTTCAAATGTCACGCCTGCTAAGTAATCTGCGATGGCTTCATTGTTGCTCTCGCTGTAGCCAATAAAGTATTTATCTTTTATAAAAACAATCGGCACAGAACCAAAGGCATCTTTAGGTACCTCGTATTGTTCGTAAAAACCCAAAAGTTGTTGGCTACCTTGCTTAGTTGAGACCTTTATTTCATTTAAAACTATTTTTTCATTCTCTTGGGCTAAATCCTCTAAAAAGGGCTTCATTTTAGCACAGTAAGGGCAAGAATCGCTATAAAAAAAGAAAACCGCCAGCCCTTGGGGCGGTACTTCTTGTTTTTTATTTCCCTGTTTTAAACCATAACTTAAAAATCCTAAAGAAATAAGTAAAACAGCACCTAAAATTAGGAATTTCTTTTGCATAAGAGTATTTTAAATTATACTCTTTTTTAACTTAAATTGTCAAACTTGCTGGTTGCTTACTTGCAAAATTTCAGATAAAAGTTTTGCTCTCTTCTTTGTTCTTATTCTGATTAAAGAGATAACAAAAGCCAAGATTAAAAGTAAAACTAAGCCCACTATCAAGTAGGGCATGTTCTGGCTTAGGGTCTGCCCAAAAAAACCAATTAAGCCAAAAAAGAGGTTATCACCACCATCTTGAGCTTGATTCTCATTTCCTCCTTCTTGGTTTTCTCCTAAAGCTAAAGGCCCTAAAAATGTTGTCTGGTCATTGCCAGCTCCATCTTCCTCTTGAGAAGAGCGCCCCCCTGAAAACGCGCCTTGACTCTCTTGATCCTTAGCCACTAAATTACCCAAGGTTTGCTTGAAGCCAAGGATTACTTCCTCTTCTTCTTCAGTTAAGGGTATTTCTAATTGGCAATAAATCTCATTGACTTTGTTTTTTGTTGTGATGTAAACATAACCAGTCGGATTATTTAAGCCCCACTCGCCCAAAACATCATCCCCATATTTTTCTTGAAACTGCAAAACAGCGTTCAAGGTTGTTTCATCAAAAATACCGGAAATTTCAACTTCATTAAAACCCTCAAAATCCTTTAAGAAAAGCTGGAGTTTTCTCACCTCTTCAATCAAATTATTCCCACCTTGCTTTAAATAAACGTTTAGCAAGGCACACTGATCTTCGCCTTCGCTTGAACCACCATCGCCTTCTCCACCTGACCCTCCTGAACCACCGTCACCCCCCGTTCCACCAGATCCTCCAACATTATTATCGCTAAATAAGATAACCGCTCCTCCTGTATAACCTGAGCCCCCACAACTTCCGCTACACCCGCCATCGTCTTCCTCCTCACTAGTGCCAGTATCTTCTGGAGTAGTTGTCGCCATTGTATTCCAAATAACTACTGTCTGGTCGTACTGAATAGCTGGGCCGCCTGCTGGGTACATATCAACTAAACCATTAGACCTTTTATGAGTATTGTCATCTGTGGTGGTTACTGTATACCAATCATCATAAAAAATATCAAAATTATTTAAAGAAGGGGTTTCGTTTTGCTTATAAATGTAATATTTAGGAGCCAACCAATTACTGCCTAAAACAACTTCTCTGTCAAAGAAGTAGTTGCTTAAAGGTAAATTGGGATAAGTAATGCATTGAGCATCATTAATGCCATCATTGCCTAATAAATCCGCATTCAACACTAAAGGGGTTTGAAAAACAGTTGTTGGTACTGACGAAGTTGAGTCAGTTACGATATAGACAGACCTTTGTGGGCCTCCTAAGGTAAAGGTGCCATCTATTTGCGAGCCATCAGAAATAACACTTTGTTCGTCAGTGATAATTTTACAAACCCGAATAACAGCGGAATTTCCCGATTGAGGAGGGCTTTGCACTTGAACCTGCCTGGTAGTAGTTGCCCCTAAACCACCTGAATCATGCACCGAGTAAGTTAAAGTGTAAGTGCCAACTATACTCGTATCCACACTGCCTAAGGTTTTAATTTGGCTGGTTAAGTCCCCGTCTTCTAAGTCAGAAGAAGTCGCTCCCAAGTCAGTAAAAATAGAATCCTTGATTATTTCAAAAGGGTTGGCCCCTAATAAAGTTATCAAAGGTGGCTGGTTAACAGGTGGCTCTGGCTCTTGCCCTGGTTCGTCAGGCACAAAACAGCCCGAAGAACAATCTCTGTTATAAGTGCCATCCCACAAACACCTGGCTGGATAATCGGTTCCCGGGTTTCTAATATAAATTTCCCGGTACAATGGCTTAGCAAACAAACCCGCTGAATCCTCAACAGTTATTTTAATGGTATAACTACCTGTTTTTGTCACATCAACCCCTGCCAATCCAAGCACAACAATTTGGGAAGTTAAGTCACCATCCTCTTGGTCAAAAGCGGTTAGGCCTGATTTTGCCATAGAATCATTAAAAAGATTACCAGGAGGCACCTCCCCTAAAACATAATTAGCAATGGTCCAACTGGCTGGATGCAAAATCAATTCCGGGGGAATGTTTTCGCCCAAGCAAACATCATTGCCTACCTTAGGTGTACCTAAATCCCCTAAACCAAAGGGAGAACTTGCCTCGCACCAATTAGCCCCTGTATTGTTGTCTAAATAAGGGCTGGCCAAGTTCATTGAAGCACCTGATGGGTCAGGGAAAGTAAAGCCATCGTCATAAAATACCTTATCTACTTCAACTCTCTCACAAGTTAAAATTATTTCATCATCCCAATTATCTAATATAAAATTGGCTTTATTATAAATATAATCCGGAATAAAACCGCCATTCTGGCCTTGTGGGCTTTGGGCTAAAACAAGGTAACCCTTTGAAGCAACAACCAAAGCACCGCTAATCGTAAAACTATCAGTGCCCTGGTCGCTAAAAATACAATCTTTTAAGTCAATTTCCCTTAAAGTTGGGTTGTATATTTCAAACCATTCGCCGTAATTGTCAGAAACAACGGAAGGGTTTTGCATTATTTCATTTATCACCAAATCCCCCTCATTGATGCAATAGTCCTTGGACTCTTCTTTAATTGAGCAAAGAGCAGAACAGCCATCCCCGTCTTCAAGGTTACCATCATCACACTCTTCTTCGCCATTTTTAAGATTATCCCCGCAATATTCTTGTGAAGTACATTCTTCCCAACCAGCACAAGTTGAGTTACACTGTTGAACACCCAAATAACCATTGGCTTGGCAAGCCCTTTCATTTGAATCGCAAACTTCGGGGCCATTGACGATTGTGTCTCCGCAAAATTCATTGGGCTCGCAAACCCCCCACAAGCATAAAGCACATTCTTGCAGGCCTAAATAACCTGTTTGGGTCTGGCATTCTTTGGGAACATCACCATCGCATTCTTCTTCGGGCTGGTTAATTTCATTATCCCCGCAAAAAGGAATATACTCTAAAATACAATTTTGGTTGCAAAAATAGTTATCCACAACCCCATCTTGGCCATCGCATTCTTCGTTACCATTTCTCACCCCATCGCCACATTCTTCTTGGGTAATACAATCGCCATACCCAGAACAATCTTGTTTACAAGACATCATGCCACTATAGCCACCCTCTGCTTCGCATTGTTGCGAATCCCCGTCGCAAACCTCGCTTATTAATTGGTCAACGATATTATTGCCACAAACTGGCAAGTAATTGCCAAAATCCTGATTAGTCAAGGCCTCGCCCTCACTTAAAGCAATTTGATATTGGTTAAGGGGCGGATAAATTTGAGAGAAAGGTACCTTAAGGGCATTCGGGCCTTCAGCTATAGTATAATTACCTGGTTTTAAGCCAGCAAAACTATAACAACCCTGCTCGTCTGTTGTTTGGGTAGCTGACATTTCACCTGACAAAACAATTTCCCAGCTAGACAAGGCCTTTTCTCCTAAAATGCTACCATTATGATCTTTGTCCTCGTATTTACACCCAGAAATTGACCCATAATGGCAAATTTCCAAAGAAATTTGCGCATAAATATCAGACAAAGTATTGCCATTAGGCACATGATAATAACCGGGCTCGCCAGTCGATTTTTTAGCCCCTGTTATTTGAGCGATTTGGGTTAACATTATTTGATTAATCTCCCCGTCTGTGCCCAAACCAATGGTAAATATCTTATAGCCCAAACCAGCCGCTTCTGTTGCTTGATCTAAGGCATACTGGATATCAGCCGGATTTTCATCATAACCATTGCCATTGGGCTTATTGGCTTTGCCATCAGTTAATAAAATCATCACTTTATTCGCTTGCGGGTTAGCTCTCACAGAATTCAACTCTAAAATCCCC
>PFAX01000004.1:9715-35613 GCA_002773495.1 bacterium (Candidatus Gribaldobacteria) CG10_big_fil_rev_8_21_14_0_10_37_21 | reverse complement strand
CCCTATTTTTGCGACGGTGGGAAATAGCGATATTTTTTACCAGCAGATTTCTGCTTCTTCCTTGATTTGGCTTTTTAAGTATTCCATGGCTTCTGGCAAACCGCCGATTTGATCAATTAATCCGTTTTCTAAAGCCATTTCGCCAAGCATAGTTGAACCGTCAGCTATACCCTTAACTTTTTCTATGTCTAAACTTCTATTTTCAGCCACTGTTTTTATAAAATTTTGATGCAAGATATTAATGTCTCGCATAAAAAGATTTACTTCCTCGCTCGACAATGTTTTGTTTGGGTCCCCGGCGTCTTTAAATTTACCAGAGCTTAGCTGATTATAGGTAAAACCCTCTTTTTGATTTTGTTTAACATTATCTACATAAGACATCGAAGCACCAATGCCTCCAACATCTGAATTTTTAGAAGCAAAAATTCTATTTGCCCCAGTTGCCACCCAATAGCCAGCCGAAACTCCGGCCTCTCTGATTAAAACAACCGTTGGCTTTTTAGCGTTTTTTAATGCCTTGGCTATTTCTTCCGCGCCAACCGGAGAGCCGCCATAAGAATCAATCTCTAAAATAATGGCTTTTATTTTGTCATCTTTTTCCGCCTTATTTATACTATAAACAATATATTCTGATGAAGTTTGGTCAACTAAAAGGTTGCCGTCTATGTCATAATCGGCTGGGGAAATATAGGTTACCAAACTGCCCTGCAAGACGATGCCAGCCACATTGCAATTATCTTTTTCAATATCATTGCCGGGAATGTCAGAGCCAAGCTGCCAAAAAATTTCATCTTTTATTATTATGCCTGATGCCGCAATAATAGCCACCACAGCAACAACCTTTAAAACTATAAAAATTGCTTGTTTTTTGTTTTGTATTTTCATATTTTTATTATCCTAATACTTTTCAAAAGGGACAACCTAAACAAAAAGATTCTCATTGCACGCAATTACCTACTGGGTTCGGCAGAGGCCTCAGAATGACACACGAGGGGGTGGGTTAAGTGGTGGGGCAGGTGGCTTTAGGCACGTTAGATGCGGATTTGCTGCGAGATTGGGATAACTTAAAGATAATTTGCTTTTTGTCAGAGAGCTCAGCTGAAACTTTAGAACCCTCTTTAACTTGGCCCATAATAATTTGCAAAGATAAAGGGTCTAAAATAAGCCGTTGTAAAACCCTTTTAAGCGGCCTGGCTCCTAAGTTTTGGTCAAAACCCTTTTCTGAAAGAAAATCAAAGACATCTTTAGAAAAGTCCAACTTAATTTCTTTGGCTTTTTGCAACCTATCTTGAATTTTATTTAATTCAAGCTCAACAATTACTCTTAATTCTTTTTTGCCTAAGTAATTGAAAATAACAGTTTCGTCAATTCTATTTAAAAACTCGGGTTTAAAATAATCCTTTAAGGCGTCAGTGATTTTCTTTTTGGTCTCTTCTTTTTTAGCTGTGCCTTCTGTTTTCTTGGTCTCAAAGCCCATGGGCTGTAATTCAGAAATAAACTCTGAACCGACATTAGAAGTCATAATAATGATTGTGTTTTTAAAAGAAACTACTCTCCCTTTAGCATCAGTTAAACGGCCTTCTTCAAAAATCTGTAAAAGCAAGTTAAAAACCTCGGGGTTAGCTTTTTCAATTTCATCAAGTAAAACCACAGAATAAGGCCTTCTTCTTATTTTTTCGGTTAACTGCCCACCCTCTTCATAGCCAATATAGCCCGGGGGCGAGCCAATAATCTTAGAAACGCTGTATTTTTCCATATACTCGGACATATCAACCGCAATTAAGGCCTTTTCAGTATCAAAGAGAAAATCAGCTAAAACCCGAGCGGTCTCGGTTTTACCAACCCCAGTTGGGCCCAAGAATAAGAAAACACCTAAGGGCCTGTTTTCATCCGCAATGCCTGCCCTGCCCCTTCTAATTGCCGCTGAAACGGCTTTAATGGCCTCTTCCTGACCAATTACTCGTTTATCTAAAATATTCTCCATCTTTTCTAATTTAGACGCCTCTGTTTGAACCAAACGCGTCACAGGAATGCCTGTCCATTTAGAAACAACTTTAGCTATATCCTCTTCGGTTACTTCTTCTTTTAAAATAAAATTCTTTTTTTGGATTTCTTGTAATTTTTTCTCGGCTTCACCCAGGGCTTTTTTAAGTTCAGGCACTTTACCATACTTTAATTCAGCTACCCTTTGCAGGTCGGCTTCTCTTTGGGCAACTTCAATTCTAAAATCCGTTTGGTCAAGCTTTTGTTTTAAATCCTTTATTTCAGTTATGACCCCCCTTTCAGAAACCCATTTGGCTTTTAGGTTTTCGGCTTTATCAGAAATATCAGCTAAAGTTCGGTCAATGGCTTTGAGCCGTTTTCCATCAAGAGAACCCTCCTTTAAAAGGGCTTGCTTTTCAATTTCAAGCTTAGTGATTTGCTGTTTTAAATTTTCAAGCTCAACTGGCTCTGATTCAATCTCTAGTCGTAAAGCCGAGGCCGCTTCGTCCATTAAATCAACGGCTTTGTCAGGTAAAAACCTGTCTGTAATATATTTATTAGAAAGGTCAGCTGAGGCCTGCAAAGCGGCATCTTTAATTCTAACCCCATGGTGCAACTCATATTTTTCTTTAATACCCCGTAAAATACAAACTGTATCCTCTACCGAGGGTTCTTTAACTAAAACCGGTTGAAACCTTCTTTCTAAAGCCGGATCTCTTTCAATATATTTTTGATATTCTTTTAAAGTAGTCGCCCCAATCGCTTTTAATTCACCCCGAGCTAAGGCCGGTTTTAACATATTAGAAGCATCAATTGAGCCCTCGGCCGCCCCAGCGCCCACTAAAGTATGCAATTCGTCAATAAACAAAATATAATGGCCTTTTGATTTTTCCACTTCTTTTAAAAAGGCCTTAATCCGGGACTCAAATTCACCCCGATACTTTGTGCCTGCCACTAATGAACCCAAGTCCAAAGAAATTAACTCTTTTTCTTTGAGCGATTCGGGGACTTCATTGCTGACTATTTTTTTCGCCAATCCCTCAACAATCGCTGTTTTACCAACGCCTGCCTCACCAATTAAGACCGGATTATTTTTTGTTCTGCGCGATAAAACCTGCATTAAACGTCTAATTTCTGACTCTCGACCGATCACTGGGTCTAATTTGCCTTCTTTGGCCTGAGTGGTTAAGTTTTTAGCGTATTTTTTAATTACTTCTAACTTGCTTTCTGGGTTTGGGTCGGTAATTTTTTCATGGCCCCTTAAATTGCCTAATTGTTTTAAAAATTCATTTCTATCTAATTGCAACCCAGGGATAGCGACCCTAAACCTAACCCTTTGTAAAATATCTCTTACCCTAGAAGAAACCCCAGCAATACCTAAAAATAAATGCTCAACAGAAACAAAATCATCTTCCATTTCATTGGCTTCGCTACGAGCCGCCTCAAGGCCTTGGGCTAAATCCTGGGTTAAATAAAACTGGCCCAAAGCTTGTGGCTGGGATTGATTGACAACAGGCAGGCCATTTAAGGCCTTGTCAGTTATTCTTTGCAAATCCTCTAAATCAACTTGCAAGTTTTTGAAAATAGTTAAAACAATGCTTTCCTCTTGAGTGATAAGAGCTAAAAGCAAGTGCAAGGCGTCAACTTGTTGTTGTTTTTTTTCTTTGGCGTATTTCTGGGCTTTCATCATCGCTTCTTGCGCCCGGTAAGTGAAATCGCCTCCTTGAACATATGGCACGTGAGTTAATTTTTAATTTTCAATTTTCAGTTTTCAGTTAATGAAAAAATGAAAAATCAATTAAAAATAAATTAATTTAAGATTATTCATTATAGAATAAAAAAAATCTAAAATCAACTGCACGCAATCTGTAATGTAAAATCTTACTAAAAGGGTGGTGGTTCCACAATTTAATATCTTACCAAAAATGTATTAAAATACAGAGTAACAACTGGCTCGTTTGCCCTGATAATGCCTTTCTCATTAAGACAAAAACATCGTCAAACAAACCAGCCCTCTGTATTTTATGGAGATGCCATCAAGAAACCAGTACCTAAAAGCGTTAAGAAAAGGGTACTTGAAAGTTAAAGGCAAAGAGGAATAATCTACAAAAAGCTTGCCTTGCTTGTCAAGGCCTACAAAGCTAAAAACAATTCTTTAAAGGTCAAAAAAAGTAAAAAACAACAAGCTAATTTCACTTACTTTTTAAATCATAGAACCGAAGGCGTTTCACTTAGATAGTTAAATCATTTGACACGGCTCTGCTAATTTAACTATTTCATTATAAATCAAGTTCGGTTGTAACTTTTAGACCATTTTGCTTTAAAAGGGCGGCTGTGATGCCGTTGCCTTGCTTTAAGGTGTCGGAAAAAGAGCCATTATGGATTGCCCAGCAAAACTTCCTCGCCAGTTGAGTTTTGAATCTCAACAGGGACTCTCGGGGTTGACAAGCCCCCTAATTGTTCGGGGCAAACCGGAATTAAGACCTCTTTTTTAGCTAAATCCAAGACCTTTTGGCAGGGTTTTGACGCCCCATCATAACGACATCTAACTCCCAATAAGCAAGCACTAATTAATTTCATAGATTTAATGTTCATAAATTTCTTAATGTTAAAAAAAATTAACTGGACATCATTTTTTCTATACCAGATAATGCAGAATCAAGAAATATCTTATCTTTCTCAACAAAAATTTTCCCATAAAGATCCGAGGCAACGTTTTTTAGCTCATTAACATAAGACCTGTTGCAAAATAATTAAAACTTAAAGCAAGCTAACCTCAAATTGTCGACTTTCGCCTGTTATGCAGTATTCAACCTGCAAAGCATACGGAAGTTGACAATGTTAGCTACGAACCCAAATGTTGTTTCGTAGTTTTGCAATAAATTGCGATATATTTGGTGGAGAATGGGAATAATCTTTGGAAGATTGGATTTTTTAAAAACCTTGTAGTCGTGTTGTCTTCCGGGTACTGGCTTGTCTATGCTGACGAGCAGACCCTGTCTATTGGTGGATATTTGGGTTTTAAGAGTAAATGCCTTCTTTTTTCCGGAATGATATTTATTCCTTTTCGCCTTTTTGCCTGGTCTTGGTATTTTCTGTTCGGTACAATCAGCCAAGATTTCGTCAAGGTCAGGGATGAGATTTTTCAACTCTTCTAGTGTGGTAGTTTTCTTGTTTGGCCGCGGACCAAGGTCGACAATATACTTACCGCCCTTCTTAATCAAAGCCATAATGATTTGAGAGGTTCGACAAACCGTGCTTGTGTCAATGTTAAACAGATATTCTAAAAGCAAGCAGGAACAATAATGTTTAGCTAATATCAGTGTTAACAAGAGTTGGTCTTCAAAGGCTATGAGGGCAAACTTCCTGCCCCCTCCGATTTTTCGCTTTCTATTTGGATTGCTCTTGAGCAATCGCTGGACTCTTTCTTCTCGCCAGTCCTGACGATTATCTTTGACGAAATTGTCAAACCCTGCTACGGTCAAGCCAGTAAAGGCAAGAAAATGTTTTGGTCTTTTTTACCAAAAATTAAAGTATATATGAAGTTATTTTGCAACAGGTCTATAATTAAATCCAACCTTTTTTGATGTTCAATAGAAAACTGGTTGGGTGTTAATAACTTTTTGATTTTCTATTTTTTTTCTATTATACTATAATTAAAATATAAAAAGTAAATTTTTATTAACCCAAAAACCATGCTCACAGAAAAACAAAAAAAGGTTTTTGATTTTATCGCTAATTATCAAAAAAATAAAGGATACGCTCCTTCTTTAGCTGAAATATGCAAGAAGTTTAAGTTAGCTTCAGTTTCTACGGCTCATTTCTATGTTTCAAAATTAAAAAACAACGGCTATTTAGAAAAAGAAAACAACAAGGCGAGAGCTATTGATGTTATCCAAGCGGAAAAACTTGTCAAAATACCTATTTTGGGTTTTATTGCAGCTGGGCAACCCATAGAGGCCCTAGAAATAGAGGAGGAATCCTTAACAATTCCTCAAAAAGAAATAACCTCTACCGCCAATTACTATGGCTTAAAAGTCAAGGGGGACAGCATGGTAGATGAAGGCATTTTTAATAACGACATTGTAGTTATTAAAAGACAAGAAACAGCCGAGGATGGGCAAACAGTGGTAGCTGTGATTGATGGAAACGAGGCAACCTTAAAAAAAATCTACAAAGAAAAAAACCGCTTTAGATTGCAACCAGCCAATCAAGCAATGCTACCCATTTATCGTTCTGAAATTGAAATACGGGGCATAGTGGTAAAAATTATTAGAAATCTTGAAAACACTCAGCGAGACGGAACCTTGGCCTACAAAAAACAACAATTCTTAAAAACAATAAAAAGCTCTAACCCTAAAAGCCAAAATAAATACAAAAGAGTTGCCTTGTCGCCTATAAGATACGCTGGGGGCAAAAGCTTGGCTGTTGGTTATGTGATTGAACTCTTGCCAGATAATCTAAAAAGGGTGGTCTCGCCTTTTTTTGGCGGCGGTTCAATTGAAATTGCTTTGAGCAAAAAGCTTGATTTAGAGGTCTTGGGCTTTGATATTTTTGATATTCTTTGCAATTATTGGCAATTTCAAATAGAAAAACCAAACCTACTCTATAAAAAACTACTTGAACTAAAACCAAACAAAAAAACATTTGAAAAAATACGGCTTATTTTAAACGATGTCTGGAAGAAAAAAATAAAATTAGACCCATTGACTTTAGCTGTTTATTATGTCTATAATTTTAACCTATCTTACGGCCCTGGTTTTATGGGCTGGGCATCTGAAATATACTTAAACGAAACAAGGTATCAAAGAATAATTGAAAGGATTAAAAATTTTGAACCAAAAAATCTACAAGTCAAATGCTCTGATTTTAGAGAGGTAATTAAAAACCACCCTAATGATTTTCTGTATTGCGACCCGCCTTATTACTTAGGGGGCGATTCAAAAATGTTTAAGGGTATTTACCCAATGAGGAATATCCCAGTGCACCACAACGGCTTTCCGCATGAAAAATTAAGAGATTTATTAAAAAATCATAAAGCCGGATTTATTTTATCTTATAACAACTGCCCTATTATTAGAGAATATTACAAGGGCTTTCAACAATTTTTTCCAATTTGGCAATATACCTTAGGTCAGGGAGAGACAAGAATAGGTCAGAATAGAAAAAATGGCTCAAGTAGCCATATCAAAGAATCTCACGAGCTTTTAATTTACGGCCCACCAAAAAATTAAGTTTATTTCTTTTTTTGCCTTGACCGCAATCTCTTTTGATGATACAAAACATGTTTTTTAGCTAAATCGGCAGGATAGGGCTGATGATTTTCTTGAAAGTTCCAATCGGGGTATTTGTTTTTTCTTGAATAATAATCAAACTTACACAAATCCTCCATTTCTTTAAAGCTGGCAATCTCAACTTTTTTAGAGCCAAAAAGCCCATTTACTGTGGCTAATGTTTTAGGAGAGGTTATCATAAACAATTCCATTTTTGAACCTTTCTTAAGAGATTTTTCAACCAACAAATGGAGGATAAATCTTGGCACCCCAGGGCTACCCGTCATAGCTGAAGTATAAAAACTCATCGTTGATTTTATACCACCTTTTGAAGTAGAGCCCCCTATTTTCTTAATAATGCCATCCTCAACAAACAAATAAATGCGAGCTATATCGTCAGTTAAAATTTTCAGAGAAAGGGCTGATAAATATTTAAGATCAATTTTGTTTCGGTGATTCCTTCTTAGAATAAAATCACCAACTTTAATTGCTGTTTTTACTTTTTGAATTAACATAGTGCTTGATCTTATTTCATTTTCCTTTATTTTGCGGAATTGTCAAGCTTTTACTAATCCGTTAGTTTACAAGCAAGGCAAGTTAGGGTAAGATTAAAGAATAATTTATGCTGAAAATTGAAAAAAAAATAAAAAAAGAATTAATTAAGACGGTTGCTAAAAGCTTTAAAATAAAACTTTCTTTAGAAGATATTGTTTTAAAGTTTCCACCCAATATTGCATTAGGGGATTTTTGTTTTGAAACCTTTGAAATAGCTAAAAAAATAGGGAGAACGGCTCAAGAAACTGCGAAAATTCTTAGCCAAAACTTAAAATTGGATATTTTAGACAAAGTTGAGGCCATGGGGCCTTATGTTAATTTTAAGGTTAAAAATAACATCCTTTTTAAAGAGATCTTAGGAAAAATAGTTAAAAAGGGGTTAGCTGAAAAAACCAAACAAAAAGAAAAAATAATGATTGAATATCTTTCCCCGAACACGAACAAGCCCTTGCACTTAGGGCATCTGCGCAATGGGGCTTTGGGCTCAGCTTTAGTGGAAATTTTTAAAGCTAGCGGGAATAAAGTTATTTCCGCTAATTTAATTAACGACAGGGGCGTTCATATTTGTAAATCAATGCTCTCGTGGCTTAAGTGGGGCGGAGGAGAAACCCCAGAAACGGCCAAAATGAAAGGCGACCATTTCGTGGGCAAATGGTATGTGAAATACGGCCTTGAAGAAGAAAAAAAACCGACACTCAAAGATGAGGTTCAAGAAATGCTAAAAAAATGGGAAGCGGAGGATAAAGAAGTAAGGGAACTTTGGCAAAAAATGAATGCTTGGGTTTATAAGGGCTTTAAAGAGACCTACCAAAAGTTTGGCTTAAAATTTGATGTTTTCTTTTATGAAAGTAAAACTTATAAATTAGGCAAAGATATTGTTGAAAAAGGCCTGAAAAAAGGAGTTTTCCAAAAAGAAGCTAATGGTCAAGCAGTGGCTCAGTTGCCCCAAAGCAAGTTTGGTTTAAACAAAGACGGAAAACCCAATAAAAAAGTGCTTTTAAGGGCTGACGGCACTTCTGTTTACACCACTCAGGACTTAGGAACAGCGGTGGAAAAATTTAAAAAATATAAATTAGACAAATCAATTTATGTCGTGGGAAGTGAACAGGACTACCATTTCAAATGTTTGTTTGAAATTTTAAGCCAGCTTAGTTTTGATTTTGCTGAAAAATGTTATCATTTATCTTATGGGATGGTTTATTTGCCTGAAGGCAAAATGAAATCCAGAGAAGGCAAGGTGGTTGACGGTGACGGTTTAATCGCGGAAATGGAAGAAATGGCTAAAGAAGAAATTAAAAAACGGGATTTAAAAAATAAACTTTCTTTAAAAGAATTAAACGAAAGGGCTTGTAAAATCGCCTTAGGTGCGATTAAGTTTTACCTTTTAATCGCTAACGCCCCAACGGACTTGCATTTTGACCCAAAGCAGTCGCTTTCTTTTGAGGGCAAAACCGGGCCTTATTGCTTGTATAGTTATGCTCGAGCAAAAAGCGTTTTAAGAAAGGCAAACATAAAGACAAAAGCCACGATCCAGGCAAAGCAAACTAATTTTTCACTTTTAAAAGAAAGGGAGGCCTTGGCTTTAGCAAGAGGGCTTTTAGAAATAAAAATCGCTTTAAAAGACGCTCAAGCGGAATTAAACCCCTCTAAACTAACCCAAGCCGTTTATAATTTAGCTTTGCTTTTTAACCAATTTTACCAAGCCCTGCCCGTGATTAATAAAAAAAACCCTAACTTAACTCAAGCTCGCTTAAAATTAGTTGAAGCCGTCTCTGTAGCCCTTAAACAAGGCCTTAACCTTTTAGGCCTTGAAACCTTAGACGAGATGTAGGATAAATTTCATAGATTTTAAGGATAAAATTAAAGCTCTCTGACTGGAAAAACTTTTCCGGGAAGATAACGCTGGGATTGCTCATTCCATTTAAAAATCTGTTTGGATTTTGGTTCTTCATATGGCCAAAAGGTTTGAATGATTTCTGAAAAACCGTCATTGTCCATATCTTCAACTTCTAAGTTGGATAAAATTTGATTCTCATCAATCAAAAGTTCAAAATTATTATTTTTCCACTCGTATAAATACCAGCTCTGCCAGCCAGCCATGCCAAAATCATCATAACGAATTAAAAGTTCAGTTTTGCCATTTTGGTTAAAATCGCCTATTTCCCAGCCCATAAAACCACAAAGCGATTCAGATAATAACTCCCTCCAACTATCCCCCTGCACAAGAATAACTTTATTTGTTCTCTCAATGGCAGGACCTCTATCATACATCAGCATTAATAAATCTATTTTCCCGTCGCTATTAACATCTATTGAGCTACCTGCCACGGCATCCCAATCCTGAAAGGCCTTTTGCCATCCATCTTTTGGTTCAATTATTTTGTGTGCACAACATAAACCTAAAGACAAAATTAAGCAAGAAAAGACAAAGCAGCCAGCTAAAAGCAACGGGAGATTTATTTTACCCGCTTGTTTTATTTTTTGTTGTTCGCAGTCTCTCTGATATTGCAAAATATCTCCAACAAACTGCTGAACTGTTGTTGGTTGTTGATTAAAGTTAAACTTTTTATCAGAAGGTATGTGGCCTTGCCCCCAATTCCAGGCAGCCAATTGTTGTTGCAAGACCAGTGTTGGGTCTTTTTCGTTTTGATAAACGTTTTTTAAATATTTAAAATATAAAATGCCAAGTTCAATGTTTTGGTCAACATCAAAAAGATCAACTTCTTTTACTTCCTTGAAAAATGTTTCTTGATCCTGTTTTACAGCAATCGGAGTCAATTGAAACAATCCCTTTGCGTCAACTTCAGATACAGTATAAGGGAAAAATTGCGACTCTCTTTGGGCAATCGCTAACATCAAACAAGGGTCTTGATTGTGCTTGTTGGCTATTGCAATGATTTTTGCTTTTATTGTTTCTTGGTCTTCGCCCTTAACCTCTACGAACTTAGCAAAAACATAGCCCTCTTGGTCTTAAAAAACAACCTTGTGCCAAGTATTGGTATAATCTTTTTGTTTTTCGTAAGGGGCTTGGCCTTGGCTTATCTCTGGAGAGACAAGAACCTCATCACCCTCTTTAAAAGTATGTAAAACTTGAGAAGCGGTGTCTGTGTCTTGCCTTAAATAGGCCTCTTTAGCTATTATCTTGGCTTTTAAAAGGTTTTTAATTCGCTGGACATCTTGAAAGCTTTTTAAATCAAGGGTTAAGTTAATGGCTTCAAGGGTGGGCGACCTATCAGCAAAAAGCTCAAGATAGTTAAGATATGACTTTTGATTGAATGATTGGCTAAACTCTTTGCTCGTGCCTTGTAGGGTTCTGCCACACCAATACCAGTGTTTGTGGGATTTGGGCTCTTGGTTAAATTGGGTTTTGTCGTTAATTTTTAGCTTAAGGTCTTCGTCGTCTCTAAAAAAGAGGGCATATTTATCGCCCTTAGTGGCTTTAGCTCTAATGTTGAAATGTTTTAAGGCAAGTCCAACTACAGCGATAGATAAAAAAGGGCGGCAATTGCCTTCTTTGGGTGGGTTGTTAGGGGGTAAATAACTGATTATTTCTCTTTCTATTTGATAAACTTTGATTGACTCTAAAAAGGGTTGTTTATCAATTAAATCATCGTCTTTGGGTGGGAAGTTTTGGCACCAGCTCTTACAAGAAGCTACTATTTCTATGGCGTAAAATCCCCCTTGGTCGAGATGAAAGCTCCACTTAAACTCCTTGCCCTCTTAGGAGTTAAAAGCCCTCCTAATTGCTCGAGGCAAACCGGCATTAAGACCTCTTTTTTAGCTAAATCCAAAACCTTTTGGCAGGGCTTTGATGCCTCATCGTATCTACAAGCAACCCCTAACAAACAAACGCTGATTAGTTTTAACTTGTAGCGAGTAAAACGCCTTTTGCCCGTCATTCTGAGCCAGCAGGCGAAGGATCTCACACCCAAGGGCAAGAGATGCTTCGCCTGCTGGCTCAGCATGACATAGGGGATAAAAGATTCTTCACTCCGTTCAGAATGACATCTTGGCAACTACTCGCTACGAGTTCTTTCATAAAGGTTTATTCAGTGCGGTCGCCTAAAACGGCCTGGAGGGTTAAAATGGCTTGAGCACGCATAACTTTAAGGGTAATTGTTTGCCCGGGGTAATGCTGGCGGATAATTTTGCTTAAAGTGTTATTAGGGGTAATTTTTTCACCTGAAACCTCTAAAATAATGTCATTTTCTTTTAAACCGGCTTTATCAGCGGCTGAATCAGGGGTAATGGCTGGTTCGTTGACGTTATCGCCCCTTGAAATTAAAACCCCAGAATCATCTGCTTCAACATAACGGACCCCTAAGAAGGCCCGGGATATTTTGCCTTGTTCTTGGTATTGCTTAATGTCTATTTTGGCCTCGTTTATGGGCACAGCAAAGCCAATGCCTTGGGCCTCTTCGGCCACAGCTACATTAACGCCAATTACTTCGCCTCGCAAATTAAGCAAGGGGCCGCCTGAATTGCCTTTATTAATAGCGGCATCTGTTTGTAAAATATCTTCTAAAATTTCAGAAATACCAGCACCTTCAGCGGTAATTGTCCGACCTGTGCCTGAAATAACCCCCACCGAGACAGTATTAGAGAACTCACCTAAAGCGTTACCAATGGCTATGGCTGTTTGGCCTATTTTTATTTTAGAAGAATCGCCCAAGGTTAAAATGGGAAAGGTTTTTTGTTTAACTTGGCCTGTCTTGTTGACTTCGTTTTCGGTCTCAATTTTGATTAAAGCTAAGTCCTGAACCGGGTCTGTGCCTAAGACTTTCGCTTTATAAAAAGAGCCATCTGACATAAAAACTGTGTAATAGGCCTTGTTATCATAGACCACATGCTTGTTAGTAACAATTAGGCCGTCTTTAGAAACAATAAAGCCACTCCCAGAGCCAATCTCTTGCTCTTGGGTGCCATTTTGCCTTAATTTGGGGACTTGAATTTCAAAGGGCGAGGAATCGCCAAATGGCTTTTGCCTTTCAATATACTGCTCATAAGTTGGCACATCTTTGCTAATAATAATGGTCACAACCGCTGGGATGGCTTTTTCTACAGCTAAAATAATCATTTCCTCTTGGCTGGTCTGGGGGGCGTAAACAGGGTTTTCGCTTTCTTTAAGGTCAAAAGTTTCGCCTGAAATTACCTTTTGCTCGCTTTGAGGCAAAAACCAAAGCCAACCTTTCACGGTATCTAAAACATTAGCTTGGCTTTGGCTGATTAATTTAAAATCAACTTGATTGCCCAGATAAACCCCGCAAGCAAAAATAACTAAAAACAAGGTTATAGTAAAAACAGGCCGAATTTGTTTTTTCTTGGCTAGTTTTGGTAAAACAAAGTTAACCTTGAGGGCTTTACGCGCTTTTTTTACTTCAAAAGAGGTTAATTTTGGAAAAACATAAAACTCTTTCTTAAAAATAGGCGAAAGGTCTGTTTGGAGAATTTGTTTAATTTTTTGCAACATATTTTTTTATTATAACAAATGAGGTAAAAAAAGAAAAATAGCGACTACCAAAGCGGTAATTGAAGCAATTAAAACAGCTCCCGCAGATAAGTCCTTAATATGTTTAACGCGACTATCTAGACAGGGTTGGACAATATCTAAAATCTTTTCAATTTGCGAATTTAAAAGTTCTAAGCCCAAAACAAACCCACAAGACAAGACCAAAATAGCTTTGGCGAAATTATTTAACCCTAAAATAAACGATAACCCTAAGACAAAAAAAACCGCCAGAAGCATTAAACGAAAACTTTGCTCTTTTTTGAAAGCTGTTTTAATGCCAGTTATAGCGTATTTAAAGCTTAAAACAAGTTTTTTGAAATCAAACATTAGTCCTTTAATGTTATTACTAATTATACCTTAAAAATCTTTCATTGGATAGCTTTTTTGTCGGAATGACACATTTTGATTAAGGTAAAAGCTTTTGACGTTGATGATGTTGGAGGAGAAAGGCGAGGGTAAAAAGCAAGAAATACGAGGGGAAAAGCCAAAACCAGTGAATTTTAAGGGCAACAGAAGCAAAGGGAAGGTTAGCGAAAAAAACAACGATAAAAATAAGGTATTTAGTTAAAAGCCAAACAGGTAAGACAAAGACAACGACTAAGGGGCCAAGTAAAAGTGAGAACAAGGCAAAAATAAAGTTCGCCCCCATTAAATAAGGAATTATGGGTAAAACCAAAAGATTAGTTATAGGTGAAACCAAAGAAGTAGAGCCAAAATAATAAAGAAGCAAAGGCAAGGTAAAGAGTTGTGCAGAAAAAGTCATCGCTATTATAGAAGTAAAAAAAGAAAAACGTTTCTGAAGTATTTTCTCAAAAATCTGCTTAAAAAATGAATGAAAAAAAGCAATCCCTAAAACAGCCAAAAAAGAAAGCTGGAAACCAAGGTCATACCTTAAAAGGTCTGGCTTAAAAATAAGCATTATAGTGGCTGAAAGAACTAAAACACGAAAAATCGCCTTATTTCTGCCTAAAATATCAGAGATTAAAAAAGAACTTGCCATAATCACCGCCCTTAAAGCGGAACTGCGAAAGCCAATCAGAAAAAGAAAGAGCCAAATGACAATCAAACCAAACCAATTTGCCCGAAGCCGACCAAGCTTTAAACGAGAGCCCAGCAAAACCAAGGCCCCGGTTAAAATAACAATATGCGCACCCGAAACAGCGGTAATATGACGTAAACCACTTTGGCTCAGTTTTTCTTTTAAGGAAAAAGGAATTCGGCCTTGATCGCCCAAGATTAAAGCCAAAGCAAAAGCACTTTCTGGGAAAGGCACCCTTGTTGAAATGTTTTGTTCAAGCTTTTCTTTGAAGGCAGGGAAAAAACTTTCTTTTTGGCTTACCTTTTCTTGGGGTAAAATAACATTTGCCCGGAAAAGCCCAATCCCTAAAGCTAAAAAACACAGAACAAAGACAAAAACTTTTTTGTTTTTAAAAAAGAAAATTAAATAAAAAAAGCCCAAAATAAAAATTTCCCAAATAAGTATTTGAGAAATTGGCAAAAACGAATTCAAAAAAATGCCTAAAATAAAAGACAAGCAAGCAAAAAAGAGGATTTTAGAATAAGGTAAAATCATCTTTTATCCTACCTAAAAACTCCTAAAAGTCAACTTTTAATTTAATATAAAGATAAAACCCGTAGAATGGCCGTGGAGAGGTTGGCGAATTCTTCTTTGGCTTTTTCAATGTTTTCTTTGGTGCCTTGTTGGTTTTCTGCTATTTGCACTGGGTCAAGGTCAAAAATAGCGACGCCCAAGTCCTGGCATTTAGCCGGGATTCTTCCGTAATCCTGAATAATTTGCAAAGGGTTTTTCCAGCTCTCTTGGACTAAACCATTGCGACAATGCTTTTCTGATAAATATGTTTTTACTTTCTGCGGAATCTTTTCAATCCAAACCCTATGGTCAACAATGGGTTGCTTGCCATAAACATTATACGAATTGACAATATAACCAAGGAAAAGCGGGTCCCCAGGAAGGACGAACTTCGTTTCCGTATTGCCAGAAAGAGCTTTGGCGGAATTTCGCCACTGAATTTTCCATTTTTCATAAACAATGCCTAAGTTTTCAATCCCCTGAACGCTAAAACCATCTGGCACCATCGGCACAACAAAATAGTCAGTGCCAAGTAAAATTATTTGGTTTAAAAGGCCTAAACTAGGAGAGGTATCAATAATAAAAATATCAATCTGCTCGCTTAAGCCCTTTTCTCTTAAAAAGCGATCTATAGCGCTGGTTTGGAAATAACCAATGGGTTGGCCAGAAGCGGCTTGACCATAAGCAGTTGAGAGCAGACCTTCGTAGACAGAAAGGCTAATGTCGCCCTTTAAAAGCAAAAGGTTTTGATTTGCTTTGACTGGTAAAAACTTTACCGAAAAATCAACATCAGAGCCACCCTCTATCACGCCTCGTAAAACATCGTAAATTGTCGGTTCTTTTTGAGAAAATAAATTTTTTTCATAAAACTCGCTACCCAAAGACAAGTGCGTAAGGTTGCATTGCGGGTCAAGGTCAACTAAAACTACCTTATAGCCCTGATTAGCGAACGACACAGCACAATTAAAAGCGAGCGTGGTTTTACCAACTCCGCCTTTATTGTTGACAAAAATAAGCTTTTTTGAACGAGGAAATTTCATCTTTTTGCTTTTATTCTAACATAGAATAAATAAAAGATAAAGTTTAACTCAGATTACCTTAGCGGACATCGCAAGACATAAAAAATGGTGAAGCGATTTGACGCATTTCTTCCATTTCTTGGGAAGAATAGGGCTTAACCTTTTCAAAAGCCGGGTCAAGGGTTTTTTGGGGCCTAAAGTTTTGCAAATAATACTTTGGAGCACCCTTAGCCCATTGAGCTATTTTTAAAATATCTTCCTTATCAATAAAACCTGGCACGCAAGTTGTTCTTACTTCCCAATCAATTTTACTTTCTTTTAAAAGAGAAAGGGTTTGATTAACCTTTTCAGCAACATTTTTAATTAAAGAGCCGGTTAGTTTTTGGTACTTTTCTTTTGAGGTTTTAAGGTCTATGGCGACATAGTCAATTAAATTTTCTTTAAGCAACTTTTTAACCATTACTGGGTTTGAACCATTCGTGTCAAGCTTAACTTTATACCCTAAACTCTTAATTTCTTGGCAAAAACTAAGCAATGTAGGGTTAATTGTTGGCTCACCCCCACAAATAACAACTGCTTCTAATTTGCCTTTTCTTTTTTTTAAAAAATCAAAAAAATCACCTTCTTTTAAGGGAAGAATGTTTTTTATTTCCTCTTCTAAAACAATCTCTTTAGAATAACAAAAAGGGCATTTAAAATTACAGTTAGCTAAAAAAACAATACAAGCTAACCGCCCGGGGTAGTCAAGCAGGGTTGTTTTTTGCAAAGCAGCTATAAACATATTACCCTTTTTTAAGATAACCCGGTTTCA
The DNA here is from genome assembly GCA_002773495.1 of bacterium (Candidatus Gribaldobacteria) CG10_big_fil_rev_8_21_14_0_10_37_21. Classification (GTDB taxonomy): domain Bacteria; phylum Patescibacteriota; class Minisyncoccia; order Minisyncoccales; family CG1-02-41-26; genus CG1-02-37-13. The sequence continues at coordinate 18,872 of PFAX01000004.1, read as the reverse complement.
TCGTAAAAACCTTTCTTTCTTTAAACTCTTGGGCTTTGCCTTTATGCCATTGCTGAACGGGCCTTAAATAGCCAACCACTCTAGAATAAACCTCGCAATCCTGGTCAACCATACATTGGGGGCATTTCCAGCGTTCGCCAGATAAATATCCGTGTACTGGGCAAATAGAAAAGGTTGGGGTTAAAGTAATATAGGGTAATTTATAGTTTGTAAAAACGGTTTTAACTAAATGCTTAACTGTTTCAATATCAGACAACCGTTCCCCTAAGAAGATATGCTCGACGGTGCCTCCCGTATAGGCACACTGCAGGTTGTCTTGTAAATCAAGGGCTTCAAAAACATCGTCTGTGTAATTAACTGGCAATTGAGAGCTATTAGTGTAATAGGGTACCTCTTTTGTGCCGGCTGTGATAATATTTTCGTATTTCTTTTTATCTTTTAAAGCCAACCTAAAGCTCGCCCCTTCAGCTGGGGTTGCTTCTAAGTTATACAAATTACCAGTTTGTTCTTGGTAGCCAATAATTCTTTCTCGCATAAAGTTTAAAACTTCTAAAGCAAACTGCCTGCCATTGGTTGAAGCAATGGTTTCGCCCATAAAATTGAGCAAGCACTCGTTTAAACCCAAAAGCCCAATTGTTGAAAAGTGGTTGCCATAATACACGCCCCGCATTGTTTTCACATTGGCTAAATAGTGTTTTGAGTAAGGGTAAAGGCCTTTTTCCATAAAATCCTCAACAGCTTTGCGTTTAATTTCAAGAGAATCTTTAGACAAATCCATCACAGCCCCTAATCTTTGAAAAAACTCACCCCTTGTTTTTGATAAATAACCAATTCGGGGCATATTGACTGTGACCACCCCGATACTACCTGTTTGGGGGTTAGCGCCAAAAAGCCCGCCCCCTTTTTTAAGCAACTCTTTATTACTCAATCGCAAGCGACAGCAATTATGAGTAATAATGCCATTGGCTAATTGAAACAAATGCTCTTTTGAATCTATCTCAAAATCATAAACATAACCAGTATATTTAATTTTTTCTATGCTAACTATCTTAACTCCAAAAAAATGTTCATATTCCTTATATTTTAAATTTTTACCCTTGTTCAAGGCAAAATAACCTCCTATCCAAGAAGGCACATCTTGAGCAAACCTTAAATTAAAGGCCATTTTTTCTTTCTCGCCAGTTTTATTTTTTGATTCAAAATAAGTGGCATTAACCCCTAATGTCCTTGACAAAATCAAAATATCCTTGATTAATCCCTTGTTGCCTAAATGAAGCGCAATATACTTGCGATTAACAACAGAACCATCGCTTTCAATTATACCAATGAGCATGCCCTTTCTAAAATCAACACAACGAGCAAAGGATTTAGAATTAATTCTTTTTACCAAGGAGCCATCACCTCTCGCATACTCTTTGATAAGCTCACCAAGTGCTCTACTGGCCACAGCAACCCTGCAATAATTATGTTTTTCGTTTATCTCAACGCGCGTTTTAGTAGCATATCTTTTTCCAGCAAACAAACTTACGAAATCAATTAACTTTTTTTCTTTTTTATTAAAGACAAAATTAACCGTCGCTCCATTATGAGATAACCAGCCATCGCCCAAATAAAGCCCAATTACTCTGCCTAAGTCAAAATCGCCCAACTCCCCTTCATAATGGTATTTACTAATTGGAAATTCATCCCCAACTTTCAAATCTTTACTCTCAACAACTTTCAAATTACCCTCTGTAATTATAACTGAAGGGTGATCCATGGTCATTTTGTCAATGACTCCGTTGTCTAATTTTATTTTCAAGACATCTTCTGCTGTTAATTTCAACTTTAAAACATCTTTTACTGGTTTGAATTGCCCATTCATTAAAACTTCTATTCTGTTTCCCCTTTTGATGAAATCATCAACAATTCTTCTAATTGGTGTTTTCGCAATTTCACCGTTCGCGTTTTTATAAATTATCTGGCAATGGGGCAATTTACACATACTCCTAACATCTTCGGGGTTCATGTCTGATTGAATAAAATTAGCAAAATAATTTACCCCATATTTAGCCGTTGCTTGCCAAAGAGCTTCAAGGGCTGACCTTTGCCAGTCAAAATCCTTGGTAATGTTAACTGTGGGGATTGGAAAAGTAAAAATCCGGCCATTTTTATCCCCCTCCATAATCACCTCATAAAAGGCCTGATTTAATAGGTCCATTTCTGCTTGAAAATCAACATAAGTTTCTTTTTGGGGCTTACCCCCAATAATTACTGGCAGTTTAACAAAAGAAGCCGCAGGGTGCAAATCTAATGTTATATTACTGAAAGGGGTCTGAAATCCGACGCGAGTGGGCACAGCGCAATTAAACATAAACGATTGCATGGACTTTTTGACTTGACTATAGCTTAAATTGTCATACCGAATAAAAGGCGCCAATAAAGTATCAAAACTAGACATTGCCTGAGCGCCAGCTGACTCGCCTTGAAGCGTATATAAAAAGTTAACAACTTGCCCTAAGGCCGAACTTAAATGTTTAGCTGGGGCACATTCTACCTTACCTTTAACCCCGCCAAAACCTCGAAGCAATAAATCGTATAAATCCCAGCCACAACAATAGGCCCCCAAAACATCAAGGTCATGGATGTGGAAATCGCCACTCTCAAGGGCATCTCTAATAGGCTTGGGGTAAATTTTGTTTAACCAATACCTTTTACTTAAAGAAGAAACCCCGTAATTATTTAAGCCCTGCAAAGAATAAGCCATATTAGCGTTTTCTTTGACTTGCCAATCCATTTCTGAAATATATTGGTCGTAAATCTCAACCGCTTCGTCGTAAACCTCACCTAATTCTCTAATCCGTCTTCGTTGATCTCGGTATAAAATGAAAGCCCGGGCTGTTTTGATAAAGTCCTTGACCATTAAAATCTCTTCAACAATATCTTGCACCTGTTCAACTTGAGGCACTTGCCCCACCTCAAACCTTAAATTCAAAATGCGAACAACCTCCGAAGTTACTTCTTGCGCCTCTTTTTGGCCGGCTTCCCCCGTTGCTGTTAGGGCCTTAAAAACCGCCTTTTGAATTTTTTCTTGGTCAAAGGTTTCAATGTCGCCTGACCTTTTTTGGATTTTGGTAATATATTCAAGCATATTTTTTGACTATTTTTTAATTCAAAGGGGTCAAAATCCGCACTCCAAAAAATTCAAAGTGCGGATGAGGTTGTGAACAATTACTTCATTATAACTAAAACAAAAAAGCTGACAAGAGCTAATTTTGCCAACCTCTGTGGATAACTCTGTTTTTTAAAGCCAACACTACCTTAAAAGCTTTTTTAAACTACTTGGCGGTGGCGATTAGGGTGACTTTCATTTCGCCTTTATCTAAAGAAACATCTTCGGAAACGCCAAAAACAATTTTGGCTCCGTCTTTGGCTTGTTTTTTAATCGTGGTAGCCGCTATGTTTACTTCAATTAAAGAAAGGTCTTCAGCTCCTGCAATGTTTAAAAGAATACCCTCGGCATCTTTGATTGAAAAATCAAGCAGAGGCGACTGCAAAGCCATATTGGCTGCTATTAAAGCCCTTTTTTCGCCTTTGGCCTTGCCTATACCTAAAAACCCTTGGCCAGAATTTCTTAAAATTGTCCCTAAATCAGCAAAATCAACATTAATAATGCCAGGTAAAGAAATTAAATCAGAAATCGCTTTAACCGCCTCTCTTAAAATCCCATCACAAACCCAAAAACTGCTTTCTAAGGTAGCATTTTGGCCAACCAATTCTAAAAGCCGATCATTTTTAATCGTTAGATAACAATCTACATTTAAAGAAATATTTTTTAAGGCAGTAAGAGCAATAGTTTTCCGATAAACCCCTTCAAAGCTAAAAGGCAAAGTAATTACAGCCACGGTTAAAACACCTAACTCTTTGGCAATTTCACCTAAAACAGAAATTGCCCCTGAACCAGTGCCCCCACCCAAGCCACAAGTTAAAAATAAAAGATGAGCACCTAAAAAGGCCTGTTTTAAGTCAGCGATATTTTCTCTGGCTGCTTTCTCGCCCAACTTAAAATCCATGCCAGTGCCCAGGCCCTTGGTTATTTTTTGGCCAATCAAAAACTTTTTTTCAAGAGGGCAGGCCTTTAAACTTTGGGCATCAGTGTTAACAGCAATTAATTCAATATTGCTAATCTTTTCTTTAAACATTCTTGAAACAGCGTTAACACCAGACCCCCCCACGCCAACAACTTTAATTTTAGGGCTTAGATTCATTAATTTTAAGGTAAAAATGCTTTAAAAACAATTTTAAAAAACTTTTTTATTTTAGCAAAAAAACTAGTGCCACCTGATTTTTGATGTTCAAAAGAGCCCTCTTTTTCTAAAGCATACATTGCCATCCCATAACAAGCAGAAAATTCCTGACCATCGGCACCCTTAATCCCATAAATTTGGGCTACTCTGCAAGGTAAATTAAACTTTTCTTTAGCAAACTCAACAATCCCCGGCAAAGAAGCCCCACCCCCAGTTAGAACCAAACCGGCCGGCAACTGCTCTTGACCGGTCATTTTCTTTAAATGTTTTTCTACTTCAGAAAATATTTCATCAACCCGGGACTCAACAATATTTAATAAAAACTTTCTAGAAAACTTTATTGCTTTTTCTGGTATTTCGATTAAATCTTCTTTGGCTGACTTTTCTTTTTTTTGGCCCCAAGTAGGTGCCTTTTTTCCTAAGATAGCTAACTTAGCGTATTGTTTTTTAATATTTTCTGCTGTTTCTATTTCAGTTCGTAAAAGAATCGCTAAGTCGTTAGTAATATGAGAAGAACCAACTGGAAAAATCGCAAAATCAATTAAATCCCCTTTTTCAAAAATAGCTAAAGAAGTTGTCGCAAACCCTAAATCAACTAAAGCCACGCCTAATTCTTTTTGCTCTTCGTTTAAAATAGCCCTAGCTTGGGCTAAGGGGCTTAAAATAATATCTTCAATTTCTAAACCAGCCCCCTCGACGGCTTGATATAAATTTGCTAAAACAGGCGAGAAAATAGTGCTTAAAATAACCTTAACTTCTAAGCGAATACCTTCAAGCCCAGCTGGATCTTTAAGCCCACCCTCTCCGTCAATAATAAATTCTTTAGGAAAGACCTCCAAAATTTCCCGATTAGAGGGCAAATTAATAGCTTCCGCCGCCTTTAAAACCCTTTTGACATCTTCTTTAGAAATTTTTTGGTCAGCTCTTGAAACCGAAACTAACCCTTGAGAAGGCACCGAAGAAATATGGGCTCCGCTGATATTAACAAAGACCTTTTTAATTTTTAGATTGACCTTCTTGCCAAGCTCTGACTTAACCCTTTGAATCGCTTTGGCAACTTCTTCGGGTTTAATTACTTCACCCGCTCTTACTCCCACAAAACAAGGCCTGTGCGAGTGAGCAAGGGCTTCAAAAATACCCTCATTATTCTGTTTAAGGCAAACCCCTTTAATCGAGTGACTACCGATATCTAATGAAGTAAAAATTTGATTTTTCATAAAAAATATCCCTTATAAACTTTGTTCTAAATATTCGGCTTCTTTTTGAGCCATTTCAATGGCCTTTTTCCCACTTTGTTCGTGATTATAGTCCAAAAGATGCAAAGCACCATGAATCAAAACTTTTAAAAGCTCTTTTTCAAATGAAACTTTAAATTTTTTAGCATTTTTCTTGACTTCCCTAGGGCAAATAATAATTTCACCTAAGCCCTGAATTTTTTCTAAACGCCCAATTTTATATTTACCCAGGGCTGTTTTTTGCTCCACAAAAGCTAAAACATCTGTTGATTTATTTTTATGACGATAGGTCTTGTTAATTTTTCGCATTCTGCCAGGCCCAACCAAAGCTAAAGAAATAATTGAAGATTCCTTGAGGCCTTCTTTTTTAAGAACTAAATTAAGGGTTTCTTTAATTAAGGCCTTATTAACCTTGGATTCGGTTAAATTATTTATTTCAATCATTTCTTTATCATAGCAAAACAAAAAAAACAAGGCAAATGTTTTTTACATCCAACTCAAGCTGTGGAAAACAAAAACCCGCCCAAGCGGATTTCCAATTCCAATAAAATCAACCCTGCCTTAGAAACTTAAACTTAAACACGGCCTAGCTTTTTTTGCTTCAAATACTCTTCTTTTTTAACTAAGCGCCTTAAGGCAGATCGTTTCTTTAAGGGAACAGATTGATCTTTTTTAAAAAACCTATTTTTTCTAGCTGAAAGCAAAATCCCGCTTTTTCTTAATTTAAGCGTAAAACGTCTGACAACATTTTGGGAAGATTCTCTCCCTTGTTTTTCCACTTCTAACGGCATAATAATAGAATAACTTATTTTGCTAAAAAATGCAAGCCCTCTTGTTAAGCTAACCGATTCAATTTGATTTATTTTAAACGTTTTTTAATTTCTTGAACGGCCTTAGCTAAGGCGATTGTTTTTTGCCGTCCTGAAGACATTTCCCGAACTATAATTTGATCTTTCAAGGCCTCTTGATGGCCAAAAATTAAACTAAACTGAGCTTCCAGTTTGCTGGCAGTTCTTAATTGTGAAGAAAGAGAGTCCTTGCTAATGGTTTGAGCCAAATCAATGCCAGCTTGCCTAAAACTTTCTAATAAAATTAAACTTTTTTGCTTAGCTAAGTCCCCTACTTGAGCTAAAAAAACATCGGCTCTTTCTTGTTTTTCCTTTTTTTCTTGACTTCCTTTAAGCAAAAGAACTACCCTGTCTAAGCCAATTGCTGCCCCGCAAGCAGGAGTGGGCTTACCGCCAAGCAATTTGACTAAATCGTCATACCTCCCCCCACCAGCCAACGAGCCCTGGCTCTTGCCTGATTCTTGAACTATTTCAAAAACGGTCTTAGTATAATAATCAAGACCTCTAACTAAATAAGGGTTAAGGGAAAAGGGAATGCCGGCTGGCTCTAAAAACTCTAAAAGCGCTTTGAAATGATCATGGCAATTCTTACAGAGGTGATCTAAAATTTGCGGGCAAGATTTTTTAATTCTTTCACACTTTTCTTCTTTACAATCTAAGATTCTTAAAGGGTTCTTTTTCAAACGACCCTTACAGTTAGCACACAAAGAGCTTAAAGATTTTTTTAAGTGGGAAGTAAGGGTTTTCTTAAAATAGGGTCGGCAGGAAGAGCAACCAATTGAATTAACCTGAACAACTAAATTTTTTAAACCAAGCGATTTTAAAACAGCATAGCAAGTTAAAATAATTAAAGCATCAATAACTGGCTCAACAGCACCAAAGGTCTCAAAGCCCAATTGATAGAACTGCCTAAACCTCCCACTTTGAGGACGCTCATGCCTAAAACAAGGCCCTGCATACCATAAATTAACTGGCTTGGGCAAGGCCTGCATACCATTTTCAATATAAGCCCTGACGATTGGCGGGGTAAGCTCTGGCCTTAAAGTAAGGCGGTCACCGCCTTTTGTTGTTAAAGAAAACATTTCTTTTTCAACAATATCTGTAAAAGCACCAGTGCCTTTTTCAAAAATTTCTGAATTTTCTAAAATAGGCGTTTCTATCTTTTTAAACCTATAGAAATCAGCTATTTTTTGAGCATTTTTAAGAATTTTATCGAACAGCTCTAAATCGTCTTCTAAAAGGTCTCTCATGCCAGTTGGTGTTTGATACTTCATATAATTTAAAATTAATTAGTTTGGTAGCTTGGCTCAAAAATCAGGCCAAAATCAACTAAAGGCCAAGGCCTAAAAAGTGCTCGACCAATAATATCTTCTTTAGGTAAAGAGCCCCACCCCCGAGAATCAAAAGAATGGCTTCGGTTGTCGCCTAAAACAAAATACTCATTTTCACTTAAGGTGATCTTTATATTTTGGCTAAAAAGCCCTGTAGTGGCTAAGGGTAAATAAGGGCCTTCTTCTAAAATAAACTGTGTGCCTATTTTTGTTGTAATGATTATTCTATTTTCTTTTATTTCAATGTTTTCGTTGGGTAAGCCAATTACTCTTTTTATAAACCTTTGCGAAAGGTCTTGGGGGTACTTAAAAATGATGACCTCCCCTCTTTCCGGAGCTCTTAAGCGATAAGAAATCTCGTCAACAATTAAATAATCACCATCATGAAAATTTGGCTCCATGGAAGCCCCTTTAACAACAAAGGGCTGAAAGATAAAATAACGAATAGGCAAAACAATTATTAAAGCCAAAAGGGCAAGCTTTAAAATTTCCCAAACAAAAGAAAAGGCTGATTTAATTTTCATAAAGAATTGATCTTAAGTTGTTATTATATATAATAGCAAGAATTTCAAAAGCAAGCAAGATATGCTATAATCAATAAGCACACAAACTAACCCCCCTTACTTCTTTCAATTATCATATTATATTTATATGAAAATTATAATTGGCCTGGGTAACCCTGGGCTTAAATACAAAAAAACTAGACATAATGTCGGGTTTAGGGTTCTTGACGCAATTAGGGAAGAAAACGATTTCCCCAAGTTTAAGTTGGACAAAAAATTAAAATCCGAAACTGCCAAAGGAATCCTTGCTGAAAAAGAGGTTTTACTTGTAAAACCCCAAACCTTTATGAACTCCTCCGGGCTTGCAATCAAAGCCCTGTTTCGCCAATTATCAATAATTAATAATCAATTATTGCAACTTATTGTTGTTCACGATGATTTTGATTTGCCATTAGGTGAAATTAAAATCGTTGAAAACTCAAGTTCTGGCGGTCACCACGGGGTCCAATCAATAATTGACACCTTAAAAACGCAAAACTTCACTCGTGTTAAGGTCGGAATTCGTCCTGTCTACCAACTACCTACTACCAACTGCCAACTCACCCCCAAAGCCGAGGATTTTGTGCTCAAAAAATTTTCCAAACAAGAAGAGTTGGCTATAGCTCAAACCATAAATAAAGCTGGCCAAGCATTATGCCTGGCCATAGATAATAATTAAACCGGACACGCCGGCTGAACAATTAGACGAGGAACTACCCAAATACGTCTCCTCGCCCGCTTTGCAAACCCCATGAAAACCTCGGCAAATTCGTCGTTATTACAAGCCGCCTCAAAAGCGGCAAGGTTGACGAATCTTTGGCATCTTTCCTCTTCCTCTTTTTCTGGCATCGGTATCGCCTCCCTTTAATACAAAATAACCTATCAACTAAAACCTACTTAAATACTATAACTTTG
>PFAX01000004.1:0-9670 GCA_002773495.1 bacterium (Candidatus Gribaldobacteria) CG10_big_fil_rev_8_21_14_0_10_37_21 | reverse complement strand
ACGAGAAACAAAAAAATAATTTACTAATTGTCGGTTTCACTCCTTATTTTTTAGAAAAGGAGTTTGTTTGGTATGAAAAAAACCTTAATCAGGTTTTAAAAGCGACTGAAACACAAAACTTTTGGCAAGAAAACATTTTATTTTTAGAAAAAAACCAAAACCTTAAAATATCGGATGTTTTAAAAAAACTTGATGAAATGGGCTACGAAAAGGTTTTCAAAACAGACGAGCCCGGCGAATTTTCTCAAACAGGGGGGATTATTGAGGTCTTCCCGGTTAATACCAAAAACGCTTTTCGCCTTGATTTTTTAGGCAATACCCTTGAAACGATTAAAAAACTTTCTTTAGAAATTAAAAATGAAAAAATAGCTCAAGAACTTTTAAAAAAGAAATTGAAACGCCAAGAAATGTTTTCTGACATTAAGGGCATTAAAGAAGGCAACTATTTGGTTCATCTTGACCATGGGATAGGCCGCTTCGTGGGTATTGTGAAAGGAGCTAAGCTCCTTCCCTTGTCGAAGGAGCTTAGCTCCTTTTACACGCTTGAGTATGCTAAGGGGGACAAATTATATGTGCCAGTTGGCTTAGAAAGGAAACTTTCTCGTTACACCGGCTTATTTGAGCCAAAACTTTCTAGGTTGGGGAGTGTTTTGTGGCAAAAAACTAAAAGAAAAATTAAAGAAGATACGGAAAAATTTGCCAAAGAACTGTTAAATATGTTCGCTCAAAAGGAAACAGCCATTAGGTCTGCCTACCAAAAAAGCGAATTGGCTGAAAGAACAGCAACAACCTTTGCTTATACTTTAACGCCAGACCAAGAGCAAACCTTAAAAGAAATTGAAAAAGATATGCTTGAAACAAAACCAATGGACAGGATTGTTTGCGGGGACGTTGGCTTCGGTAAAACAGAAATTGCTTTAAGAATAGCCACGAGAGCAGCTGAAAATTTACGGCAAGTGGTAATGATTGCCCCAACCACCATATTAGCTAACCAACATTTTTTTAATTTTGAAAAACGGCTTCGTGACTTACCCTTAAAAACAGCTCTTTTGACCCGTTTACAAAGCGAAAAAGAAAAAAAAGATATTTTATCTAAAATCAAAACAGGTGAAATTGATATTTTAATTGGCACGCATAGTGTTTTATCCAAAAAAATAACTTTTAAAAACTTAGGCCTTTTAATTATTGATGACGAACAAAAATTTGGGGTTAAACAAAAAGAAGTTTTATGTAAAAACTACCCCTTTCTTGATGTTTTATATCTTTCAGCTACCCCCATTCCAAGGACTTTACATTTGGCCTTGTCTAGTTTAAAACAATTAAGCTTTATTAAAACAGCCCCAGAAGGCAGGAAGCCAATTAAAACCTTTGTTTTACCTCTCTCTTCTAAAATAATTAAAAACGCTTTAAAAAAAGAGTTGAGCAGGGGTGGGCAGGTTTATTTTCTGCATAATCGCATTGAGACAATTTCTGCTGTTAAAGAAAAACTGCAAAGAATAATGCCCCAGGCCAAAATAGCTACTTTACATGCTAAATTACCAGAAAAAGAAATTATTCAGACCTTAAACGACTTTGAAAATAGAAAACAAGACATTTTACTTTCAACAACTATTATTGAAAACGGGATTGATTTAGGCAATGTCAATACTTTAATCGTTGACGATGCTGTTAAATTAGGGCTTTCACAGGCCTACCAACTAAGGGGCAGGGTTGGCAGAGCTGAAAAACAGGCCTTTGCTTACTTTTTATATAAACCAAAAACCCTTAAGGGCAAAGCCAAACAACGTTTAAAAGCGTTAAAAGATGCCCAGGAATTAGGTACTGGCTACCAAATAGCAATTAGGGATTTAGAAATAAGGGGTTCAGGCAACATTTTAGGTAAAGAACAATCAGGGGCAGTCAACAGGATTGGCTTAAACCTTTATTGCCAAATGCTCTCTGAAGCAGTTAACAAACTAAGAACCAACACATAAGTGATTAAGTAAAAAAGTGGCTAAGTGAATAAGTGAATAAACAAATGATTAAAAAGCAAAACCCCTAAAGCATCGGCTCTTGGAGGTTTTTAAATTTTATGGTATGTTGAGTGATGCAAGAAGTATTGGGGGATTTCCCTATTAAAGAAGGTAAATTAGATATTAAGGGTTTTCCGGAAAAACTTTATTTTCGAGGTGTTTTGCCTTCAAAGAGCGAAAGGGGTTTCGCTATTGTGGGGACAAGAAGAGCAACTGAATATGGTAAAGAACAGGCCTTTCGGTTTGCCAAAGAACTTTCACAAGCTGGCTTAACTATTGTTTCTGGCTTAGCAGTTGGTATTGATACAATGGCCCATAAAGGGGCTTTAGCTGGTTCTGGTAAAACAATTGCTTTTTTAGGAACTGGTTTGAGTGAAAAAACAATTTACCCCCAAGAAAACTTGAAATTGGCCAAAGAAATCCTTAAAAAGGGGGGCTGTTTAATTTCTGAATATGAACCAAAGCAAAGGTCTTTTGCGAGTTATTTTTTAAAAAGAAATGGCCTTATTTCCGCCCTTTCTTTGGGGGTTTTAGTTATAGAGGCAAAAATAAAATCAGGCGCTTTAAACACGGCTAGTTGGGCCCATAAACAAAAAAAGCAGGTCTTTGCCTTGCCTGGCAATATAACTTCGCTTAATTCAATGGGGTGCAATTTATTAATCCAAAAAGGAGCCCTTTTAACGCAAAACCCCAAAGACATTTTAAATTTCTTTAAAATAAGCTATGATAAAACATATCAAGGTACAAAAGGCAGTAAAGAAGAACTGTTAATTCTAAAAGTGCTTCAGAATGGCGCCTTAACGGCAGATCAAATAATTGAAAAAACCAACTTAAAGCCAGAACAAGTTCTAAGGATTATTTCTACCCTTGAGCTTGAAGATAAAATTAAAAACATTTTTGGAAACAGCTATATTCTAAATAAATATTAAGTATCAAAAATTATAAATCAAGGACAAGAGGTAAAAAAACCATTATTGAAAAATGCAACATTTTGAAGACGATCGTTTCCAAAATGTTTCATTTAAAAGGGCATATTTTTGTTGACCATAATTCTTAATTCTTAATTCTTAATTCTATTTTATGCAACTTGTTATTGTAGAAAGCCCAACAAAAGCAAAAACAATCAGCCATTTTTTAGGTAAAGAGTTTTCGGTTGCTTCTTCGTATGGGCATGTGCGGGATTTACCCCCTAAAAAATTAGGAATTGATTTAAAAAATAATTTTGAACCTGAGTATGTTATTCTGCAAAAAGCCAAGCCCAATGTTAAAGAACTAAAAAAACAAGCTACACAAGCAACAGAGGTAATCTTAGCAACTGATGAAGACAGAGAGGGTGAATCAATCGCTTTTCATTTAAAAGAGGTCTTGAACTTAAAGGACCCCAAGAGAATTGTTTTTCACGAAATTACTGAAAAAGCTATTCATGAGGCCATTAAACACCCAAGAGGCCTTGACATGAGGTTGGTAAACTCCCAGCAAGCCAGAAGGATTTTAGACCGTTTAGTTGGCTATAAGTTATCACCCTTTTTATGGAAAAAGGTGATGCGAGGGCTTTCAGCTGGCAGGGTCCAATCAGTTGTTGTTAGATTAATCTGCGAGAGAGAAAAAGAAAGAGACGGCTTTAAAGAAGAAGAGTATTGGACTGTTGAAGCTAAGCTTCAACAGAAAAAGCCGGACCTAAAAGATGTAGCAGGAAATCCTGTTTTTTCCGCTTTTTTGGCTAAAAAAGGTGATAAGGCCTTAGACAAGTTAGAGGTAAAAAACCAAAAACAAGCCGAAAGCATTTTAAATGATTTAGAAGGAGCCACTTATCAAGTGGCGCAAATTGAAAAAAAGGAAGAAAAAAGAAGCCCATCAGCGCCTTTTAAAACAAGCACCTTACAACAAGAGGCCTCCTCTAAATTAAGGTTTTCAGCTAAAAAAACAATGATGGTAGCCCAGGGCCTGTATGAAAGAGGTTTAATCACTTATCATCGAACTGATTCTTTAAACCTTGCTAAAGAAAGTTTAATTGAGGCCAAAGACCTTATTTTGAATAAATATGGCCAAGAGTATTTAGCAGGAACAGAGAGAATTTTTAAAACCAAAGCCAAAACGGCCCAAGAGGCCCACGAAGCAATCAGACCAGTTAAAGCAGGGCTTTTGCCTGAGAACTTCAGTAAACTAACTAAAATAACAAAAAAAGAGTTTTTATCTCTCTATACTCTAATTTGGCAAAGATTTATCGCCAGCCAAATGAAAGAGGCATTTTTTGACATTGTTTCAGCTGAAATAAAAGCCAACGTTTATACTTTCAGAGCCAGCGGGCAAACCTTACAGTTTGATGGGTTTTTAAAAGTTTACCCAGCTAAGTTTTCAGAAAATGCCTTGCCCGAGCTAAAAGAAGCAGAAATACTTGATTTAGAAGAACTAAAAAAAGAACAGCACTTTACCAAGCCAAAAGCGAGATATTCGCAAGCGACTTTAATTAAGGAATTAGAAAAACAAGAAATCGGCCGCCCTTCAACTTATGCTGTTATCATGGACACCATAGAACGGAGGGGCTATGTTGAAAGGGATGAAAATAAAAAATTAAAACCAACAAAAATAGGGATTATTACCAACGATATGTTAACCGAACACTTCCCCCAGATTGTTGACATCCAATTTACAGCTAAAATGGAAAAAGAATTAGACGAAATAGCCGAAGGCAAAGATACTTGGCAAAAGACCTTAAAGGATTTTTACTTCCCTTTTGCCCGTAACCTTGCTAGAAAAGAGGAAGAAGTGGAAAAAAAGGATTTAACCGAAAAAACAGATAAAAAATGTCCTGAATGCGGAGGCGATTTAATTATTCGGCTGGGTCGGTTTGGCAAATTTTTAGCTTGCGCGACGTTTCCTAAGTGCAAATACACCGCCCCTTTAAAAAAACCGGGCATCGGCATAAAATGCCCCAAATGCTCTCAAGGAGAAATCTCTGAAAAATTTACTAAAAAACATAAGCCCTTTTATGGTTGCTCTAATTGGCCCCATTGCGACTTTGCGATGTGGGATAAGCCCATAAATAAAACCTGCCCATCGTGTGGTTCTCTTTTAACTTTAAAAAGAGATCAAGAGATCTGTCCTAACAAAAAATGCTCCTCATTTAAAGGTTTCAATGTTAAAAAAAATAACTCAAACCCTAAAAAAGAAGGTACAAAACCCTGAAGCACTATCATTGGCTTTAAAAATTCTCAAGCAAAACACCAAAGAGGGTTTTTTTCGCCTTGAGCATAACTTGAGAGTGGCCCTAATTGTTCAACAAATGGGCTTTAAGGAAGATGTCATTTTAGCTGCTCTCTTGAATGGCTTAGCTGAAAACAAGTTATTTGAAGCAAGAAATAACCCTGTTTTTAAAGAGGTTTTTTTTATTTTAAAAAACTTTCAAAAACTTAAGGGTGTTTTTGATCTGAAAATGGCCTTAGAAAAAAAACCCCTTAAAAAATGGCAAAAAATCGCTCTCGATTTACAATCAGAAAATATCAGAAAAATGTTTTTTGTTTTATCTCAGGACTTAAGGCCAGTTTTTTTGATTTTAGCTATTGCCCTTGATGAAATGGAGAATTTGCACCACTTTAATCAGGACTTAAGGGCTAAAAAATCATTAGAGGCCTTAGAAATTTTCTCACCCTTGGCTTACAGCTTAGGGGCTTTAAAAATAAAAGGCGAGTTAGAGGATTTTGCTTTCCCTCAGCTCTATTTTAAGGAGTATCAATGGCTAAGAGAGAATGTCAAAGAAAAAACAGCTTCTTTAGAGAAAATGGCTAAAAATATGGAGCCAATTATTGAGGACCAGCTCAAAAAAGAGGGGGTAAATTTTTTAAAGATTGAATCCCGAGGCAAGCACTATTTTTCTTTATACCAAAAACTTTTAAGATACAACCTTGATTTAGACAAGATTTATGATTTAGTGGCTTTAAGAATAATCACTGAAACGGTTGAGGACTGTTATCGGGCATTAGGGGCGGTGCACAGGGCCTTCAAGCCCCAAGAAGGCAGAATTAAGGATTATATTGCCAAGCCCAAACAAAATGGCTACCAGGCCATCCAGACAACTGTTTTTTGCCCTGATTGTAAAAGGCACATTGAAATTCAAATTAAAACCAAAGAAATGCACCGTTTAGCTGAATATGGCCCCGCCTCTCATTTAGCTTACAAAAAACCAGGGGGCAATTCAAAAATACAATATCACTGGATGAATCAATTAAGGCAATGGCAAGAAGAAACGAAAAATCCAGAAAATTTACAAACTTTTTTAAAAAATGATATTTTTAAAAATAGTATTTTTGTCTTTACTCCTAAAAAAGAAATTATTGAGTTACCCAAAGGCGCAACCCCAATTGATTTTGCTTATGCTATCCACTCTGATATAGGAGAGCATTGTTTAGGGGCTAAAATAAACGGAAAAATGGTTTCTTTAAATAAACATTTAGAAACGGGACAAACAGTTGAAATTTTAACGAGCAAGGCAAAATCACCCTCTTCTGATTGGCTAAGGATTGCTAAAACCCCAAAAGCACAAGGCAAAATAAAAGAATTCTTTGAGAGGGTCAAGGGGATTTCTTTTAGAAAAGAAAGAGAAGAAGCCCCCACAGACAAAAAAGTAGAAGAAAAAGGCCTTTCTCAAATGATCAAAGAAAAACTCTCTTTTTTAGGCAAGATAATGCCTAAAAAGAAAAAAGAATATGCAGTTTTAATTGGCAAACAAAAGGGAGTAGCTTATAAAATAGCAAAGTGTTGTTCGCCTCAACCAAAGGATACGATTGCCGCTTTTCTAACTCTAAGCGAACCGGCCTCTATCCACAAACAAACCTGCCAAAACTTTTTAAAGCTTCAAGAAAAATCCCCTCAAAGAGTAATGGAGGCAAGCTATATTTAGATTTTTTAATTGATTTTTCGCTAATTTTTGCTACAATACAAGAGATAAATGCCGAGGTGGCGGAACTGGCAGACGCGCACGACTCAAACTCGTGTGGATAACCTCCATGAGGGTTCAAGTCCCTCCCTCGGCACAAAAATTACGAAGTAATTTTTACGTCCGAGGAGCAAGGCAACTGCTTGCCTTGCGTTGGAACTTGAAGACCGCAGCGATACCGAGCCAGCAGGCGAGGTCGCGAGGGGCGGCCTGCGAGTTTGCCGAGCGACTGGCGAGGCAAAACTTGTAGGCAAGTCCCTCCCTCGGCACACTACGATTTATCAGATGAAGTTGATTGTCTTTAATTGTCCTTTAAAAATAAATGGAGGAATGATCATGCAAGAACTGAACCTGTACACCATAATGCCGTCTTCTTACGGAGAAAAAGGCGAGTTGCTCCAATACCATAAAGTACTGATGCATCCGCCTGTATTTTTGGTTTTAGAATCTTTGATACGAAGAACAAAGAGAACCCTTGATGTAAAAATAAACGCCTGTTTTATCAACGAGAGGTTAGAAAAAGGAGAAACATATCTTGACAGTATCAAGAGAAACGACCTGGTTTTTATTACTGCCAAAGCTTTTGAACTACCCAGGGCGATAGATATTGCCGTGAAGTTGAAAAAAACTGGCATTAGAAACATTATTATGGGTGGCCCAGGTGTCACATTAACCGATTGGAAAACTTACCAATATCTCGTTAGAGAGGGAATTTCTTTTAATGTTGGGGAAGGCGAAGAAACGATTCCTCAAATCATAGCAAACGTGCTGGACAACAAGCTTCAGCCCTGCTATTGGCAAAAGGAGTATGTGGATATCTCGAAAGCTCCTTTGCCCTGCTTTCCGAGTAGGGCAGAAGCAGAAAAAACTATCACCAAATTAGCAGGGATTGGATCAAGCGAGGGTTGCCCTTTCAATTGTAGCTATTGTACGGTAACAAAAATACGTGGTCGCGAAAGCTCTAAGAGAAGATCCCGCGACCCTGAAGCTGTTGTTGCCTGGATAGAACAAGCGTATCATCGTGGGCTTCCCATTATGTTAACGGATGACAACCTCCGCCGTTCTTTTTTTTATGAAGAACTAATTGAGGGGTTAATTAAACTAAACAAAAAACTGAATGGAAAATTACAGCTTTTTGTTCAGTTAGATGCCGCTAATGGGGTTGAGAAAGAAGCTCATAAGTTAGCCCGTGCTGGAGCCAGGCAAGCATTTTTTGGCTTTGAAAGCGTTGTTTCTTCATCTCTTGACGATGTGGGTAAAAAACATAACAAGCCGAATTATTACAAAAAAATCGTGTCCGCATTTAATGCCGAGGGTATATTCGTGAACAGCGGATGTATGTTTGGCTTCCCCAGCCAAACTCCTCAAGAAATAATAAGAGAGGCCGAGTCCTTTTCTAAATTAGTTGATTTACCTCATCCCTACGCTGTGACACCTTTGCCAGGTTCTAGGGATTACGAGGAAGCAGTGGCAAAAAGGTCTCTGATTACATGGGACCCAAACTGGTATGACACTGTCCATTGTGTAAATGATTGGTTTGATAATATGACAGTCAGCGAAGCACAAAATGCATACAACAATGTGTTTTGCTATTTATTCTCAATCAAGCACATATTAAGCGGACCCCCTGGGTTAAGAATGGCCAGATTAAAATCTGGGCTATATGGCAGAATTCTCGCCGAATTAGGAAGATTTAGGAGAGATCAACCATATCATTTTATGATGGATAGTCTGCCTCGCAGAACTAGAGTTTGGCGACCAAAAGATAGTTTTTGCGGATTCTCGCTTACCGCAGAAGATTTACGAAAAAAGCCGGAATTTCTCGCCTCTCTTTCTACCTAAATTAATAAGCCCGAAACACATTACGTTTCGGGCTTAATTTTTTAACTTTTTAACTTTTAGTTCCGCCCTGAAAAACTAACAAATTCTTAATGAACTCTTAGCGAGTGGTTGCCATGGTGTTATTCTGAGCAATTTTCCCTGTGTCATTCTGAGCCAGCAGGCGAAGAATCTCTTATTTCGAAAGACAAATCCTTCGGCTATTGCCTCAGGATGACACAAAAATATCTCAGGGGGCGCCTTAATCGCTATAGGTTAAATCTATTGGCTTAATTATTTACATTTATGGGCGTCAAGAAACTTGCACATTTTGCGGATGTCTCCAGGGTTGCCAAAGTCCATCCAATAGTCCTGGATGGTTTTTATTTTAACCTTGCCTTTTTGAGCCAATAAAGATAGGGCATCGGTTAGTTCGTATTCCCCTCTCTCGGAAAGTTTAATTTGAGGGATTGTTTCAAAAACCTCTGGGGTGAACTTATACAAGCCCGTGTTGACAAAGTTTCCCACAAACTCTTTTGGTTTTTCAATAATCCTTTCTAACAAGTCACCCTTATTAACTAAAACACCATATTTTTCAGGGTGATCTTTTTCAATCCGAGCTACTATATAATTAAAATTATCATCAACATTCATGGCTTGTAAATCTCTAACTGAAAATAAGTTATCCCCATAAACAGCTAAAAAGTTCTCGTTGCCAACTAAATCACGGACACATTTTAAAGGGCATAAAGTGCCATACTCTTTTTCTTTGGGTCCTAAAATCTCATATTGATTGACAATATTTGCCTTATAATCATATTCTTTTAAAAAGTCAGCCATTAAATCAGCACAAAACCCGACCACTAAAATAATGTCTTGATAGCCAGCTTTAATTAAATTATCCATT
>PFAX01000008.1:2962-9320 GCA_002773495.1 bacterium (Candidatus Gribaldobacteria) CG10_big_fil_rev_8_21_14_0_10_37_21 | reverse complement strand
CCTTGCCTCATTTTAGAAGATTATTTTTTGTCTTTTAAATCTATTTTTAATGCTCAAAAATCACAAAATGTATTGACACATTACCTTTACTTATTTTATTTTTCTTGTCAAGAGCTAAAAGTATGCTACAATAAATAAATTAACAAATATGGCAGATTTACTTCAAAAAGCAAATAAAAAAATTCTTTTAGGCAACGAGGCAATTGTTAGGGGCGCCTTAGAGGCCGGGGTTGGTTTTATTTCAACCTATCCGGGTACGCCTGCTTCAGAAATCGGTCTAATTTTTTTTGAGATGGCTCAACAAAAGCTAAAAGAAAAGAAAAAGCCAAGTTTTTATTTTGAGTTTTCCACAAACGAGAAAACAGCCATGGAAGCCGCAGTTGGGGCTTCTTTTTGTGGTTTGAAAACCTTAGTTGCTATGAAGAACTTTGGTTTAAATGTTGCTTCTGACGCCTTAATGCCATTTTTATACACGGGCACTAATAAAGGGGCTTGCGTTCTTGTTGTTGCTGATGACCCTTCTTGCCATTCTTCGGCTCAATCAGAGCAAAACTCAAGGCCATTCAGTTATATGGCACATATCCCTACCCTAGAGCCAGGCGACCCCCAACAGTGCCTTGACTTTATTAAAGAGGCCTTTAAAATATCAAGTAAAATGTCTTTACCAGTAATGGTTCGGACTACAACCAGGGTGGCCCATCAGAAAATGCCAGTTAGTATAGCAAAAAGCATAAAGCAAAAGGCAAATAGCAAGGCGCAAATAAAATTTATTGCTAATAAGCATCAATACGTAACTATGCCTCCGAGAGTGTTGGAAATGAAAGAAGAGTTATTAACAAAAATTGAAAAAATAAAAGATTTAGCTGAAAAAAGCCCTTTGAATAAGGTTGAGTTTGCTAATTCAAAAAAAACTACAGGCATAATCGCTTCTGGGGTTGGTTATTTATACGTTAAGGAGGCCTTAAAAGAATTAAACATAGAACTACCCTTAATGCAGCTTGGCTTTTTTTACCCTTTGCCTGAAAAAAAGATAAAAAGTTTTCTTAAAAAGTTAACCCAAGTAATTATTGTTGAAGAATTAGAGGGCTTTATTGAAAAAGAGATTGAAGCGATTGCTAAAACAGCTAATCCTAAAATAAAGATTTTTGGTAAAAATGTTTTGCCCCAAACAGGGGAGCTAAGGCCAGAGCAGGTTATACTGGCAATAAGTAAGGTTATAAAAAAGCGTTTAAAACCATTTGAACAAATAAATTTTAGGCCCGTTAAGCATTTACCCAGATTCTGTACTGGTTGGCCAACCTGCCCCTACTGGAAGCTCTTTGCGGCTGTTAAACAAGCGGCTCCTAAACAGACAATTTTTGGGGGCGACATTGGTTGTTATATGATAGCGGCTTTGCCCCCCCATAACCTATATGACTATCTTTCTTGTATGGGTTCTTCGGTGGGGATTGCCCATGGCATAAAAAAAGCGACCCAAAATAAGCAGAAGGTAATTGCCTTTATTGGGGATGGCACTTTTTTACATTCAGGCATTGAGGCCCTTTTAAATGCTGTTTATAACCAATCAAACTTGCTTTTAATTGTACTTGATAATAGCATAACCGCCATGACTGGCCATCAGCCAAATCCAAGCACAGCAAAAACTGGGATGGGTTTAATGTCGCATCCAGTTAAAATAGAAGAGGTAGTTAAGGCCTTAGGCGTTCAAAATATAAAGGTTTTAGATCAAGAAGAAGAATATGAACAATTAGTTAAAACAATTAAGGACTTTAGCAATAAGAAAGATGTTTCAGTGATAATAGCTCGCAGAATTTGTGGCCTTTTAGCTAAAAGAAATTTAAAAAAGTAAGAAAAAAATGAAAAATAAAGATTTTAATTTAATAGTCGCGGGCGTGGGCGGGCAGGGTTTAGTTACTTTATTAAACTTAGTTTCAGAGGCGGCTTTTTCAGAGGGCCTTGATTTTAAAACCTCAGAATTACATGGTTTAAGCCAGAGGGGTGGGTCAGTTAGTGTTTTTATTCGGTTTGGCAAAGAAATTTTTTCCCCAATCGTGCCCAAAGCCAAGGCAAATTTAGTAATTGCTTTAGAAGAGCAAGAAGCGCTTTTGGCCTTAGAATTTTCTTCTCAAGAGACAATTTTTATTATAAATAAATTTCAAATCCCAACTTTAGCTGAAAACCTTTCAAGTAAACAAATAGAAAATGTTTTAGAGAGGTATAAACGGAGGTCTTGCTTTTTGCCTGCCTCTGATATTTGCCAAAAAGAATTTTCCAATAATGTTGTCGCAGGTGTTTTCCTTTTGGGCTATTGTTTAGGCAAAGGGCTTTTGCCACTAGAAAAAAAATCATTTGAAAAGGCGATTGAGCTTGTTTTACCGCAAAAACATCAAGCCCTTAATTTGAAGGCCTTTGAGCTTGGGGTTGCAAGTAGTCAAAAAACTTATGTTCTTTGTAATTTTAATCCATTATGGTGAAATCGCCCTGAAAGGAAAGAACAGGGGATTTTTTGAAAAGGCATTATCTGAAAATATTAAAAAAACCCTTGAAAAGGGATTTTTTAAATCAATTAAGGTTGGTTTTGGTAGGATTTTACTTGAACTTCCTGAAGGTGTTGATTTAAAAGAAGTAGAAAAAAAATTAAGCACTGTTTTTGGCATAGCTAATTTTGCCTTTGTTTTAAAAACAACGGCTGAAATTAAAGCCCTTAAAGAAAAGAGCTTGGCCTTATTGGAAAAAGAAGATTTTAAAACTTTTAGAGTAACAGCTAAAAGGGCAGAAAAAGCCCTTCCTTTTACCTCTCAACAAGTTAATGAAGAATTAGGGGGCTTGATTCAAAATAAGCTCTTAAAGAAAGTAAAATTAGAAAACCCGGATTTAACTTTGTTTATTGAAATTACTAACAAGGAAGCATTTTTATTTATAAAAAAAATAAAAGGTTTGGGTGGGTTGCCAGTTGGGGTGTCGGGTAAGGCGGTTTCTTTGCTTTCCGGAGGTATTGACTCGCCAGTGGCTAGTTTAATGGCTATGAAAAGGGGGCTTGAAGTTTTGTTAGCCCATTTTGAAAGCGTCCCTTATTCAACAAAACAATCAATTGAAAAAGTAGAAAAGTTAGCTCAAAAATTAAACGTTTATCAAAAACCCTTAAAACTTTATCTTTTTCCTTTTGCTTCCATTCAGAAAGAAATTTTACTTAAATGCCAAGAACAATTCAGGGTTATTCTTTACAGAAGGGCGATGTTTAAAATTGCTGAAAAGTTAGCTAACGAAGAAAAGGCCAAGGTTTTAGTTACAGGGGACAATTTAGGCCAAGTGGCCTCGCAAACAATTGAAAATTTAAATACAGTTGGAAAAGCAGTTGACTTGCTCGTGTTACGGCCTTTAATTTGTTATGATAAAGAAGAAATTATTGAAAAATCAAAAAAATTAGGTTTTTTTGAAACTTCAATTTTACCCTTTAACGATTGTTGCTCTCGTTTTCTGCCTAGAATGCCAGAAATTCACTCTAAGATCAACGAGGTTATAAAAGAAGAAGCAAAGTGTGAAAAATTATCCGAGCTTATTGAAAACGCTTTCAAAAATGCTAAGATAAAAAAAATAAATTAATTCATGAAAATAACAAACAGAACAACCTTAGAAAGGGTTTTAGAAATACCTAATGTTGAGCAAATTTTAGGCAAACACAAGGTGCCCTGCTTAACCTGCCCAATGGCTAAGTTTGAGATGGCTAGTTTAAAAATAGGCGATATTTGCCAAATGTATGGCCTTGACGAAAAAGAGCTTTTAAAAGAATTAAACAAAAATGAGGTTAAGAGTTAAGATTTTACTTTTTTTAAGTTGTTTGTTGATTTTTGCGAATTTTTTTGTTTGGAAAGAGGTTTTAGGTTACAAAGAACAATTAGAAGTAGTTTTCTTTGCAATTGGTCAAGGGGATAGTATTTTTATTGAAACTCCCCAAAAGCACCAAATTTTAATTGACGGAGGGCCTTCTAGAGAGTTAATTTTAGAAAAATTAGCTCAAGAAATGCCCTTCTGGGATAGAACAATTGATTTAGTTGTGCTGACTCATCCAGATGTTGATCATCGTAAAGGGATAGAAAGTGTTTTAGATAGGTATAAGGTAGGACAAATTCTGTTAACAGCGGTAGGGCAGGAAAAGTTAAAAGAATTGGGTAGGACAGAGATAGGACAGAATAATCAGGGGGTAGGACAAGTGATAGGACATCTTGGGACAGAAATAAAAGCAGGTAGGACAGAGCTTTTTGTCCTATCCCCCAAAGAGGGGGAGATAGGACAAGACACAAATGATTCCTCTTTGGTCATTCGTTTGGATTTTTTGAACAACTCTTTCCTTTTTACAGGTGACATTAGTTCAAAGATAGAAAAAGAAATTTTAAACTCTGGTCAAGTTCTTAAGGCCGATGTTTTGAAGGTCGCTCACCATGGAAGTAAAACATCAAGTAGCCCTGATTTTTTAGCTCAAGTTAACCCAAGCTTAGCTATAATCTCTTGCGGAAAAAACAACCCCTATAATCACCCTCACCCTGAAGTGTTGCGGACTTTAGATAATTTTGCTATAAAGGTTTTAAGGACTGACCTTCAAGGAGACATAGAAATTGTTTCTAAGGGAAACAATTTAACTATAAGCTATAAACAATAAACTATAAATAAAATAGAACAAGAAAGTGCCATTTTAAAAGCAAGCAAATTATTCACTTTTTTAAGGTTATTTTCTTGTTCTAAGAGCAATGAAAAACTTAGAATTTCCTTTGTTTAAAACAAAGATGGAGGGCGTTTCAGAAAGTTTCAACTTAACAGACCCAGCTGAAAGGGAGGCCTATTTTCAATTAAAGGCCGGGCTTGAAATTAGAAAACTGCAAGAGTATCTAAAAGAAAACAGCTTTATTTGTTACCTTTTAGGCAAAAAAAACTCGGGCAAAGGCACTTACGGTAAAATGTTAAAAGAAATAGTTGATAAAGATAAAATTGAACACTTTTCAGTTGGCGATATGGTGCGCACTTTAGATGAGGCTATCGGGGACGAAGCAAAGTTAGCTGAGTTAACCGAATTTTTAAAAAAGAATTATAGGGGCTATTTACCCTTAGAAGATATCCTTAAATCATTGAAAGAAAGAAGCACAAAAATCCTTTTGCCTTCAGAGCTTGTTTTAGCTTTAGTTAAAATGAAAATCTCAACTGATAACAAAAAAGCCCTTTTTATTGATGGCTTCCCAAGGAACTTAGACCAGGTCTCGTATTCTTTGTTCTTCAGGGATTTAATTGGTTATAGAGATGACCCCGATGTTTTTGTTTTAATTGATGTGCCAGAGGCTGTGATTGACGAAAGAATAAAATATAGGGTAGTTTGCCCCAAATGCCAAACCTCAAGAAATTTAAAATTATTGCCAACAAAATATGTTGGTTTTGATGAAGAAAAAAAGGAGTATTATTTGCTTTGCGATAACCCTGAGTGTTCTAAAGAAATTCGTTTATCTTCTAAAGAAGGCGATGAGTTAGGCATTGAGCCAATCAGAGACCGCTTAGAAACAGACGAGGCATTAATGAAGAAAGCGTTTTCTCTTTATGGCGTGCCTAAGGTCTTATTAAGAAATTCTGTGCCAGTTGAAAAGGCCAAAGAATATTTAGACGATTATGAGATAACCCCAGAGTTTAAGTATAAGTTGCAAGGCAAAGAAATTATCATTGAAGAAAGCCCTTGGCAAGTTAAAGATGACCAAGGCGTGGATGCTTTCAGCTTAATGCCACCCCCAGTAGTTGTCGCTTTAATTAAACAATTAGTTGAGGTTCTAGGATTATAGGACATTAGGACACTTGACAAACAAGGTAGGACATATTAATATCAAACTACAAAACTAAAAAGCATAAGCAGTATGCTTTTTTAGTTTCCTGAAAAAGATTTCGAAAAAGCCGGGCAAGGTGGGCGTCGCGTTAGTAGAGTTCCTCCCTAACTGCGACGTCCGCTCTGCGCGGTTTTTTGTTTTAAAATTTTAAGGGGGTGTGGATAACTTTATTTGACAAATTTTTCAGAAAGAATTAAGTTAAACATAGGGGGACATCTTTTAAGGAGGAACTTAAGGATGTTTTTTTAGCTACTATTATGCAATTTTACTTGGGGGCGGACAATTCAAACACTTGGACAGCTTGGGGAAACTATTGTTTTTTAGTTGACTTTAATAAATTTAGAATTTTTTTAAACTGCCTCTTTTAATGGGCAGTTTTTGTTTTAGTTCTTCCTAAAAGAGCGTTGGCTTTGCGAGGTAGGCGGAGGGCTTACTTGAGGAAAAGCAAGGCCAGGGCTTTTAGGCCTTGGGGGCTTTTAGGGAGGAACTCTTTTTTAAGA
>PFAX01000008.1:0-2948 GCA_002773495.1 bacterium (Candidatus Gribaldobacteria) CG10_big_fil_rev_8_21_14_0_10_37_21 | reverse complement strand
TTAGGGAGGAACTCTTTTTTAAGAAAGGTCGAAATTAAGACGCTCGTAACAAAAGTCAAAAACAAAAATAAAAAAATATGAAAAAATTAATCGCTTCTTTAATGGCCATCGCCGTCCTTGTTTGGGTAGCCGGCCCCTTGATGGTTGTCGCTAACCAAACAGTTGACACAAGCTTAGTAAAAAGCAGTGTTGGCGGAGCTGCCCCAATTGTTAAGGTTAAATGGGAAATGGATGGTGGGTATGCTTCTCTTTTGGGAACTGACGCTCAAACAACAGCTGGCGCTCAATTTATGCCTTCAGGTAAATATAAAGTTAATAAAACGATTGGTATTTGCGCTGTAGCCACTGACCCTGATGGTGTCGCTGATATTGATTCTGTCTATGGGGATGTTTTTTATCCAACAAATGTTTATTTGGGGCCCGATCACGAGGCCGATAGACAGGGTTGCGGACAAATGGTAGGCACTGAATGTAGGATGACTAAGCTTGACAAATCAGTTGGCATTGACCTTATTTGCGATAAGATAAGATCAAAAAATTCTAATCTTCCAACTTGGTATGACGGTTATAATTATGATGAAATCTGTAAGGCAGACGGTGAATTAATGAAAGAAACTGCCTATGT
Organism: bacterium (Candidatus Gribaldobacteria) CG10_big_fil_rev_8_21_14_0_10_37_21; assembly: GCA_002773495.1. Taxonomy (GTDB): domain Bacteria; phylum Patescibacteriota; class Minisyncoccia; order Minisyncoccales; family CG1-02-41-26; genus CG1-02-37-13. The sequence continues at coordinate 2,323 of PFAX01000008.1, read as the reverse complement.
TTATTGTTGTGACAAGGTCTTATCTTATGAAGACCCCTCAGGCGACTATAAAGTGTTAGTTTTTGCTCAAGATAAAAACGGTGCTGATAGTAATTATTTAGAGAATCAGATGAGGTACCTTCCTTTAACTGCCTTTGAAACCGATTTTAATCAAGTTGTTTATGGAGATGTTAAGCTAAATACCCATAAAATTATCAATGGTAATTTAGCTTTTGCTCCTACTGTCAATGGCGATACCATGGCGACAGTTAGAAATGTGGGGAATACAAGGTTGCAAATGTCAGTTTCACAAGATGACATGGGCTTAGGTCAAACAGGCACTACCTGGAATGTTAAATACGACGGCAGGGTTGGTAGTGATGCAGCTTGGTCTTATTATTGGCCGAATGCAACAAAGTACTTAAACGATCCGTTAAACTTATCAGAAACCAATGAAATGGATTTTTCTGTTGATATCTCCAAGTTCCCACCAACAGGCACGAGCTTTATTGGGAAAATGACATTAGGGGCTATATCAGTGGTGCATTTAACTGTTTGTCCACAAGATTGATTTTATTTTCTGATTCAAGAGCAGAGTTCTCTCTGCTCTTGGAAGGATTAACTTTTTCTTTTTAAGAAGAGGTTAGCCCTTCCAAGCAAATTAAAACTTGGAAATTAAATTAAGGTGCCTTGGGGGCTGGAAAGAAATAAAAAAATATGAAAAAACAATTCTTTTCAGCGAAAACAATTCTCAAAGCTGTTTTTACAGCTATTTTTGTGTTAGGCGTTATCAGTGCAATAGGGTCTGGACAAGTAAAAGCAATTGGGATGATAACCGAGCCCATTGATTTAAAAGATATTTTAAGGGGCCAAGCTGTGTCTGAAACCTTAACCCTTGTTAATTCGCAAAATGTGCCTGCTTTTTATGAGCTAAGAAGCGAAGGCGATGTAGAGGGTTGGGTTAAGTTTTATTTACCAACGGATATTAACTTTGAAAACCCCTTAACTAAAATAGAGGTGCCAGCGAATAGTTTTTTTGACGCAGTCGCCCTTTTCCAAGTGCCTCAAGAAGCTAGAAATGGGCTTTACAGGGGGGCTGTTGTGCTTTTAAGCGTCGCTGGTGATGAAGAAGCAGAAAATTCAGTTCAAGTTAAACAGAGGATAGAAAGAGAGGTAAAGATTGAGATAACTGACAAAGAAACAATAAAACTTGAGAGCCAAATTATCCCTTTAAAATATGAAGTTAATCAGGGTAAACCCTTAGAAATTAAAGTTATTTACGAAAACCAAGGCAATGTTGAATTAAAGCCAAGCGTTGAATTAACTGTTACAAAAAATAATAATAATGTTTTTAAGGCGGTTTTTCCTTATCCTGAAAATGAAAGAGCCATTAAGCCCTTAGAAAGAAAGGTTTTTGACCCATTATTAGTTTGGCAAACCCAAGGCCAAGCGGCTGGGCCATATTTAATTAAAGTTAAGGTCTTATTAGGTGATGGGATAATCCAAGAAGAAAATTTTAGCTTAAATGTGCTTGCATTTTCTGAAAGAATAATGACTTTTGTCGCTAAAATTGGCTTTGGGAGCGTTGGTTTGGGTTGGTTTTTGATTGGGCTGTTGTTTGTTTTATTAGCCCTTAATTTGGCAATAATTAGCAAAAAGCCCCAGTTATTTCAGAAAATTTTTAAATTAAAAAGTCGTTTAATCAAAGAAAACAATAATTAAAAAATAAAATTATGAGTTTTAAAAAAGACAAGCGAGAGAAGAACGCTCTTTTAGAGGCCTTTGTTTTTGCAACTATTTTTAGTTTGGTTGCGCCAGTTGGGCTTTTTAATTCTCCTTTGAAGGTTCAAGAAGTAAAAGCCCAAGACCTTTGCGAGGTAGCGGCTGATGTTGTTTTAATTACAGACACATCAGGCAGTATGAATGATGGCCAAGCCCAAAGCAAATGCCTATGGTGGAGTTTGGAATTAGTTGGGCCTTCTTACCAATGGGTTCAACATACTGATTATAATATAACCGAGGCATGGTGTTTGGCTAAAGATCAAGGGCCTTCTCTACCGGCGGTTTACTCTGCCGCGACTGAAAGTAAACTTTTTTATGCCAAAAAAGCGGCGAATACTTTTTTAGATAATATGGGGACAAATGATCAGTCAGCTTTGGTTCAATTCAATAGCATTTCTTCTTTAGAAAAAGGGCTTTCTAATAATCACGCTTCTACTAAAGCTGTTATAAATGGTTTAACAGCAGCTGGCTCTACTAACATAGGCGACGCCATTAAAGAGGGGATTTTAGAGTTGAATTCTGTGAGAGCTAACCCGCAAGCGAATAAAGTGATGATTTTATT
>PFAX01000038.1 GCA_002773495.1 bacterium (Candidatus Gribaldobacteria) CG10_big_fil_rev_8_21_14_0_10_37_21 | reverse complement strand
AGATTTGCCAGGGGGTAGAATAAACCTATAAGCCCCTGTTAGAAGCGGGGCTTCTAACAGGGCAGGCCTATAAGACCCCGTTAGAAAGATGACTCCTAACGGGGCAGGCCTATAAGTCGTATAAGACCTATAGGACTTATAGGACATATGGGGCATATAAAACTAAAGCTATGGCATATCAAGATTTAAAAAGCTACCAAAACGCTTTGATTATCCACGACTTTACGGTTGAGTTTATTAAAAAGTATATCCCTTTTAATTCCCGCACTTGCGACCAAATGGCCCAAGCGGCGCGTAGCGGCAAGCAAAACATTGTTGAGGGTTCAAGCGAAAAAGCGTCAAGTAAAGGCGAAATAAAACTTTTAGGGGTGGCGAGGGCTTCTTTTCAAGAATTATTAGAGGACTACACTGATTTTTTGCGTCAAAAGGGTTTAGCACTTTGGGGCAAGGATTCGCCTCAAGCCGTGGCTGTGCGTCAGCTTGCCTACAAAACCGATAAGACCTATACGACTTACAAGGCCTATCTGGCATATTTGGCAAGCCCAGAAGGGGCGGGCAATGTGATGGTCTGCCTGATAAACCAAACAAACTTCTTGCTTGATAGGCAAATTAAGGCCTTAGAGCAGAGGTTTATTAAGCAGGGCGGGTACACGGAGCGGCTTTTCAAGCAGAGAATGGAAGAGAGAAAAAAGCAGATCTATCGCAATTCAATGTGGGGCCTATAAGCCCTATAAGCCCTATAAGACCTATAAGCCCTCTAAGTCGTATAAGACCTATAAGTCGTATAAGACCTATAAGACCTATAAGTCGTATAAGACCTATAAGACCTATAAGACCTATAAGACCTATAAGTCGTATAGGACTTATAAGCCCTGTAGGACATATAAAAACAAAAAACATATGTTAAATAAAATTATAAAAGCCACGATTTATTCAGCGGTTTTGCTCGTACCCGTGTTCTTCCTGCCTTTTACCTTGGAGGCGTTTGATTTTAACAAGGTTTATTTGTTAACCATTTTAACCAGCTTTGGTGTTTTATGCTGGTTAGGGAAAATGGTTTTTCAGGAAAGGCAAATTAAAATAAAGTTTAATTTGTTTGACGCAAGTTTACTTTTATTTTTAGTTATAACTATTTTAAGTGGGATTTTTTCAGTTGATAAGCAAGCGAGTTTCTTTGGTTTTTATGGCAGGTTTTGGCCCTCAACGCTTTCTGTTTTAACCCTGACTTTGTTTTACTTTTTGGTTTCAAATAATGTTGTTTTAGACAAAAAAGAAGAGAAGGATCAGGTGAGAGCTACCTTAAGTGGTACTTTAAAGATGTTTTTGGTTTCGTGTTTGGTAATTGTTATGATGGCATATTTATCTGTTTTTGATATTTTGCCAAAAATTGCAGCTAAGCTAAACAATGTTTTGCCTGAAGTAATGACTTTGCGAACCTTCAGCCCCTTGGGTGGCTCTTTAGAAAGTTTAAGTTTATTTTTAGTTTGCGTTTCGGTCTTATTGGTTTCGCTTTTAGCTTTACGAGATAGAAAAGGCCTTTTAATTGAACAAGCCAAAAGTAAAAAAATAACTGGCGGGCTTTATACTTTGCTTTTTTTGAACTTGGGTTTATTGGCTTTAATTAATTTTAACATTGCTTGGTTAGCTTTAATTTTAAGCTTGGTTTTCTTTTTGGTTTTTTCTTTTTGGAAGCGACTCTTCAAAGAAAATGTTAATCGCTTGAGCTTGTCTATCTTTTTGGTTTTAATTGCTTTGGTGTTTCTATTGTTTAATCCCTTAAAGCAAATTTTACCTGAAGATGTGGGGATCAATAATTTACCCAACGAGGTTATTTTAAACCAAAGGGCAAGCTGGAAATTAGCTTTAAGTGGGTTAAAAGAAAACCCGGTTTTGGGCTCGGGGGTTTCAACTTTTTCTTACATATATTCTAAATACAAACCACAAGCTATTTTAGAGAGTGATTTTTGGCAATTAAGATTTGACCGATCTGGGAGCCACTTAGCTGAACTTGTAGCCACGACTGGAATTTTGGGCAGTTTAAGTTATTTAATTTTAATTTTAATGTTTGGTTTAATTACTTACCTGATTATTTCAACAGTTAAGATAAAAGGGTTATCTAAAAAATTAGCTGGCGAAGTAGACGAAAGCCAAACTGACAGAGAAGAAAGAAAGATTTTAATTTTGCCTTTTTTTATTACCTTTATTGCTTTGGTGGTTGCCCAGTTCTTCTATTACCAAAATACCGCTTTGGGCTTATTTTTCTTTTTGGTTTTGGCTTTGGGGTCGGTTGTATTTTCTGGCAAAAAAACAAAGGTTTTCAAGTTTGGTGATTTTCCGGAAATGGGCTTAGTGTTTTCTATTTTATTTTGGGTGTTGTTAACAACAGTTGTTTTCGCTTACTTTACTTTGGGTAAAAATTATACAGCCGATGTTTATTATAGGCAGTACTTAAAAGATCCAAGTGCTAACTTAAGCAAGTTAGAAAAAGCGGTGCGACTGAATAATAATGAAATGATTTATCACTTGGCCTTAGCGAATGACTACTTAATTAATTTTAGAGCAGAGGTGGTAGAGGCAGCACCTGATATGCAAAAAATAACCAACTTAGTTGCTTTGTCGGTTAGAGAGGTTAAAGCGGCAATTGAAGTAAGCCCTAAAATGGTTGCCACTTATGAGATGGCAGGCATTGTTTATTCAACTATCAGGCCAGCGGCTGATGGGGCGCTAGAGTGGGCGAAGAAAAGTTTTGAGTCAGCTCTTGTCTTAGAGCCAACTAACCCAGCCACCTTGACCCAATTGGCCTTGCTTTATTTAGCCGAAGATAACCAAGAAAAAGGTAGGGAGCTTTTAGAAAAGGCGGTTTTGAATAAAAGTAATTATGTGCCAGCACAAATTCAGTTAGCTCGCATAGAAAGTGAAGCTGGGAATAGTGAAGCGACACAAGAACGTTTGGAAAACTTAGTAGCTAAAGCACCCTTTTCTGTGGAGGCCAGGTTTGAGTTAGGCAGATTATATTTTAATGAAGCAAAGTATCAAGATGCCAGAGAACAATTTGAAGCGGCGGTGATTTTATTCCCGAACCACTCAAACTCGATTTATTCTTTAGGCCTAACTTATGAAAAGTTAGATATGACAGATGAAGCGATAATGGCGTTTAATAAGGTGCTTTCGTTAAATCCGGGTAACGAAGAAATAATAGCCCAGATTGAACGGTTGGAAAGTGGCGGGGCGGTGCCAGCACAAACAGAAGAGAATTTTAGCGAAGACGACCTTGACCTATAGGACCTATATGACCTATACGACTTATAGGCGGGCGGAGTAAGGTATAAATGAAAAAACAAGTGAAAATAAAAAAAACAAAAAAAATAAAAACTGGGCTGAAAAAAACGCTCAAGAACGCACCCTTAAAAGAGGGGAGTGTTTTGCCTTTAAAAGAAAAAGCTTTAGAAGAAGGAAAAAAAGCAGAAAAAAAAGACAGCCCGGGCTTGAATTTAAAGCCAACCAAACTTATAATGCCCAAAATAAAAACCAAAGTGGTGGGGATTGGTTTTGGGGGCTCTTCGATGTTACTTGAATTAAAGCAAAGAATTAGCGGAGCTGGGGCAAGTTTTGTCGCCCTTGATACCGATGAAAAAATAGCTAAGAGAATTGGCCGAAAAGTTAAAACAATTTTGTTTGGTCAACAAACAGCCCAAGGGTTAGGCACTGGGATGGATTGCGAGCTGGCTCGTAAAGCCGCCTTGGAAGACAAAGAAAAATTGCGGAAAATTTTTCAAGGCCAGGACTTGATTATTTTTATTGCGGCCTTAGGCGGGGGAGTGGGCTCGGGTGCTAGCCCTATTTTTGCTGAATTGGTTAAAGAGGAAAAAACCCTCTCTTTGGGTTTTTTTACAATGCCATTTGAGTTTGAGGGCGAGAAGAAAATGAAAATGGCTAAGAAGGCGGCTTTGAAATTAAAAGAAAGTTTGTCGGGGGTGGTTATTGCTGAAAACGAAAAGATATTTCAGTTAGTTGACCGCAAGACCCCGCTGAAAAAGGCCTTAGCTTTTTTAGATGGGGTTTTTGCGGCCTGGCTTTCAGAAATTATGGATGTTATTTTAAAACCATCGTTAATTAACATTGATTTTGCTGATTTAAGAACAATTTTAAAAGATAGAAACAACGAGATGTTTTTGGGGCAAGCCACTTCAATGGCACCCAATAGAGTTGAGGAGATTTTAAAGCAACTTTTTTCTAACCCGATTTTTGGGGGCTCACCCAAAAAAGCCAACCGCATTTTATTTAACATTTCTGGGGGTAAGGATTTAAAATTAAAAGAAGTTGAAGTGTTAAGTTCTGAAATCGCTAACCTAAACACAAGGGCAAAAATAATTTTTGGGGTTTCAGAAAATCAAAAGTTAGCCGGTAAAATAAAAGTTGTTTTAATCGCTGTCTCAAGTGCTCAGCAAATAGAAGAGCAAAAAATTGTTGAAAAAAGAAAAAACAGAAAGCTCTTTAAAGGTAAGGCCAAGAAAAATGGTAAAGGTAAGGCAGGAGAAAATGGCATTAAAAATGGTAACAGTAATGGCAATGGCAAAGATGATTCAGAAGAAAAAAAGAGAAAGTCGGGCTTGAAAGCCAAAGAAGATAAAATAGAAGAGGAGGAACAAGAGTGGGAAAGCGAGGCGACCTGGGAGGTACCCGCTTTCTTGCGCAAACCCTAAACCTATAAGACCTATAGGTCGTATAAGTCCTATAAGTCAGATAGTAAAGCTATGATTAAAAAATTAATTGTTCCAGTGGCTGGGTTAGGAACAAGGTTCCTGCCTTTAACAAAGACATGTGCTAAAGAAAACCTGCCTTTAGTTGACAGACCCCTTTTGTCGTATGTGGTTAAAGAGGCCAAGTTATCGGGTATTGAAGATGTTGTCTTTGTAGTTAATCGGGGCAAAAAAGCAATTGTTGATTATTTTAAAACAAACGTTTCTTTAGAAAAAATTTTAACTGAAAGAAACCAAAAAGAGTGCTTAGAAATGTTAGAAAACGAAAAACACGATTATTTAGATGTAAAAATGCAAATTTGTTTTCAAATAACGCCCAAGGGGGATGGGGACGCTGTTTTAAAAACTAAAAAATTAATTGGTAAAGAAGATTTTGCGGTGGCCTTTCCGGATGATATTTTTTACAGCGAAGCGCCGGCCTTAGAACAATTATTAAAGATTTTTGAGACCAGCCAAAAACCAGTGATTGGTTTAAAGAAAGTTGATAAGGACAAGCTCTCTTCTTATGGGGTGGTTAAAGTTGAAAAGATAGCCAATAAGCTTTACCAAATTAAAGAAATTGTGGAAAAGCCGGAGAAGGGGCAAGAGCCCTCTGATTTGGCAATTTGCGGGAGGTATGTTTTTTCAAATGAGTTTTTGGGCTATTTGCAAAAATCAAAGCCAACTAAAAAAGGTGAAGTGATTTTAGCGAATGGGATTAAAGAAATGTTGAGTGATGGCAAAATGGTTTATGGTTGTGAGTTGGAGGGCCAGTGGCTGGAGTGTGGTAAAACCCTTGATTGGTTAAAGAGTAATTTATTTTTGTGTTTGCAACATAAAGAGTATGGGCCTTTGCTTAAAAAATATTTGAAAACCCTATAAGTCGTATAAGACCTATACGACCTATAAGTCGTATAGGACTTATAGGACATATAGAGCAGAGTAAATATATGGAAAAAATAACAACAAGTATTTTAAAAGAAGTTTATAAAACAAGGCCATTGGAGTCGCGCAAATATGACTTTGGTTTTTTGTTGGTGGTTGGGGGGAGCGAACATTATACGGGCTCGCCAGCTTTAGCTGGCTTAGCCGCTTTTAGAGCCGGGGTGGATATGGTAAAAATATTAGCGCCAAAGAGAGCGGCTGATATAATCGCTTCGTTTTCGCCGAATTTAGCGACTTCGCCTTTTGAGGGCAAGTGGTTTGACAAAGAAGATGTGCCTTTTGCTTTAAGCCAAGAAAAGTCAATTTTTGAGGTGGCTGGCGAGAAAGCTGTGCTCTTAATCGGTGGAGGCCTAGGCAGGAGCCCTGAAGTTAAACAGGCAGTGGCTGATTTTTTAAAAGAAACATCTCTGAAGGCCGTTGTTGATGCTGATGCCATCCATGTTGTTTCAAAACAAAAAGAATTAGTTAGTAACAAAAACTATATCTTAACCCCGCATTATTACGAGTTTTTTGTTTTATCAGGCAAAGAAATAAAAGATTTACCCTTAGAAGAAAAAGCCAAGGTTGTTCAAGAAACAGCCAAAGAATTGGGCTGTGTCATTTTACTTAAAGGTAGGATTGACATAATTTCAGATGGCAAGGAAGTGGCTTTAAACTATACGGGCAACGCCTTTATGACAGTTGGGGGAACAGGGGACACCTTAGCTGGCATAGCTGGAGCCCTGTTAGCTTATACGGGCGATCCGTTTTTAGCGGCAAAAGCGGCCGCTTATATTAATGGCAAAGCCGGGGAATTAGCTGGTAAAAAGTTTGGCTGGGGCACCTTGGCCACTGATGTTGTTGACAACATTCCAGCGGTTATTCTATAAGCCCCTGTTAGAGGCAGGGCTTCTAACAGGGTAAACCTATAAGACGTATAAGTCCTATAAGTCGTATAGGACCTATAGGACATATAAGACATATAAGACATATAAGCCAAACCTATGCAAAGCCAAGCAACAACTAAGTGCGTAAACCAACAAACAGGCCGAACCTTCAGTCAACCAAGCGGTTT
>PFAX01000005.1 GCA_002773495.1 bacterium (Candidatus Gribaldobacteria) CG10_big_fil_rev_8_21_14_0_10_37_21 | reverse complement strand
TATGTTGTGAATAACTTTTAGTAGCCATAAATAAGTGTTGAAATTAGGCAGTAAGATTTATAACCTTTATACCTTTATTTTAACACTTATTCGTGATTTACTAAATATCGCTTAAGTTCAAAAGTAAATATATGTATAATTGGTCAGTTGATGAAAAACAATTTAAAAAAAGCGATCCTGTGGCCTATGAAATTTGGAAATTAGAACAGGCGATAAATTATGGCTTGGGTGGCAAGAAGATTAGCGGAAAACTAACCAAAAAATATTGGCCTTATCTTGACTTGGATCCGTTAAAAAAGAAATTTCTTTCTTTATTATTATGGCCCAAACAAAAACAAAAAGCATTTTAACAGGCAACCAACAAAAGCTCCTCTCTCTTATATAAGTAAAAATAAAGATATTTGTCAAAGTTTTTATTTAACCGGAGGCACTGCTTTAGCTGAGTTTTATCTTAAGCATCGCTTTTCAGAAGATTTAGATTTTTTTTCCGAAAAGGAAGTTAATCCTCAAGATATTTCTATTTATTTAAAAACGATTAAAAAAGAAATCGGGATAGAAAGAGTTGATTTTGAAACAAGTCATAACCGTAACCTTTTTTTTTCTGCACTTAAAAGATGGTGACATTATTAAAACAGGGTTTACTTTTTTTCCTTTTGAGAGGATTGAAAAGGGGCCAAAATTGAATCTCTTGGAAGTTGAAAGCTTATTTGATATTGCTGTTAATAAGATATTTACTATTTATCAAAAACCAAGGAGCCGTGATTTCATAGATATTTATTTTATCCTCAAAGAAAAGAATTGGTTTGTTGCTGACTTACTTAAAAATGCTAAAATAAAATTTGATTGGCATATTGACCCAACTCAACTAGGCACCCAGCCATTATTGTCAAAGATGGCAAGTATTTAATTACTCAGAGAAGCAGAAACAAAAAGCCCTGGCCTTTAATGTGGGTTGTGCCGGGCGGAGGCGTAGAAGTTGATGATTATATAAACACTCCGAAAACCACTGGAGATGTTTGGTATTTAGTGCTTGAAAAAGCTCTTCAAAGGGAAATAAGAGAAGAGGTTGGGCTTGAAATAAAAGATATTAAGTATTTACTGGATATGGCTTTTATAAGGCCAGATGGAGTCCCAGTGATTGCTTTGAGTTTTTATTGTAATTGGAAGTCAGCTGGGGTGGTTTTAAACGAAGAAAGCGAAAGTTTTGCCTGGGTTTCTTTTGAAGAAGCAAAAAAGTATAAATTAATTGAAGGTATTTTAGAAGAAATTGAAATGGTTGACAAAATTTTAAAAGGTGAGCAAAATATAGCATACAAGACGTGTTGATTTAAAAGGTCGGGGGAGAAAACAAATAACAAAAAACTAATAACTTATAACAATATGGAACAAAAACAAATTGATTTTTCAAAGCGAGTGTTTATTCTAACAGCCATTGTGGTTGTTGGTTTAATTGGTTTATGGACAGTTCAGTCAATTAACTCTTTAATGGGCTGGTTCTCTAGTCATACACCGAGAGAAATAAGTGTATTCGCTGAAGGTAAAGCCACAATAGTGCCTGATGTGGCCTTAATAAGAGCAGGGGTTACCACAGAAGGCAAAGACATTGAAATAATTGTTAATGAAAATAACACTAAAATGAATGCTATTATTGAAATGATAAAAAGTTTAGGCGTTGAGGCAAAAGATATCCAAACAACCAATTATTCCTTAACCCAAAGATATGATTACTTAGAAACAGGCCGATATTTTAGGGGCTATACCTTAAACCAAGAAATAGCGATTAAAGTTAGGGACTTCACCAAAGTAGGTGATGTTTTAGAGGTTTCAGTAAGTAAGGGTGGTAACTTAATTGGTAGTTTGCAATTTACCGTTGATGATATGGATAAAGTCAAAGCCCTTGCTTTAGAAGATGCCATTACTAACGCTAAACAAAAAGCCCAAAGTATAGCTAAGGCCAGTGGTTTGAAGTTAAAAAAGATAATTAATATTTACGAAAGCGGGGTTACTCCTTATTATGGTTACAGCATGGGCGGGGGAGTTGCCATGGATGCCAAAATGGAATCAGGGATTGCCGTGCCTCAAATTGAAGCCGGCGAGCAGGAAATAACCGTTAGCGTTACCTTAACCTACCGCATCAAATAAAAAACCCTCAACGAAAAGCTTTTAACCCTATAAAAAGAAAAAAGAACAGCAAGGAAAACTAAAAAAACGAGGGAGTTAATTTCAAAGAATATAAAAGTGGCACAAGGTGTAACCACCGATAGGATTCTTTGAAATTAAGCTCCCGAGTTTTTTATTTTCTACGAAGAGATTTATTTTTTATTTGCCAATAGTTTATAATAAAGTTTTTCGTAGTTATTAACCATTATTTCTTTCGTGTAGTTTTTCAAAACCCTCTCTCTACAATCCTCTCTTTTGATTTGGTCAATCTTTTTTACAGCGGCAATTGCTTCTCTGACATCTTTAACTACAAAGCCAGTTTTACCATGAATAACTATTTCAGGCACTGAACCTCTGTTGTAGGCAATCACAGGCGTGCCACAAGCCATCGCCTCTGTCATTACTAAGCCAAAGGGTTCTTCCCAGTCAATCGGGTATAAAAGGGCCTTAGCCCCGGCATACAAGTCAACTAATTCTTTTAAAGTAAGTTCGCCTAAAAAGCGAATGTTTTTATTTAAGTGGGGCTTTATTTTTTCTTTAAAGTATTTTTCTCTTTGAGGTTGAATTTGCCCAGCCATTAATAGTTTTACCCCAGCTTTTTTAGCTATTTTAATCGCTGTTTCAATGCCTTTTTCGGGCGACACTCTTGCTACCCAAACAAAATAATCTTTGGGGGTTGGGTTGAAATAAAATGGGTCCATGTCCATGCCATTATAAACCACAAAACTATTTTTTACTTTAACCTTAGCTTTATTTTTTTCTGACTTAGAAATATAGGCCAAGTTAGCGTCATTTTTAAAATAATCGTAGACCTTCCAAAATGGATTTTTGTCGGTTGGGGTATTGTGGAGGGTATGAATTACTGGGGTCTTAACAAACCTTTGAAAATATGTCCCCATCATTTCCCAGTGGCAATGGATAATATCAAACTGATTTGCTTTTTGGAAAACATCTGAATAATGTAACAAGTTCCACCAGTAATGCCCCCATTGCATACCCATTTCCATTAGCCCTTTTTTTACAAACGGGACTAATTTAGCTTTTGTTTTAGAGTCACCCGAAGCAAACAAGGTAACATCATGACCTTTTTCGTGGAAACCCTCGGTTAAAAAAGAAACGATTCTTTCGGTTCCCCCATACTTTTTGGGTGGCACGGCAAACCATAAAGGGGCGACTTGTGCTATTTTTAATTTTTTCATATTAAATATGTTTTTTACTTTCGCTTTTATTTGATAATTATATCACAACCCCCCTTATAAAACAAAATCCTTTTTAAATTAAGGGGGCTTTGTTGAGGTGGTTGAATAAGTTCACTATCGTGAACTTATTAATAATTTTACGATTGTAAGGTTATTCGATATTTTTTAAAGGATTGCGGAGGGTAGTTCGCATTGAGGTTTGCAAGGGGAGGTTATCGTGTTTAGCTAATAAATTGCACGATAATTCAACAAAGGCCTGATAGGCTACTTCAAAGCAGAAAGGTTCTTTAAAAAGGTATTGTTTTTTTTGAGTTTTGAGTTTCTTTAAAAGGTCGCCAATAAGTGCTTCTCGCCAAGAGGGGTATCTGAAGGTTTGGATCCAGATTCTGGCAATATCGCTGGCTATATTGCCCAAGCAAGCTAATTCCCAGTCAGTTAAGTAAAGCTTATTTTTATTAGTGAAAAAGTTGGCCATTGTGAAGTCGCCGTGGCACAAAACATTATTGCTTTTATTTAAAAGTTTTTTATTTTTTAAAAAAAGTTGATTTAAAATTATGATTTCTTCTTTAGCTTCTTTTTGAACAATTTTTTCTTTAGCGAACTCGTTAATTTTTTTTAAATAGTCACTGGCTGTTTTCTTTTTTAGGGGGAAGTTAGTTGTTTTGACTTTCTGTAAAACAATTAAGTTGTCAGTTATTTGTTTTCTAATTATTGGTTTTTCGTTGTAAAGGTCAAAATGGTGGCCAATGATTTTACCTTCTACATAATCCCTTAAAACCCATTGAGGGTAGTTTAAGTTTGCTTTTATTATCTTTAAAGCCCCAATTTTTTCACCCAAAGACATTTTACCAAAGGCCTCTAAAAGAGAGATTTCTTTTTTTAAGCGCAAAACATCTTCTTTCTTAGCGCTTATTAAGGCCTTAAAAAGAACTTTTTTACCTTGTTTATCCAAACAAGGCGTTGTGTAAAATCTTTTATCTTGTGCCTTGAATTTTCTTAAGTCAAGTTTTGGCCTTAAATTGAGGGTTTTCAGAGTTTGGGCTATTTTATTGTCGATATCTTTGATAAACATTGAAAAATTAAATTACATTAAATTACCATAAATCTTGACGATCGTCAAAGTTTTTGGTGATTTTTAGGAAACGTATTTTAAATAAAGCTTTTCGTAAGAGGTAACCATTTTGTCAATTGTAAAGTTTTGCTCAACCCAAGCACGGCAGTCCTCGGGCTTGATCTGTCCAATTCGCTCAATCGCTTGTTTCATTTCTCTTTTTGTTTTAACAACAAAGCCAGTTTTGCAATGTTTAACAACTTCAGCAACTGAACCTTTATTAAAACCAATCACCGGTGTGCCACAAGCCATGGCCTCGGCCATTACCAAGCCAAATGATTCAGACCACAAAATTGGCATTAAAAAGCCCTTGGCTTTTTGATAGAGTGGTACCATTTGTGAGGGGGTTAAAGTGCCTAAGTACTCAATCTTAGAAGACAAATGGGGTTCTATTTTATTTTTAAAATATGATTTTTGTTCTTTACCCACTGGCCCAGCTATTTTTAATTTTAAGCCCATTTCACGAGCAATTTCAACAGCTATATGCAAGCCCTTTTGGGGGATTATTCTGCCTGCAAATAAAAAGTAATCTTCTTTTTCTTTTTTAAACTTAAACTTATTAATGTTAATGCCGTTATAGCAAGTTCCAGCATAGGGTAAATTAGGGGAGAGCTTTCTTTGGGCATTAGAAATACTGACAAACCTGACATTTTTATAAGGGATTGAGTCACAAATTGCTTTAACTGCCCCTGAATCAAAGGGGTGGCGAAGTGGGTCGTGCAGAGTAAAAAATATTGGCGTTTTAACAAGGGGTGCTGAATGTAAAACCCGCAAAGGCGAATGAAACTGAATTATATCAAATTTGCCTTGTTGGGCCATTTGGTAGAGTTTGCTCGCTAATAATAACTCATAGTTTTCCCTTAAGACCTCTTTCCATTTAATCGCCCAAGTGTACTGGTGCTCGCCTTGCATAATTCTTTTTTCGTATGCGCTTAATCTTTCTTGGGCCCTTTGCCATTCTTTATTATTTTTAAAACAAGGCAAACCAGCTGAAACAATTTTAAGAGGTGTTTTTGAGTCGCTCGCAGCAAACAAGGTAACTGAATGCCCTCGTTTTTTTAAGCCAATAGCTAAATCATGGGCTATCCATAAGGGGGCGTAAATTGTTTTAGGCCCCGGGGGAGTGGGGGCAATGTTCGTGCCCATAATGGCTATATTTAATTTTCTGTTTTTTGTCATTTTTTTAATTTTGGAAAGCAAATCAAGTCGTTTTAGGAAGGAGCCAGGCTCCTTCCTCCTAAAATTTTTTGATAAAGTTGGATGTAATTTTCAGCCATTTTGTTTAAAGAAAAGTTTTCTTTAGCCCATTGTTGGCAGTCATCGGGCTTAATGCTGTCAATTTTCTTTAAAGCGTTTTTCATTTCAGGCAAGCCGTTGGGCTTAACAATAAAACCAGTTTTGCTATGTTTAACAACTTCCTTTAAAGCCCCTTTATCAAAAGCAATTACAGGCGTGCCACAACTCTGGGCCTCAACAGCCACGAGGCAAAAGGTTTCTTCTAACTGGCTGGTGATTAAAACCGCTTTGGCTTTTTGATAAAGTTTAACCACTTCTTGTTTTTTTAATGGCTGTTCAAAAGAAATACAGCCAAGCCATTTAATTTTGTTTGACAAAGAGGGTTTAATGATTTGGTCAAAGGCCTCCTTGCTTTCAATATTACCTGACATTATTAGTTTTGACTTAGTGGCCTTAGCTAACTTAATCGCCCAAAGAGCGCCCTTTTCATCAGCAAATTTGCCTTGTTTGTTTTTAGCCATGCTTACCCTACCTAACCAAAAGAGATAATCGCTTTTTTCTCTTTTAAAAGAATAAAGGTTTGTATCAATACCATGATAAATTACCAATGACCTCGTTTTCATTTTTTGCTGTACAGCTTTTGAAGGAACAACTAAATTTGCCTTAAAAAGAGAAAGTGTTTCGTTAAGTAAGGTGTCGGGCATTAAGTGAAGTGTTGTGACTAAAGGACATTCTAACTTAGCCATTAAAGGCAAAAGCTCTGGCTTGGTGTGAGAGTGGCAAATATCAAATTGAGAAGAGAGTTTTTCCGCTATTTTAGCTTGTTTAGTTAAATAGCATAGCCAGCTTGAAGTAAGAGAAGTAGGGGAGGCCTGCATATTTTGCACTTCATAAAAGCCCTTGTTAATTGCAGGAATTATTTTTGCCCCCTTAACAAAAGAATCAGCTGTGCCAACAAGGGCCACTTGATGCCCTTGTTTTATTAGCTCAACAGATAAATCAAAAACTAGCCGTGGCCGAGCCGCTGTTTGGTTTTCATTTACTGCCCTTTCTAAGGGGGCCAACATTAGTATTTTCATATTGTATTATTGTATCATAAACACTCTTATAAAACAAAACTCCCACGAGTCGGTCCTGTGAGAGTTTAAGCTTTTAGGGAGAAGCCCTTTTTTCAGGGGGTTGTTGTGCTTACCGTTGCCATTGCCGTAGCGATGATAAAGTTTATCGAATTGTTCGCCAATAGTTTTCCAGCTAAACTTTTCTTCAATTGTTTTTCTGGCTTGTTCGGCTAGTTTATGCCTTAGTTCATCGTTAGCTAAAAGTTTATTGCAAGCGTCAGCAATTGCCTGAGAGTTGCGAGGGCGCACAAATAAGCCGTTTTGGTTATGTTTAACTAAAAGCGGGATGCCCCCCTTTCTTGTGGCTATGACTGGGGTTTTAGCAGCCATCGCTTCTAAAATTGATAAGCCCAAGGCCTCTTCAACAACCGAGGGAGCCACAAAAACATCGGCTCTGAAATAAAAATCAATAATATCTTCGTGAGGCATATAGCCAATTAAATGGACATTAGTTATTTTTTTTTGTTGAATTGTGTCTTCTAAAAATTTTCTTTCAGGGCCTTCGCCAACGATTACTACTTCGCCTTGAATATTTTTAGCGGATGTGATTAAATATTTAGCACCTTTTTCTGAAGTTAAACGACCACAAAACAAGACAATTTTTTTGCCTTCTAACTTATACTTCTTGTTTATTTTTTCTAAGTCAGGTTTTTTGTTAAAGAGTTTAAGATCAACCCCGCCAGCAATTACATGAAAGTTTTTAGCATAATGGCGGCCAAACATTTTCAAAAAATGGCTTCTAGTATTACCTGAAACTGTGGTAATGGCCCTAGCGTTTCTAACCGCATCATCTGATAAGGGTAAATACTTGCGATTATTTTTTAAGTTACTTAAGCAACTGCCATGGGTAGTGATGATATATTTAATACCCTTTAAAGCGTATAAATAACGCGCCACCCAAGAAATAATTGAGAGGTGATGGACATGAATGATATCTGGCTCAAAATTATGAACAGCGTCTAGGGTTGTGTCTAAAAATGATTTATAAATTTCCGTAATTTCCCTTGAAGAAAGTTCTGAATAACGTTTCGCCCCTTTTAATTCGGGGTGGCCAATAAATACAGGGATTTGAGGCGTTTTAACTTGGTATTGCTTAATTTTATCCTCTAAAAATCTCCTATTATCAGGAGCAATAATACCTACTTTATGATTGAGTTTAGTTAACTCTTGGACTAAACTTCGTAAGTAAATACCGGAGCCACTGCCCCACAAAGGAAAATCATATAAAAAGAGTATTTTCATAATTAAATGTTTAGTAAAGATTATGGGGGTGTCAGACGAGTGTGGCGAACATATATCAA
>PFAX01000042.1 GCA_002773495.1 bacterium (Candidatus Gribaldobacteria) CG10_big_fil_rev_8_21_14_0_10_37_21 | reverse complement strand
TTAACTAAAAACCTTTTAGCAAACGACCTTTATATTTATTAAAAAGGTTTTAAAAAGTTAACCTTTTGTTAAAAGCTTTTTAAGCTTTCTTTTATTCTAACAGAAAACAAGACAATAGCAAGTGTCAAGCTGTGGAAAATTAAACACCTTGTTTACCAAAAACATTAAGCAATTTGTCTTGGGCGGCTTCAGCCCCATGCTTAACAAAAAAGAAAAGGCCCAAAAAGCAGAAAAATAAATCAGTTGCCCGCCAAACCATACTGAAAACAGCCCCCTTGTTAAAGCCAAAGCCAAGCACACTGAAAGCAAACCCTTGGCTTAACTCCAAGGCCCCTAAAGCGGCTGGCAGAGGGGTTAAAGAGGCCAAGTTAGTAAAGCCATAAACAGCCAGTGATTTTACTATTTCAAAGCTGCCCGTGATAAAGAAAACCAAAATAACAGCTCTAACAAAAAAACCAAAATATTCTAAGAAGGCCAAGCCCAAGCCCTGCCAAAAAACCTTGTTTTTAAGCGAAAAGAAACGAAAAACCTCTTGTTCGGTTTCTAGGGCCATTTCTCCGTTTTTGTCTCCTAATAAATATTTTTTTAAAGCAAGTTTTTTCATAAACCACTCCAAAACGCTTTTCTTGCGCCAATTACTAAAATAAAAAACCAAAAGCAAGGTTAAGAAAAAACCAGCAAAAGCAAGGGCAACCAAACCAAGGGCTGAAGTAAAAACAGGCCCAAAAAGCCAAAAAACAAGCAAACCAATAATTAAAAAAGTAAAAAAAGCAGTAACTTCTAAAATTCGATCAGTCGCCACTGAAGCGATGGCTTTTTCTATTTTTAAATTAGGGTATTTCTTTTTAAAAAAATAAACTCGAAAAATTTCCCCGCCAAAAATAGCGAAAGGGGTAAAATAACTCATAGCAACACCAATCAAAATAAAGGGTGCTAATTGTTTTGTGGAAAAACGCTCGCCTTGATGTTTTAAAATAAGCTTCCATTTAATTGTGCTTACCCAAATAAGTAAAGCTGTTAGCACTAACATTACTAACCCCTGCAAACTAAAAAACAAGCTGAGGGCCTGGCTTGTGCTGTTTGTGCCAATTTTTGCTAACACAATAAAAAAAACTGTCAAACCGATAAAAAATGACAGCCCAAATTTTATAAACTTACTCATAAACTATTTTAGCAGAAAAAAAGAAAAACAGAAAGGGCAGAGGGGAGGTCTGCTCTTTCTGTTTTTTAATAGTTAACTTTTATAATTTTATAAACTTGGTTCGGTGGCACCCTAACTTCATCGCCTGGCTTCTTGCCAAGCAAAGCCCTGCCAATAGGTGATTCGTTGCTAATTTTACCAGAATCAGGATTGGCCTCAACGGTTCCGACAATCTGATAATCACCTTCTTTGCCCAAAGATGTTAACCGAACAACAGAACCAAGCCCAATCTTATCTTTTTCGCCCTTGCTTGGCTTTTTAATTAAGATAGCGTTTTTTAAAATATATTCTAAATCTTCAACCCGTTGCTCTAATAATTCTTTATTTTCTTTAAAGGCAACAAACTCTGCTTCTAATTCTTCGGAATGAATGGCTGAAGGGGCCTCTTCTTGTAATTTTTCTCTTCTTAAAGCAAGCAACTTTTTATATTCTTCTTGCAAGCTTCTCTGCCCTTCTTTTGTTAAATAAAATTTTTCTTCTTGCATATTGCTTTTATCAAGCATACTCATTTAAAAAACATTGTCAACTAAAGTTTTCAACACCCCTTAAAAAACCCTTTAAAATAGCTTTGGCTGGCGTTTTAAGAGGTTTTTTCTCTCTACTTGGGAAAATACCCGAATTACCCCATAAACCCCGTCATAACCCTCCTGAATGAAAACTTTGCCCTGCCTCATTCTTTCAATGGCTATTGCTATAAGCGAGCCAGCCCCTTTTTTAATCTCTTCTATTGGTAAATCCATTAAAATATTTAATTCAGGCCCTAGCTTTTGGAGCATTTCTTGGTAAAAAGATTCTACTTTTTTCGAAGCAACCCCTGTTTCTAAAATTTCAGAAATTATTTCTCTTAAAGGAATCAGGTGCTTAAAACTGGGCTTATTTTTTAAGAGAAGGGGCTCTTTTCTGTCAGCTAAGGCATTAACCCGATAAGAAACGCCAATCACTAAGGGCTTTTTGCAAACAGGGCAAAGGCCTTGATTCTTCTTAGTTTGTTCTGGGCTCAAAACTATTTTACAAGCGCTATGCCCGTCAAAATGATATTTACCCTCTTGGGGGAAAAACTCTAAAGTTAAGGGGAACTTCTCTTTAGTATTTTCTTTTAAAGCCAAAACGATGCCTTGGTAGCTTAGTTCGGTTTCAAAAACATTAGCTTCACGGCCTATTTTTTCTGGACTATGAGCATCGGAATTGCTAACTAAAGCAAACTTATCAAGGGCGGACAAACATCTGTTCATTTCAATGTCAGAGGAAAGCCCTGTTTCTAAAGCAACAATATGCGGGGTTAAATCCTCAAAACAATCTTCAATTCTGTCAAAGCCCGACTTTGAGCCAAACAAAGCGAACCAAGGGGTCCAGATATGGCAAGGAATAAGAAGACAATCAAGAGAAACATCAAGGACTATTTTTAAAAGATCTCTGGCATCTAACCCTAAAATAGGTCGACCATCCGCTGATAGGTTGCCAATTTTTGAAAGCTTTTGATTGATTTTCTCAACTGCCTCAAAAGAAGGGGCAAAAATAAGTAAGTGGATTTTCCTGACCTTACCTTTTTTAGAATAAATACAGCTTATTTCAGTTGATAAGAGAAACCTTGTCCCATAGTTCTTACCCTTTAAGCAAAAAAACCCTTGTTCTTTTGGGACAAGCTTTTCTTTTAACTCTTTAAACCACTTGGGGTGAGTAAAGTCAGCTGAACTTAAAACCTGAACCCCTTTTTGCGAGGCCACCCTATCCATTTCTTCTAAGTTCATCCTGCTTGAAGTGGCTCTAGAATACTTTGAGTGTAAGTGCAAATCAGCGACAAAATGCATAAAATAAATTAAAAATCAGAAACCAAAAATCAAAATGACAAATTAAAATTTAAAAACTACAAAATGCCTTCTTCCTAATCTTTAATCTTTGATTTTTGATTTTTGATTTGTTTTACGATGTAGTCAATGGCTTTTAACTGGTCTTTTAAAGGGTTTTCTACTTCTAAAGCACAATATTTAGAAAAATATTTTAAAGGATACTTTTTTAAGTAGTTAAAGTCCTTGAAATTAGTAAAAAAATGTTTGTCGTATCTAATAACTCCGCTATGCTCAATAATTTCCTGAGCTGTTGCAAAAATACCGCTGATATGATTGCAACCAATCTTATATTTTTCAAGCATTTTTAAACTTTCTTTAAAAACTTCGGGCCTAATTAAGCGATCATTTTCTAAGTGGGAAAAATCAAGGCAAATACCAGCGAACCTTTTTACTTCATCTTCAGGCAAGCCAAAATAAACATTTTCAATATAGATTTTATCTTTATATTTTGAATTATCATAAGCGTATTTAAAAGCAAATTCTTTTCTAGTGTGCAAATTAAAAACCTTTGTTTGCCATCTTTTTGTTAAATAGTCAAGCTCACAAAAGGGCATATCGCTTCTGATATGACAAAAAGGAATTTCTTTTAAGGATGTCTTTTCAAGCGCTTGATAAAGCTTTTTTCTTTCTTTCTCGTTAACACAAGTAACAAATAAGGCTAGCTTTTTAATTTTTAACTTATCAATTTCTTTAATTCTTGCTTCCCAGTCAGCCCCTTTGGTTGTTGTAATAGAAACTAAAAACTGCCCTTTTTTAATTTTATTATTTTTTATGCTTTTTTCTACCATTTTAAGTTCTGATTTTAAATTGTCCCTGCCTTAAGACAACAACATTTTCTCCCTTAAAAGCAACTATGGTTGAAGGACTACTTTTTAGTTTACCCTTATTAAAATAAAAGTCAACTTTTGAGGTAAAATAATTTTTGGCCTGCCCAATAGTTTCAGCTGGGCTTTCGCCTTTTGGGTTACAACTTGGTGCTATTAAGGGCCCTGTTTCTTTAAGTAAGCTTCTTGGCGGACTTGGTTTGGGCATTCTAAAAGCCAAGGTATTATTTAATGGTTTGAGGTAGGACATTTTAAATGTCCTACCTAATGTCCTATCTTCTATTCTATGTCCTACATTTTGTCCTATCTCTGTCCTACCTTGTCCTACCTCTAAAATAACACTAATTTTACCGGGCCAAATTGTTTTTAAAAATGTTTCTTGGTTTTTGGTTAGCTTAACTCCAAAAATATCTAAATCGTCTAAAGAATGAATTAAAATAATACAGGGCTTTTTAGAGTTTCTTTTTTTTATTTGATAAACCTTTTTAACCCCTTCTTTTGAAAAAACACTAGCCACCAAACCATACAAAGTGTCAGTTGGCAAGACACCTACTCCGCCATCTTTAATAATCTTTATAACTTCTTTGCTTGTCATAAATTTTTAGTTTAAAAACATCCCTTTTAAGCCAGTTTTTTCCTCAACTTTTCTTTCAATGGCAATATCTGTTTTTAAAAAAGCAACCTCTAAAGTAACAGAAACAGCAGCCGAAATTAGGTGGCCTCCCACAGCCCTCTTTTCAATATCACTTAAGGTGGCATGCAAATGAAAATCGTAATTGTTTTGTTCTTGATTTAAAGAGACAAAGCCATTCAAAGACAAAAGCTCTAGGGGCTTATCAAAAACTTGCTCTTGATAATCACCTTTTTCTTTAAAGTAACCCAAACGAACATTTTTCAACTGCCCAATTCCAGAAACAAAAACAGCTGTTTTAACCTTACATTCTTTTAAGGCCCTAGCCAAACTCTCAAAAACATTTTCTTTGGGGAACATTCTTAAAATTACAAGGTTATTTTTTTCTTTTATTTGCATATCTTAAAGCTTGCTTTAAAAAATGTATTTTGAAACCTCAGCTAAAAACCCTAAAAAGAGGATGAGCGGAATAAAAATTAAAAGCGCTTTAACAAAAGAGGCCTTTCTTTTAGAAAAAGTTTTAAAAAGTGTTTTTTGATAAATTAAACAAATTATAATTCCTTCAACCAAACCAGTTAAAACGCCAACAACAGCTATAACCCCGATAAAACTATTAACCCCAGACAAAAATAAAGCTAAGGGGGTTAAAGAAACAATCAGGAAAGATAAAAGCGCCGGTACCTTCCAATCAAGTTTTAGGGTGTTCTTAAGATAAAGGGCGACAATTAAAAAAGAGTCAAGAATGTTAAAAAGCCCAAAAAGAGCGGCTAAAAAAATTATCTTTTTGCCCAAAAACAAAGCCAAGCCAGAGAAGGCCTCCTCTGTTGTTAATTTACCTGAAACCCCGGAAATCACAAGCCCAAAGGCAATATAAAAACAAATTGAGATTAAAAAAGAAATAAGGACTGCCTTTTTAAGTTGCTTTTTGTCTTTGAGCATCTCAGCTGCTTCCGGGATGGCTGACCAACCAACCAAACTAAAAAGTAAAACCCCAAAAGGCAAAAATAAAAAGGCCTTATCTGTTAAAACAAAATTAGCTAAAGAAACCTCGGGCAGAGCAAAACTAAATATGACCAAAACTACCAAAAATAACAAGGCCTCTGCCCAAAAATTTAAAATTGAAACAAGCTTTACCCCAAAAAACAAAAAAAGAGAAAACAAAGCCCAAGAAACAAATGTTGCTTGTAAGGCAGAAATAGGCAAAAGCAGGCTCAAAAACTTTCCGCTTAAAATCAAATAAACCAACAATGCCCCCAAAGAACCTAAGAGGGTAGCTACGGTGGTTATAATTTTGCCTGTTTTGCCTAAATATTTTTCAGCATAGCCAGCTAAGCGGTGTTTGCTTTTAGTAAAAATAACTATGTCAGCCAGGAAAAAATGCAAACTTAAAGCAATAAGGCCTAAGACTAAAAAATAAGCTAAAGTAGTTAAAACGCCAGCTTGAGCTATAACAAAGGGGATAGCAAAAACACCAGCCCCGATAATAGCCCCTGTTAAAGAAGCTGAGGCCAAAAAAAATGATTTATCCATTGTTTTAAACTTTGAAAACCTTGTAACCCTCTCTGACTTGTTTTTTAATTTTTAACCCTACTTCTTGACCTTTTTTAGCTTTTTTTAAGGGCTTATGGTCAATTTGCATTGAGTCAACCTTTTGCTGAAAATCTGTATTTTCCCCACCCACTATTCTAATCTCATCACCTACCTTGAGCTCAGAAAAAAGTTTCAAAACCGCCACCTTAATTTTATCATAGTAATGCAAAACCTTAGCAATGGGTTTCTCTTTCTTAAGAACAACCTTCTCTTTTTTAACCTTACTTTTTACAGGGGTACTCTTGGCTATTTTCTTTAATGTTGTTTTCTTTTCGCCCGTGCTATTAGTTTTTTGCTTTTTGCCTTTTGATTTTATTAGAGCCATAGCAATTAAATTTATTTTTTATTCCTTCGACCTTTTTCTTGGCTAATTAATTTAATAAGCTTTTCAACTAGCTTCTTGGGATCAGCATCAAAAACAATTTTTGTTTTTGGCCTATATCCGCGAGCTAAAATCTGTTCAATTAAATCCGCTGTGCCTCCAGAACCCCTTAAAACACCTGTGGGCGTTCTGGTTTCAAAAGCAATCGTGAACTCGTTTAAGGTGCCTGTTCTCCCGCATAAAATTATCACCCCATCTGCCGCTTTAGTTAGAATAAGGTTTCTGCCCACATAATCAAAACCAGTATAAACAATTAAATCACAATATTCAGTTGGTAATTGATAGGTCTTTAAATGCTCTTTTTCAGAGCTGGCCGGTGAAAAACCAATTGAAACCCCGTTTTCTTCTTTACAACCCTTAGCTGCGAAGAAAGGGGCCCCCGTAGTTGCCCCTTGAAGCAAAATGCAACCTTGGCGAACAATCTCACGACCTATTTCTTCAGCTAAGTCCTTGATATTAGGGCAACAAAGCCCTAATTCAGCTGCCCCTGAAACAACTATTTTATATTTATATTTTTTTGCCATAAAAGTTTAATTATCTTTTATTATATCACTTTTTGAAAAAGAAAGAAGCGTCCCGCCGACTTACTGGGTAATGTGTCAATACATTTTGTGATTTTTGAGCATTAAAAATAGATTTAAAAGACAAAAAATAATCTTCTAAAATGAGGCAAGG
>PFAX01000010.1:20456-22635 GCA_002773495.1 bacterium (Candidatus Gribaldobacteria) CG10_big_fil_rev_8_21_14_0_10_37_21 | reverse complement strand
ATGATATAATCGATGCCGGGCATTGACTCTTCTGGCATACGGAGCCCCGCGTCAATAATTAAAATCTTGGCTTTGTATTCTAAAAGCATCATATTCCTGCCCACTTCGCCCATGCCCCCCAAAGGGGCTATTTTAATAACATTTTCGCTTGAAGAAGAAATCCCCGTTTTTACTTTCTTTTTAAAAGTAAAACTTTTGCCTTTATTTTGACCTTGGCTTCGGGGACCGCTCTTGCTCTGTGTTCTTTGTTGTGAGGGCCGAGAGCCCTCTTCCTTTTGTTGTATTTGCATATTTTATATTTTTAACTAAACTTATTTATTATTTTATTTTTTGAAACGTCTATCTTTAAAATTTTTTCTTAACGATAACCAAGCAAACGGCAGGGCTAATTTATGAAACCAAGAATAACTGCTTATTTTATGGAGTGTTGCTAAAAAGCTTGAGGGGTTATCCATTCTTTTTATAATAAACTTATAGCTTCTTTGACCCAAGATTTTATAAAACCAACGATTAACCAAAGACGCTTTGATTTTTGGGTATAATTCTTTTTTTAAGAGTTTTTCATAATTAGTGTGGTCAATAATGCTTTTAGCGGCTAAGTAGCCAGACATTATGGCGAATTTCATTCCAAATCCCCACATTCCGTCAATAAACCCAGCAGCTTCGCCTACATACAATCGCCCATTAAAGCTCGCTTTTTTCATAAAAAAGCTATTAATTGTTCCCCCAAAGTTTTCAGCTTTAGTTACTTTAAAGCCAATCTGTTTTTCAAAAGTTTCAAGGGTTTTTTTTAAATATTCCTGGCTTTTTGTATAGTTTTTAAAGATACAGATTGTTAGGGTTGCCCAGCCATTAGCAATTAGGCAGTAGTTGTAGCCATCAGGTGCTATTTTATCGTTAACAATAACCCAGGCCTGGTTTGGTTTATTAAGGGGAAATGTGTAGCCATAAGCTAAAGCGTCGGTAAATTTATCGGGGAAATATCCTTGAGCGATTATTTCGCCAAAATTAAGGTGGTTTTTTGGAGAGTTAAAAATAATTTCAACGCCATTGGCGATGGCTTGGTGAAAAAGCCCTTGGTCTAATGTGTCTTGGCCAACACCTCGTTTAACTAAATAAAAAATATTTTTAGCAAATTTTATATTTTTTGCTGTGCCGTCGAGGCCGATAATATTTAGTTCGTTTACTGGATAATAAGGAAAATTTAACTCAAGGCCCATTTCCTTTAAATATTCAATGCCGTCTTTTTTATACATCCAATTTTCAAGGCCTTGATAGTCATTGTGAAACCTTTTGCCAACGATATCATTTTTTTCAAAAATTTTAACTTTATATCCGGCTTTAGCTAAAGCAATGCCAGCTGTTAAGCCCGATAGCCCCGCGCCGATTATGCTAATTTCTTTTTTGGTCGTTCTATCGCATATTGACATATTTTTTTAATTTGATATAATAGCATTAAGAAACCCTTTCGACGCAACACCGCCGTAACCATTCGGTGCTTAAGCGTTGGGGGTTTTTGATTTATACAGTGTTATTATTTTGTTTAGTTCATCAAAAGTAATTATTTTATCGGTTTTTATTTTTCATTTTAAAATTTTATTAATTAAAGTGTGTGCCCAGGGGGAGATTTGAACTCCCAAGCTGTGAAGCATACGCTTCTGAAGCGTACGCGTATACCAATTCCGCCACCTGGGCCTTTGACAAGAATAGAGAAATCATTTAAGATAAAGCATATGAACAAAACATTACCTTTTACAATTGTTAACAACAAACATATCCGTGGAATTTTAGCCCCAGCTGAATTGTTTTCACAAAAAATGTTAGAGGATATAATCGATTTTGTTGAGTTGTCAACAAAAAGCTCTATTGCAGAGAGTGATTTTTTAGTTAAAGATGGCAATCAGAAAGATTCTTGGGTAGAGCTTTCTAAGGTCAAGAAATTAGCCGATGATGTAAACTAATTTATGCTAAAGGTAGTTTTTCATCCAAAAGCATCTAAAGAGCTTTTGAAAATACCTCAACTTTTTCGTTTTCAAATAATCAATAAGATTGGAGAGCTGGAACCCTTAGAACACCCCCTTTTTCACCGCAACATTATTAAACTTAAAGGCACGAATCAAGAGAATTTTCGTTTAAGGGTTGGTGATTATCGAGTTAAATTTTCTTTTGATCAGAGGGC
>PFAX01000010.1:19525-20438 GCA_002773495.1 bacterium (Candidatus Gribaldobacteria) CG10_big_fil_rev_8_21_14_0_10_37_21 | reverse complement strand
GTCCTCAACTATGGGCACTGAGATTGGGTCAACGCCCAAGGCAAGGGCTAAATAATAAGAGGTCCAGTCAAAAATAAGCAAGGTATTAAACATCTTTTCCAGCCGCGTTTTGCCAGGCATTTCTATAATTTCTACATCAGCGCCAGCTTCTTTGATTAACTCAGCCGTTAGCTCCATCCGCTTTATTATTTTTGGGTTTTCCGTTGTATCTTTTAAGATAATTGCATAAAAGCTATTCGCCTTTTGCTTTTTGCTTTTTGCTTTTGTAAAGCCCGCCATTTCATTGTGGTTTAGCTCGGGAAAATAATTCCAAAAAGCCATTATCTTGCTGTTTTCGTTAAACTTTATCTTGCTAATGCGGGCAATTGACTTGTAGTTATTAGAGCTATAAACAACTGGCGTTTTACCCATTAGTTTCTTAGCTAACTCTTGTCCTTTTTTTTCAAAGGTTGCTGGCCTTAAGCTTTCTTTTAAAGAAAGTATTTTGTTTTCTACTTTTTGATCTAGTAATCCTGAATTGATTAGTATTTTTATTAAAGCTGAAAACAAGTAACCAGTGCCAAACCTTGGTTGTAAGCAGTCATTCGGGATAAGGCAATAGGGGAGTGAGTTTTGTTGTGCCATTTCAGCCAATTTTCCGCCAGTTGTTAAAGCTATTACTGAAAAACCTTTTTCTTCTGCTTCCTTATAAGACGATAATGTCTCTTCGGTATTGCCAGAAAACGAGATGCAAACAATTAAACTTTTTGAGGCAAGCCCCACTTTCGCTAAAGCTACTGCGGGCAAAGCATACGAACGATGAATAAAAACCGGTATTTTTAAATCCTCGCTAAAAGCGTCTTGCAACAAAATTCCGGGCATAGCTGACCCGCCTAACCCGCAGATAACAATATTCTCAAAATCGCCCCTTATG
>PFAX01000010.1:7792-19490 GCA_002773495.1 bacterium (Candidatus Gribaldobacteria) CG10_big_fil_rev_8_21_14_0_10_37_21 | reverse complement strand
ATTTGTTTCATAGTTTTTAATACAGGTTAAGTTTTTAAGAGATAAAAAGGCGTAAAGTTGATTTCTGAGCCGTCTATTTTTATTTTTTGGTTAAGCGATAAATTAACAACGAACACCCTTTTCGGTCGATATTTTTCAATAAAGCCTCTTAAAGAGCGAGTTAAGGTTGGCTCTTTCAGGTGAGAATATTTTGCTTCAATAGGGACAATTTCTTTGCCGAAATTCAAAACAAAGTCAACTTCGGCTTTGTCGGTAGTGCGCCAAAAATTAATTTTAGCGGAACTGTCTTGTGTTTGTTCTTGGATAAGTTTGTAGACAAAATTTTCAAATAAAAAACCGGCATTTTGAAAATTTAGAGCATTGCCAAACTCATTTAGCGCGTAGTTCTTCAAGCCCAAATCATTAAAATAATAAACAGGTGCCTTGCTGATTTCTTTTCTGATATTTCTGAAAAAAGGGTCGACTCTTTTTAAGACAAAAGTTTTTTCAAGATACCAAAGATAATTTTTTATTGTTTTAGCAGAGATTCTCAAAGTAGATGACAGTTCAGTAAAATTTACTAATCCGCCAATTTGAGAAGCGATTATTTTAACTAAGTTTGTGAATACTTCTGTTTTCTGAACGCCCAGCAAGTAAGAAATATCCCGTTCTAAATAGGCGCGGTATATTTCCTCAATAGTTTTCTTTTTTTCCGACAACTGATCATCTAAAATTACTTTTGGGTAGCCACCGCAATTAAGATATTCTGCGAGTAGTTGTTCTGTTTGTATTTGGTCAATGGTAAAAAAATCAGGTAAATTATTTTCGTACTGATAATTTGTTTTAAAGTTCGCGAATTCGTTAAAAGACAAAGTTTGGAGTTCAAACATTATTTTTCTGCCAGCTAATGATTCGTGGATTTTTTCTTTTAACTCCAAACTGCCCGAGCCAGAAACAATAAACTTATAAGGCAGATTCATATCATAAATACCTTTTAGAAAAAGCCCAGCATTTTCTTTTCTTTGGATTTCATCAAGAAAAATATAACCCTTGCTTTTGCCGATTTCCAATTCTATTTTTTTTATCAATATTTCTTGGGAAACGAAAAATTGTTTGTCTCTTTCAATGTCAAGGTTTAAAGAGACGGTTTTTTCTCCTTGCTTTTCAAGAAAATCACGAAGCAAAACCATTAAGGTGGTTTTACCAGCTTGCCTGGCGCCAACAATAAAAGTAATTTCTTTTTTGTTGAGATGGTTTTTTAGTTCATTGAAAAGGGTTCTTTTTATCATACATTTCTATTTTAACCCGATAAAACAAGAAGTCAAGGTTTCATTTTATCGGGTTAGTAATAGTTTAAACTTTTTTATTTATCTCCAAACCCTTTTTGTTTTTTTGTACCAGTTTTCTATGGTGGAAAATCTTTTTGAGGGTTCAGTTATTTTTTGCATAGCAAAACCTTTTAAATTAGAAGATAGGGTGTAAATATAGTCAGGCCTAACTAAAAATATAGCGGGCAAATCCTTGGCAACTACTTCTTGAAAGGCCTCTAAGTTTTTATTTCTTTCTTGTTCTGTTTGCGCTTCTCTAGCTTTAGTTAAAAATTCGTCGGCTTGCTTTGAAACATAGCCGCCTATATTTAAGCCCGGGTAATCTTTTTGAGACGAGTGCCAGAAAGTGAATGGGTCTGGGATTGAACCCAGGGCCTCACCAAAGAGCAAAAGCTCGAAGTTTCTTTTAGACAAGACATTGATTTGTAATTCACTCAAAGAAACAGCGTTTATTTCAACATTCAAGCTAAGGGCTTCTAAATCATTTTTAATACTTTCGGCAATATCTAATAAGGGGTATTGGTCGCTTGTTGTTATTGTTATTTCAAAGCTTGTTGTTTCTTCTCCCCCGGGGAAACAAATTTCGTTTAGTTTTTCTCTAGTCATTTGTTTAACATCCCCCGTGGCCTTTGTTAAGCCAGCTGGGGTTAAAATTTCGGCTTTAAATTTTTCTTGAAACTTTATTACAGCCACTCTTGTTTGTGAGCCAAAGTAACCACTAATAGTGCCACCCGGGTAAACATCAGGAAACTTAGCCAAACACTCTTGAAGTTTGCTTACTTCTTGGCCTTCGCTTTTTAAGGTTAATGCTTTAGTAAAGATAAAGATTGGTTCTTTTAGTTTAGTTGCCTCTCTTTTGCCAGTTGTTTCATTTATTTTAAAGTCAAGTTGGTCAAAGAGTTTACTTGCTTCCTCTTTATTAAACTCTTTTTTTTCTGCTAAGTCGTTCAGGCCAAAAAACAAAGGCAAAGCAGGCGAGTCAGCCACTTGGCCCTTGTTAGAGAAAACCTCTTTAACAATTTTTGCTTTATTAATGGCTAAGCTAATGGCCTGCCTTAAGCCCTTGTCTTGAAATGAATTTTCTTTATTTAAATTAAAAAATAAGGCAAAGTATCTAGGTAACCCTAAAGCATAATCTTTTAAGCCAATCCCCAGCTTGCCTGAAGCAAGAGATGCCCCATCAAGATCTTTCATACTTAAGGCCGAGGATAAGTCGCGTTCGTTTTTAAAGAAAACAAATTCTACTTTATCTAAATAGGGCTCTTTTAAAAAATAATCTTTATTTTTGTTTAGAGTAATCTTTTTAACAAACCCAGAAGAATCTTGCTCAATCTTATCTATTTTGAATGGGCCAGAACCCACTAAGTATTCTTTAGAAGCTAAAGTTAAAGGGAAACCATTGTAGGGCAGGTCCTTAAAAATGTGCTTAGGTAAAACCTTAAAAGTTAAAGTTTCTAAAAATCCGGGGTATGTTTTAGGCAATTTAAAAGCAATTTTATTACTTGAGAGGGGTTCAACTAAAATACCGGTTAATTTTATTCTTAAAGGGCTCTGGTAATCTGGGTTTTGGATAAGCCCTACTGTAAAGGCGATATCATCGGAAGTTACGGGGGTGCCATCGTGCCAAAAGGCGTTTTTTAAGACAAACTCAAAAGTTTTGCTCTCGTCTTTTATTTCATAACTTTCTGCTAAGTCATTAATTAACTTTCCGTTTTCGTCGTACTTCATAATTCCTGAAAAAATAATTTCCACGATATCTCGGTCAATGTCTTGGCTGGATAAGTAAAGAGGGTTTAAAAACTTAGGTTGCCCCAAAACACCTTCGCTAAAAGTGCCTCCATTTTTCGCAATGGCAATTGTATGTGAGGTGTAAAAGTTAAAACTAAGGAAACTTAAAGAGGCAAGAGCAATTAAAGTTAAAGCAAAAAAGAGTGTTTTTTCTTTTTTGCTTAAAGCACTAAAAAAATGTTTCCATTGTTTACCTGAAGGAAACTTACTTAATTTAAAAGAAAATTTAGAAAGTTTAGATGAAAAAGGATTTTTCATAAAGATAAGGAAAAGTGTGTGAACCTGAACCTAACTAAGTTAAGTTCCGAAAACCGGCACTTAACTTAGTTAGAAAATTAAGTTCAAAATAGCCAAGAGAACAAAAATAATGGCTGAAATTATAGTGCCTGTCACAATGTTTTTTTCCAGACCCCTTCGTTTTAAGTAAGAGCCACCACCACTCCCGCCCCCAAAAGCACTCCCTAAGCCAGCACCTCTTTGTTGTAATAAAACTAAAGCGATAAGAATAGCTGAAACAATAACTTGTAAAATAGTTAAAATGTTATTCATATTTTTAATTTTTCTTTTTAGGGGTTAAAAGGTTAGCTAACCAAATAATTAGAGAAGTGAAGAACAGATAAGTTAAGCCCTTGATATGCAAAGAGGGGAATAAAATGTCCACCCCCCAAAGAATTAAAATATCTAAAATTAAAGCAAATAGGCCTAAAGTTAAGATTTTTAAAGGGGCTGTCAATAAGCTTAAGGCCGGCTTTAAAAAATAGTTAACAAGGCCTAAAACAATCCCAGCGAAGAGGACTGTTTTAATTTGGTTAAAATAGCTTCCGTCAATGTAAACCTTGGGCAAAAACAAAACACTCAGCAAAAGCCCAATTAGAGAAGCTAACAGAGACCAAAAAAGCGTCTTTTTCTTCATTGCTTTAAGTTTAGCATATTTTCCCTTAAAGTCAATTTTAATTTGCAAATAAAAAGCCCGCAGAGTTATTTGTATGCTATTTCTGCGAGGTATAGTTTGAGTTTTATCTGAAAGGTCGAAAGTGCAATGCTTGCGGGCTTAAGAATAGGGGCAAGGGTTTGCTACTGGACTTGATTTTTTTATGGATGTCTAATACAATCAAATAAAGATATGAAAAAAATAAGTTTAAAAAATATTCTTTGGAAAGAGGGTAAATATTTTGTTGTGCAGTGCTTAAACGTTGATGTTTCGAGTTTTGGTAAAAACAAGAAAGAAGCGTTGGCTAATTTACACGAAGCCCTAGAGCTTTATTTTGATGACAACCAGCAAATGTATTCTCCGTTGAAGATAGAAAAGCCGGAAATAGTGGCCCAAAATTTTGTTTATGCCTAAGCTTTTTTCGTCTAAACAAATTATTAAAGTTTTGCAAAAACACGGTTTTATTTTGATTTCTCAATGTGGAAGTCATGTAAAATTTCGGAAAATGGGGCTTGAAGTTCGGACAACCATTGTGCCTGACAACAAAAAAGAAATTCCTCGCGGCACATTTAAGTCAATTTTGCGTCAATCCGGCCTTGAAGAAAAAGACTTTTAATTGCGTTAGGTTAAACCCTGCAAAAACCCGCCGAAAGGCGGTTTTTGTTTGCCTTTTTGTCTTACTTCTAAACCCATAAACCTTTTATAACAAAGGATGGCTGTTAAAAAGAACTGTTAATTTATTTTTATTTTGACAATTATAGTATAGCATATTAAATATAATTTGTCAAGCGTCTTGACACTATTTTTGACTATTTTTACATTTTTGCTTTAAGTGGCAAGCCCTTGTGTTATCTGGCCATTGACAAGAACTTTTGTTTTTGCTACAATTAAACCAATCAAAAATGTCATCATTTATGACAACAAATATATGTCAATAGAAACAATCAAACAATTAGGGTTAAGCGATAACGAGGCAAAGGTTTATGTGGCTTCGCTTGAGTTAGGGCAAGCAACGGTGCAGGAGTTAGGTAAAAAAGCCAAAGTTAAACGGACAACCGTTTATACAACAATAGAGGGCTTAAAAGAAAAGGGCCTTTTAGCTGAAACCAAAAAAGGCAAAAAAACATTGTTTATAGCCCAAAACCCAGAGGCATTGCTGGCTATTTCAGAAAAACGGCTGGCGGAAATAAAAAAAGTTCTGCCAGAATTAAAGTCAATTTATAACGCGGGTGATAAAGAAAAACCCAAGCTAAAATTCTTTGAAGGCAAGGAGGGCTATTTAGCTGTTTATAAAAATATCTTAAAAGAAAATCCCAAAGAGTTGTTAGCCATTTCTTCTTACGAAAGTTGGCTCAAACATGTTGATTTAGAGTTTGAGGAAAAATGGACGCAACAAAGAATAAAGCAAGGCATGTTTTTGCGTTGGCTTGATTTTAAAACCAAAGCCACAGCTAAAAGGGCCAAGGAGGGTAAAAAGGGCTTACGGGAAATCAGATTTTTGCCTGATAAGTTTGCCTTCTCTTCAACTATTTTTATTTACGAGGGTAAAATTGGCTTGATGTCAGGCAAGGCCAAGGACTTTATGGCCGTTATTATTGAAAACCAAGAGTTTTACCAAACTTTTAAGCAGTTCTTTGAGATGCTGTTTCTTTTCGCCAAGAGTTGAGTAAATTCTCAGCTACCATAAACTTTGACGATCGTCAAAGTTTATGGTAGCTGAGTTGTTATTTTAGGAGGTTTTTATTTCTAAGTTTCCTATGATAAGTGATGGCAAAGCGATGGGCTTCGTCGCGGATTCTTAAGATTAAATTGCTAACTTCAGGGGGTAAATCTTTTAAAAGAAGGGGGTTTTTTCCCCCCTCAACAAAGAGTGTATTTTTACGCTTTGCTAGGGTTGTAAATTTTATTTTTTTTAGTTTTAAACTTTTGATTGTCGTTTTTAGTTTTTCATTTTCAGTTTTAAGTTTAAGGGCAACATTGAGTTGCCCTTTGCCCCCGTCAATTAAAATTACTTGAGGCATTGGCCATTCAGTGTGAGCAAGGCGACATTGGAGAACTTCTTTCAGCATACCAACATCGTTTGGCTCTTTGAGGGTTTTTATTTTAAACCTTTTATACTCAGCCTTATTAGGCAAGCCCTTTTTAAAAACAACCATGCTACCAGTTGCTTGCTTGCCTTGAATGTTCGAAACATCATACCCCTCCACTCTGCCCTCGAAGTAGCTTAGCTCCTTCGAGGGTTTTAGGCCTTTGTAGAACTTTAGCGTTCGCGAACACCCTCTCTAAAGCAAAGACCTTGTCTCTTAGCTCTTTGGCTTTTTCAAACTCTTGTTTTTTGGAGGCCATTTGCATTTCTTTTTTTAGCCCTTTTAAAACAGCTGTTCTTTTGCCTTCAAGGATTGTTCTTAAAGATCGAATATTTTTTTGGTATTGTGAGATTTTTTGTTTTTTAAAGATGCTTTCTTTTTCAACTTTTAACTTTGCACTTTGAACTTTTAACTGACAAGGAGCTGGGCATAAGTTAAGTTCCTTGTAAAGGCAGGGTTTTGTAGTAAGGTTTTACAAGTTCTGAAAGGAAACACCTTTCTTAAAAGTCGAAGGGTTTGTTTTAAAGAGGTAGCGTCAACAAACGGCCCTATTTTATTAGTAGGTAGTAAGTAGTCCTGCCTGCCGGTAGGCAGGTTGGTAGTAAAGAAATGTTGTTTACTAGGTTGAAAAATGAGATAATAGAGGTAATGTAACCACAAAAAGCTATGAACTACATCAAATTATCTCGCAGACCAACTCTATTCGCTCGCTACACGGGCTTAAACCTCTCAGATTTTAACAAATTATCTGAGGAGCTCAAGCCAATGTGGCTGGAAGCTGAAAAAAAGCGACTAAGTCGACCAAGCCGACAAAGAAAGATTGGAGCAGGCAGAAAATACAAGATAAAAAGCTTCAACGACAAACTTCTTTTGGCTTTAACATTTTACAAGCTTTATCTCACCTTTGATTTGTTGGGATTTCTTTTCGCGGACATTGATAAGGGTTGCGTCTCTCGTTTGATTGCTAAAATTGAACCTATTCTGTCTAAGAGATTAAAACTGCCTGAAATCAAAAGAGAAAGAAATAGACCAATTTCCACCTTAGACGAATTGCTCTCTCTTTATCCTGACATACAGGGTTTTATTGGCGATGCCACTGAACAGGAAATACCGAGACCCAAAGATAAGCAGAAAAACAAACTTTATCGCTCTGGCAAGAAAAAGAGACACACCTTAAAAACTTAAATCATTATTGACCAAGAGAGGGGCATCATTCAAGACATCTCCCCGCCTTTCCCTGGGAGCGTCCACGACTACAAGGTGTTTCAGAAAACCAATTGTGGTAAATCGTGGTTAAAAGACAAGCCAAGTTACTGGGACAAGGGTTATCAGGGGGTTAACAAGGACTTTCCAGCTTTTATGGCTATTATCCCTAAAAAAGCCAGTCGCAAACGCAAGCTCTCTCAGAGAGACAAGCTTTTTAATCAAGCGGTGAGTAAAATTAGAATAAAAGTTGAGCATTCAATCAATAACTGCAAACACTTTAAACTGCTTCGTCAGGTTTATCGCCACTCTTTCAAAGATTATCATCAAAGATTTAAGAACATCGCTTGCTTAATCAACTATAGACAAGAGCAGGCACTCATTAAACAACGAGGAGAGTTCCTTTGCACCATTGGCTTTCAACCCGCTCGGATTATTGTCTAATAAATATATCTAAAGGGGATGTTTCTTTTTGGATGTAGCTATTAAACAACAATTCTATAATAGCTGAAGGCCCTGTCAGCGATATTATTAAAAGCAAGGCCTCGGTTACAGGGAAGTATTTGGCTTGACTTTTTTGGGGTTAATTAGTTATAATCTAACAATGGAAAAAATAAGATACAATATAGTTTTAAGACCAGAGAAAGAGGGTGGCTTTACAGTGATGGCTCCTAGTTTGCCTGGGTGTATTACTTATGGCAGAACCCTTCAAGAAGCAAAAGAAATGATAGCAGATGCCATTAAAGGATATTTAATAAGTTTAAAAAAACACAAGCAACCCATTCCTAATGATGGGGAGAGTTTTTTTGCCTCTATTGATGTAAAGAAATCTTTGACCTATGCCTAAGCTCCCAGTTGTTTCCCCTAAAAGATTATTAAGGTTCTTAAGTAAATTTGGTTTTCAAAAAGACTATATAACAGGAAGCCATTTTATTTTATACAACCCCACAAATGGCAAGAGGGTGGTTGTTCCATTTCATGCTAAAGATTTACCAAAAGGTACTTTAATGAGTATTTTAAATCAAGCGGGTATTTCCCGTAATGACTTTTTAGGATCTTTTTAGATGTTTCAAAATTATGACTTATACTCAAGAACAAAAAAGCGACCTAAGGAAAATTATGGACACAGAAGAGGCGGTTTTGCCTTTGTGGAAATATGTCAGGCCTAAAAAGCAAATAATTAGCTGGAATGGCGTTTCTGAAATATTGGATAAACTAAAATGGAACAAAAATATGGTTTTGCTTGATTTGCCTTGTGGCCAAGGTGGTTTGTCAATTCCTTTAGCTAATAAATATGGCGTTAAAGTGCTTGGCTATGACATTCTGCCCGAATGGGTTAGCTATGCCAATGAGCTCGCTATAAAGAAAGTAGTTAGGAGTTTGTGCAGTTTTGGAGTTACGGATATAAGAGAAGTGGCAAAAAAGAAAAATATTTGTGATGTTTTATTGTGGTCAGCTCCGCCGCATGTTTTTGGTAAAGCCAAGCCAACGGTTAAGGCCTTGAGAAATTTAGTCAAAAATGACGGTTTGGTCGTTATAGCTGACAGTTATTTGCTCTGCTCAGTCAAACCGAGCAATGCTTTAAAGGATTATGAAACTTTAGAGAAAACGAATCAGGGCTATACAGCTTTTGGAGATAAAATTATAAAATTTAAAGATTTGAGAACCAGCCAATGGAAAAATGATTATATTTACACCAAAAAGATTTTAACAGACGCTCTAAAAAGAATACCGACTAAACAGAAAAAACAAATAATGCGAAACTATATCAAGACCTTGCCTCAAAAAGAGAAGCAAGACAAAACAACCCTTGGTTCGGCTTTATGGGTTATTAGGGTTAAAAAATAGCTTTAATCTTGACTTTTTTGGGGTTAATTAGTTATAATTTAACAAAAATTAAAAATATATGATGATTGATTGGACTAAAATTTATAAAAAATATAAAGGGCTATGGGTTGCCTTAAAGAGTGACGAAAAAACCGTTATTGCTAGTGGTGCAAATGCCAGAGAGGTTTGGGAAGAAGCTCAAAAAGCAGGATTTAAAGAGCCCATCTTATCCCGTATGCCTGAGAAGCTTGCAACTTATATTGGTTTCGGCTTATGATTTTTAGTTATAAAAAATATGGTCCAGGGGTTTTAAGGCCAGTCATTTGGCAAGCTTACTTTTATAATTGACATTTTAAAGGGTATAAGCTACTATAAGTTTGATAAGGTAAACTTATGGTAGTTTTTTTATTACTACCTGCCACTAACTTCTAATTATATATGGAATTAAAACAAATTTTAGAAAAAGAAAATCAATTAGAAATAAAAATTAAAGAGGCACAAGCTCAATCCCAAGCCAAACTTGAAGCTAAAAAACAAAGCCAGGAGCAAGAGCTAAATAGTAAATCTTTTTTAGGTATTAAAGAAAAAGAACTAATTGAAAATAATTTTAAAGCCAAGAGAAAAGAGATCGAAAATGAAGCCACTTTAAAATTAGCTTTTGCTTTAAAAGAACTAAACCAAAAAAAAGAACGAAACCTTGAAAAAGCTGTTGACTTTGTTGTTAAATCAGTCCTTGAGTTATGTTAAAACGAACGCACAAGTTTTTACTTTCTTTCCCTCAAGAAAACAGAGAAACCATTGCTAAGATTCTGGAAAAATCTGGCTGTTTTGAGGTTGAAAAAATTGAGGATCCAAAGGAGGAGGTAAAAATAAACCTACAAGAAAGCAAGTATCTTTTATCTTCGCTCGATTTTGTTTTAGGGTATTTAGCACCCTTTGCTAAAAAACAATCGTTTTTAAGCAAGTTTAATCAAAGCAAAACCATTTTGTCTGAAAGCAAGGCCAAGAGTTTACTTAATAAAGAAAAGCTTAAAAAAGAAATTGACGAAATTATTGAAAATGAAAAGCAAATTTCTTTTTTTGAAATTAAAACTAAAGAAATAGAAGCCGAATTAAAAGAAGTAAGGTGGTTCCAGGGGCTTGAATCAACCCCCCAAGACACCAAAGAAACTTTTTCTTTTGTTGTAAGAGCTCAAGTTAACTCTTTAAAGAAGATTCATGATTTTGTCAAAGAAAATAATCTTGTTTTAAAGCCCTTGCTCCAAGAACAGAATAAAATTTCGTTGTTGCTTCTTGGTTTAAAAGAAAAAAAAAGCACAACTTTAAATTTTTTACAAACGAATAAATTGCCAGCCCTGCCTTATAATTTTGAGCAATCGCCCAAAGAGGCAATGAGATTTTTCAAAACGGAGCTTAAAGAAATAGCTAAGCAAACTAAGTTTCAAGGAAAAGCCCTTGCTAATAAAGCTATTTTTTTCAATGATTATAGAGTTTTAAGAGATATTTTGAACATTGAGCATTCAAAATTAAAAGCCCAAGAGGCCTGCTTTGAAAAGCCCCTTTTTAATTATCTTGTTTTTTGGGCAAAAGAGGAGGATAAAGAGGCCTTAGAAAAACAGATAACCAAGCTTTCCGAAGAAATTCAAATTACCACTTTAAAATTAGAAGAAAATGAAAACCCACCGGTTGTTTTAGAAAACACAAAAGCCATTCGACCCTTTGAGTATGTAACTGAAATTTTTGGCCTACCTAAAGCCAACGAAATTGACCCAACCCCTTATTTAGCTTTTTTCTTTATTTTATTTTTTGGTATTTGTATTACCGATGCTGCCTACGGGCTTTTGATGGCAATGGCTTTGGGCATTTTAATGTTAGTTAAAAAAGAGTTAGCCCAAAACAAGTTAATTAAACTTTTATTTTATGGAGGGATTGCTACTTTTTTAGTCGGGATACTTTTTGGCAGTTATTTTGGGGAAGCCCCCGCCAAACTTCATTTACCATTTTTAACCCCCTTAAAGTTAATTGACCCGATTGAAGACACTTTACTTTTTATGGTGATTGCTTTTTCTTTGGGGTATTTGCAGATCTTTACCAGCCAAGTAGTTAAAATAATTTCAGCTGTAAGGAGCAAGTCAAAAGAAATGCTTTTGTCCGGCATCGCTTGGGGAGGTACTTATATCTTAGCCGTACCCTTGATTTTATCTTTTAAGCTTGCTAATTTGAAAATATTTGGTTTAATAGGAGTAGGCGTAGGCGCTTTAATGATTTTATATGTTGAGTCAAGGGGGCAGAAAATATTTTTGAAACCCTTAGTTGGTTTTATCAAATTATTGCAAGGAGTCATCGGCACGGTTTCTGACATTCTATCTTATTCTCGGTTAATGGCTTTAGGGTTAGCCACAGCCGTGATTGCTTTAATTGTTAACCAGATTGCTTTTTTGTTTGGCTCAATGATTCCGTATGTTGGTTTTTTAGTTGTAATCCCAGTTTTAATCGGGGGCCATTTATTTAATTTAAGCATTAATGCCTTAGGCAGTTTTATTCATTCAGGCAGG
>PFAX01000010.1:7545-7752 GCA_002773495.1 bacterium (Candidatus Gribaldobacteria) CG10_big_fil_rev_8_21_14_0_10_37_21 | reverse complement strand
TTGAGTTTTTCCCCAAGTTTTTAGAAGGCGGGGGCCGCAGGTTCAAGCCCCTTAAAACAGATCTTAAATATACAATAATACAATAATCAATTTTCAATTATCAATTATCAATTATCAATCAATTATCAATTTTTTAATGAATTAATTTTTAAAATTAAAACATTGAATCATTGGGGCTTGTTTGAAAATTGAAAATTTGTAAATTGA
>PFAX01000010.1:0-7480 GCA_002773495.1 bacterium (Candidatus Gribaldobacteria) CG10_big_fil_rev_8_21_14_0_10_37_21 | reverse complement strand
CAATTGGCGTTGGCAAATCAGGCCAAGCAGCCACTGGTATTGTTTCAGAAGAACCAGAGAAATTCGGTAAGGCTCTTCTTTTACAGGCCCTGCCTTCAACCCAAGGCATTTATGGGTTTATTGGTTGTTTTTGGGTAATTATTAAGTTAGGGCTTTTAGGTGGTGCAGTACCTAATATAGCTTGGCAAACTGGCTTGGCTATTTGTTTAGCTTGCTTGCCAGTCGCCATTAATGGTTTGGTCTCAGCGATTTTTCAAGGCAGGGTTTCTGTTTCAGGTATGAATATAGTAGCTAAGCAACCGGGTGAAGCCGGTAAGGGTGTGATTATGGCAGCTATGGTTGAGACCTACGCAGTGTTGGGCTTGTTAGCGACTATTCTTTTAATTCAAGGCATCAACTTAAGCTAATTTAAGTGGACAAGTGATGAAGTGAAAAACTATGAACAATATTTTGAAAACGCTTGAAGAAAAAGCAAACCAAACAATAGGCCTTATCTTAGAAGAAGAAGAGAAGGGGCTTTTAAGTTTAAAGGAGGATTTTAAAGAAAAGTCCACAAAAAAAGAGGCCAAAGAAAAAGATGCCTTAGAAAAGTCCTTGCAAAAAGAGTTATTTGCCTTAACTCAACAGCTTTCTTTTAAATATAATCTTGGGATAGGAGCCAAAAAAGCAGAGGGCTTAAAAGAGGCCTACCAAAAAGCCCAAGAAAAACTCATTATTTTACCTGAAGAAGAAATGGAAAATCTTTTAAAAAGATTGATCCAGCCCTTGCTTGGCAAAGAGGGTAGCATCATAGCTGGTAAAAAAACAGCCCCTCTTCTAAAGAAAGTGATAAAAAGCGAAAAGATTAAGATAGAGGATAGTTTAAAAGAAGAGGGTTTTGTTTTTCAAGGTGAAATAGCTGAAATTGATTTGCGTTTTTCTAGTATTACAGCTGAGTTAAAAGAAAAAATAGAGCCCGCCTTAGCTAAAATAATTTATGCTTGAATTTGCCACTAGTGTTATTAATATCTGGGAAAAACAGGCCTTATCTAAGAATGATCAAGAAAGGATGTTAAAAGCGCCTGATGAAAAATCAGCTCTGGCTGTTTTATTTGATACTGATTTAGCCCCCTTTCTTCAAATAGAAACCGACTTAGAAAAAATATCCCAAGCAGACCTTAATGCCTTAAAAACAAAATTGAACGTTGTTTTAACCGAAGAGCCCTTGCTGGGTAAGTTGCTTTTTTTAAAATTTGATGTTTTACATTTAAAGCAGATTTTGAAAGAACAATTTTTACCTAAAAACCTTGAAACGCCCAAAGACCAAATTATTTTCAAAACAGCCAACCTGTCTTTTTCTGCTTTGGAAGATTTAGTTGTTTGCCTTTTAAAGAAAAAAAACACTGACTATTTTCAAGAACCCCTTGTTTTTGAAATGATCAGCCGTGCCCTTGAACTTCTATCTTTAGAAGGAAATAAAAGTTCAAGTTCGATAGAGGCGGCAGTAGATAAAGTATTTTTAGAAAGCAAGCTTAAATATGCCGATAAATACCCCCTTTTAGCTCGTTATGTCAGGGTTGAGATTGACATCGCTAACCTGAAAGCCGTTTTAAAAGAAAGAAATAAGATTGAGTTTATTTATGGGGGTAATTTTGACCACGAAGATATGTTAAAAATAGCTAACCTTAAAGAAGGAGAAGTAAAGCCGTCTTTACAAAGGTTTTTAGAGGCCTATGGTATTTCTTTAATTTTAGAAGATTTTGAAAAAGACCATTCTGAAACCTTGCTTGAAGTTGGTCTAAATAGGTTTTTAAGTAATATGGCTAAAGAAGAAGAACGCGAAACTGGCTTCGGGGTAGCTAAGGTTTTAAGTTTTTTTGAAAGAAAGTTAAATGCCCTAAACAATATTAAATTGATTTTATTTTCCAAAAGAGTCGGTCTTCCTGTCTCAGAAATCGAACCGTTATTATTGCCAATTTAAAATATGACAATAGCCATTGTAGGTGAAGAAAAATCTATCTTAGGATTTAAGGCCTTAGGGGTTGAAAGTTTTTTTGTTAAAGAAGAAAAAGATATTGAAGCAATGGCAAGTAAGATTAAAGAAAAAGAGGTTGGGATTATTTTTTTAATGCAACAGACCTTTGAAAAGTTTAAAAGCCAATTTGACTTTTTATTTCAACAAGCCCTGCCCGCTGTTTTAGTTGTGCCAAGCGCTTTTGCTACTGAAAAAACCAATTTTTTAAAAGAGACCTTAGAAAGAGCTTTAGGCACAGATAAAATAAATTTAAGTTAATTTTCAATCAATAAAAATTAAGAATTAAGAATTAAAAATTAAAATCATGCAAGAACAAAACAAAGCAACAATTATTAAAGTCGCTGGCCCATTAGTTGTAGCCAATGGAGCTAGTCAGGCTAAAATGTACGAAGTTGTCAAATTAGGCAATGAAGGCCTTTCAGGTGAAGTTATTCGAATAGTTGGTGATACTATCTATATCCAAGTTTACGAAGAGACCTCGGGCATTGGCCCAGGTGAGCCAGTTACTTTAACCGGTGAGCCCTTACAGGTAGAATTAGGCCCTGGTATTTTAGGTAATATTTATGATGGGATTCAAAGGCCCTTACCAGATTTAAAAGAAAAGTCAGGTGATTTTATCAAAAGAGGGGTTGAAAGTGTGGCTTTAAACCGAGAGAAAAAATGGCATTTTAAACCCTTAAAAAAAGAGGGAGCCAAAGTTACCGGTGGCGATGTTTTAGGTGAAGTAAGAGAAACCAAGTTTTTACAACATAAAATTATGGCACCCCCTTACATTAAAGAAGGCACTCTTGTTTCTTTAACCAAGGAAGGTGATTATACTGTTATAGAAGAAATAGCCGTTATTGAAAGTGAGGGCAAAAAACATAGAATCCAAATGCTTCAAAAATGGCCTATTCGAAACCCTCGGCCGATTAAGCAAAAGGTCTT
Organism: bacterium (Candidatus Gribaldobacteria) CG10_big_fil_rev_8_21_14_0_10_37_21; assembly: GCA_002773495.1. Lineage (GTDB taxonomy): Bacteria > Patescibacteriota > Minisyncoccia > Minisyncoccales > CG1-02-41-26 > CG1-02-37-13. The sequence continues at coordinate 4,539 of PFAX01000010.1, read as the reverse complement.
ACCCAGTACTGGCCTGATTACGGGCCAGAGGGTGATTGATTCATTTTTCCCCATAGCTAAAGGTGGCACTGGTTGTGTGCCTGGCCCATTCGGTTCAGGCAAGACAGTTGTTCAGCATCAAATCGCTAAATGGAGCGATGCTGATATTGTGATTTATGCGGCTTGCGGTGAGCGCGGAAATGAAGTAGCTGATGTTTTAGCAGAATTTCCCGAGCTTAAAGACCCTAAAACAGGCCAGCCCCTAATGGAGCGAACGGTTATTATTGCTAATACCTCTAATATGCCCGTGGCCGCTAGAGAGGCATCGGTTTACACATCTGTAACGATTGGTGAGTATTTCCGTGATATGGGCCTGTCAGTTATTATTTTAGCTGACTCAACTTCAAGGTGGGCAGAGGCCTTGCGAGAAATATCGGGTAGGTTAGAAGAAATGCCTGGCGATGAAGGTTATCCAGCTTATCTTGGCTCAAGAACAGCTGCTTTTTACGAAAGAGCGGGAGCGGTTGAATGCTTAGGCGATAATCAACGAAAGGGCTATTTATCAGTGGTTGGGGCGGTTTCACCCCCAGGAGGCGACTTATCAGAGCCAGTTACCCAAAACACCTTAAGAGTAACTAAAGTTTTCTGGGCCTTAGACGCCACCTTAGCTTATAAAAGGCATTTTCCAGCCATTAACTGGTTAACTTCTTATTCTTTGTATGATGAAAATTTAAAAGGTTTTTTTAGAGAAAAAGGCGGGCCTGATTTTCCGGCCCTAAAGAGCAAGTGCATGGAGATTTTGCAAAAAGAGTCAGAGTTAGAAGAAATTGTACGTTTGGTCGGGGTTGAGGCCTTAAGCGAAAAGGACCAATTCTTGCTTGAAATTGCTAAAATTATCAGAGAGGATTTTTTACATCAAAACGCTTTTTTAGAAGTTGATACTTACACTTCGCTAAAAAAGCAGTATGCCATGTTAAAAGTGATTATTTCTTTGTATCAGAAGGGCTCGCTTGAGATTGAACAAGGCAAGGGCTTTAAAGAGTTTTTAACCCCTGAAATAAAAGATAAGGTTTCTAAGTTCAAGCTTGTCTTAGAAGATAATCTTGACCAAATAACCCTATAAGCCATATAGGTCATATAAGCCCTATATGTCCTCTGGGATTTATAAGTCATATAAGCCATAAAAGCTACAAGTATGCAAAAAATATACAAAACAATTAAAGAGGCCTCTGGCCCATTGGTCGTTGTTGAAAACACCGAAGGCATCAAGTACGAAGAATTAGTTGAGTTTGAGTTACAAGACGGTTCAATTAAAAGGGGTCGCGTCTTAGAAGCCCAAGAACATAAAGCTATTGTCCAGGTTTTTGAAGACATCCGAGGCATGAACTTAAGAGACTCAAAAGCCAAATTTTTAGGTAAAACAATGACTTTGGGTGTATCTTTAGATATGTTGGGTCGTATTTTTGACGGAGCTGGAAAGCCCAAAGACAAGGGCCCCGAAATCATTGCTGAAAAATATCTTGATATTAATGGTGCCCCTTTAAACCCCTATTGTCGAGAATATCCTAATGACTTTATTCAAACAGGCATTTCAACAATTGATGGCTTAAACACATTAGTTCGGGGTCAAAAATTACCCATTTTCTCTGGCGCTGGGCTTCCGCATTCAGCTTTGGCTGCGCAAATAGCCAGGCAAGCAAAAGTATTAGGTGAAGAAAAGGGAGGGCAGAAATTTGCTGTTGTTTTCGCCGCTATGGGAATTACTTTTGAAGAATCCGAGTTTTTTATCTCTGAATTTAAAAAAGCAAATTCTTTGCAAAATTCTGTTTTGTTTGTTAATTTAGCGAACGACCCAGTGATCGAAAGAATTACCCTGCCCAGATTAGCTTTAACGACAGCTGAATTCCTTGCCTTTGAAAAGGGTTTACATGTTTTGGTTATTTTAACTGATATGACAAATTACGCTGAGGCCTTAAGAGAAGTGTCGGCTGCTCGAAAAGAGGTGCCAGGAAGACGCGGCTACCCCGGCTATTTATACACTGACTTGTCAACCCTTTACGAAAGAGCAGGCAGAATAAAAGGCAAAGAGGGTTCAATTACCCAAATTCCTATTTTAACAATGCCCGAAGATGACATCACCCACCCAATCCCTGATTTGTCTGGCTATATTACAGAAGGTCAAATTATTTTATCTCGTGATTTACATAACAAGGGTTTTGCACCCCCAGTTGATGTGCTCCCCTCACTTTCTCGGTTAAAAGATAAAGGAATCGGCGAAGGCAAAACCAGAGAAGACCATTCTGGCGTTTTAAACCAGCTCTTTGCTTTTTATGCCAGGGGCAGAGAAGTCAGAGAATTAGCTTTGATTTTAGGCGAGTCAGCTTTAAACGAAGTTGACAGGGCCTATTTAAAGTTTACTGATGAGTTTGAAAATAAGTTTGTTAATCAAGGCAACGAAACCAATAGGTCAATTATTGAAACACTTGGCTTGGGCTGGGAGTTAATTTCTCTTTTACCGAAAAGCGAGATGAAGAGGTTAAAAGAAGAGCATATCGCGAGGTACTTAAAAGCATAAGATTTTAAGTACCTTTGGAAACCTTAAGCTCTAAATTATAAATCCTAAACAAGAAAGAGAAATTCTAAATCCGAAATCCTAAATTCTAAACAAATTATAAATTCTAAATTACAATGTTCCAAATAGAGGCGAGAAATCCCTTGTTTGTAATTTGTAATTTGGAATTTAGTATTTGTTTAGTATTTAGATATTAGAATTTAGGATTTAGCTTAAATTTGTTTAGTATTTGAGAGTTTTAGAATTTCGGATTTAATTTTATTTATGGCACAAATTAAAGCTACCAGAATGGAATACTTGAAGCTCAAGAAACGGCTTAAAACTGCCCAAAGGGGCCATAAACTTTTGAAAGAAAAACGAGATGGTTTAATGAAAAAGTTTATGGATATTGTTAAAGCCGTTAAACAAGACAGGCAAACCATGGAAGGCCTTTTACTTAAAGCCGAAAAGAGCTTTATCTTCTCTGTGTCTAACTTAGAAGAAAACGAAATAGATCAAATGTTAAGTAGTACTTCTTCTAAAATTGTCTTAAGCTCAAAAACAGAAAATGTGATGTCAGCATACTTACCTAGGTTTGAGTATGAAATAACAGGGGACTATAAAGGGTATTCTATCTTTTCTGCTCCCTTGGGGATTGATTTTTCTCTTTCAAAATTTAAAGAAGCTCTTTCAATTATGATTTTTTTAGCTGAAAAAGAACACTCTTTACGGCTTTTAAGTTTTGAAATAGAAAAAACAAGAAGAAGGGTCAATGGCTTAGAGTATGTTATTATGCCCCAATTTCAAAAAACCTTAAAATTTATCGCTTCAAAGCTTGACGAGCAAGAAAGAAGTGATAAGATTATCCGCATGAAAGTAAAAGACCTCATATCTTAAGTGAAAAGGAGGTATTGAGAATGAAAGCAAGGATTATTTTTGCACCAGATGTTCAGGGTGGTTGGCTGGGCATTAAAATTGGTTCAGCTAAAGCCATCGGAGGCCATTGCAAAAACTTACTTGGTTCTTTTTGGGAAGTAAGCCAAGAGTTTTCTAACCTCGGGCTTCATTTAAAAAGAATAAAAAGTTTTTCAAAGACCTGCATTTGGATATTCTCTTAGTTAACTAATCAACCGCTAACCTCTGTCTGATTTCCGCATATGCGGATTTGGAGTAGAGATTTTTCTTTGCATCTTGTCTTGGCTGGTTTCATGTTTTAGAAGTTCGCCTTTAATTCTCTAATTTTTTCGTCGAGCTTTTCATCTAATATGCCCAATATATTTTTTGCAGATATAATATTTTTACCTCCTTGTAAGGTTATGTTTTTATTAGTTATTTAACAGCAATACCCCCGTCTTACCACTATTTTGTTTAACGTCAAGGGCGGGGGGTTGACATTAGAAGAAATATAGTTAAAATAGATATATCCTAACTAAGTAAGCTCTAATCCCTAAATCCTAAATCCTAAACAAATTCAAAATTCTAATTTTCAAAATTCAAAATAAACTTCTTTTTAAAAGAAAAGTTTCCGTTTTGAACATTTGGATCCTGCCTGACGGCAGACAGGTTTTGAACATTTGAGATTGTTTAGTATTTAGATATTAGAGTTTAGAGTTTAATTTTATATGAACATCAAACCATTAAGCGAGTATGTCGTTTTAGAGCCGATGGCTGAAGAAGAAAAGACAAAGTCAGGCATTTTCTTGCCCCACACTGCCCAAAAAGATGAACCAGAGCAGGGCAAGGTTGTGGCAGTTGGGGCTGGTAAAACAATGTCTAATGGGCAAAAAAAAGAGGTTGAAGTAAAAGTCGGCGACCTTGTTTTGTTTAACAAATATGGTCCCAATAAAGTAAAAATTGAAGGCAAAGAATACCTAATCGCTAAACAAGACGACATCCTTGCGATTTTATCCTAAAATCGAAAGAAATCTTAATTTCTAAATCCTAAATCCTAAACAAATTCAAAATTCTAATTTTCAAATCTCAAAACAAACCTCCCCTTAAGTGCCCCT
>PFAX01000043.1 GCA_002773495.1 bacterium (Candidatus Gribaldobacteria) CG10_big_fil_rev_8_21_14_0_10_37_21 | reverse complement strand
TTTCTCTACGCTCTCGGTAAACCTGCCGGGGTTATTGCCCAATAATTGCTTCTAAAACAGGGGCTCTGTTTTTTAAAGGCAGCTATTGAACAACAACCTTTATGTATCGGTTGCCTTATAATTTTTTAGTTATGTGTCGTGGATATAGCGATGATTTAGAAAATTTTACCGAGCTTGTCTGGCGAGACGATAAAGATTTGGATTTTTACGATAGAGAAACTTACCCAGAGTTTCAACTATGGATACGATAATGAAGAAATAAAAAATGATTATGATTTTATAAGAGAAAAATTAGTTGAAACTGGTTTTGAAAGTTTAACCGGAAAAGACGGAAAATGGATCCAAGCTAGAACAAAAGGGCCTGGGCATGGATCAACTAGTAGAGCATTTTACGCCCGAAAGGAATTAGTTGAAAAAATATTCGAATTAGCAAATTGAATGACAATAGAATGAAGCACAGTAAAATTAATAAAAATAATTTTATGAAAAATTGTGAAAATAGTTTCGTAAATGCAGAAAATGAGTCCAAGCTGTCTCAAGCAGAAGAGGAAGCTAATCATGTCTGCGAACAAAATCTTATCCAGAAGATTGAATCTAACAGAGAAAAGTTTTTAGATGTATTCAAAGAAAATAAAATTGGGCAGGTAGAATTAAGCATGTCCTTGAACGAATTAATACGTGAAATAAAGAAGAATGAAGACAATAGAACGATTGAAAACGCAGTTACAATAAAAGGGTTACCCTATGATCTTGCTATTAAATATTCTGGTGGCGATTTGCAGCTTGAAGTTGTCGGGAAGAATGATCAAAGTTTTAATACTAATCGTTCCGATAACCAAAAAGTTGCTGGCTGGATTGCTCAAGGCGACTATGCTATTGGTGATAATGTTAATGGGTTTTATACGCATAAAGATCATTGGGGTGTTTCCGTTGCACCTGAATTAAAAGGCACTGGGCTCTCAGATTTTTTATACAACTTAAAATCACTTGTAGATAATCAGCTAGAATTTGAACATGTGGCTGGGTACAACTATCCATTTTTAACTTTTTATATTAAAAAGGGCTATGTGCCGTGCTCAATAATTAAACCTCCGAAATTCAATGAGCAACAACTAAAGGAAGATGAAATCCAGATAATGTTAAATAATGTAATAGATAAACGAAAAACCGGTAAGGTGGTTGACGAAAACGACATTGATTATGGTATTAAATTAACATTAGACCCTTCAAAAGCAGAACAGATATATAACAAGATTTCAAATTTAGAAAAATTTTAATGGAAGTCAGAGAATATAAGTCAGCTTTAGTTGATAAAATTTTTAGGAATATTATAGCCAAAAGCGTGAAAGGGGGTTGACTTTACGGATATTATCGGATATAATTGGATATATCTAAAAATATATGATACAAGATAGAATAAATAAAAGAATAAAGCTTTCAAACGATATCCTTCTCAAAATAGCGGAGATTGACGAAATGAAGGGGAAATGGAGCGGGTCTTTGGATTTAAACCCAAGGATTTTAGGCCAACTAAAGCGTTCGGTTATTATTACTAGCACGGGGTCTTCTACTCGGATTGAGGGGTCTAAAATGACCGACAGAGAAGTCGATCGTTTTTTGCGTGGAATAAACCAAATGACACCCAAAAACAGAGACGAGGAAGAGGTGGCTGGTTATGCTGATTTGCTTGGTAGGATATTTGACAATTATAAGGCCTTGAAGATAACTGAAGGAGTAATTTTACAGCTTCACGATATTATGTTGAGTTTTTCTAAGAAAGACGAAATACACCGCGGAAAGTATAAAGCAAAAGATAATACAGTGGCGATAATGGAAAAAGAAAAAATTAAAAAAATACTTTTTGATCCAACCCCGCCATGGTTAGTGAAAAAAGAGATGGACGATGTTTTGGAGTGGCTGAAAGAAAGGCAAGAAAAAAAGGATATTCACCCTTTAGTTATGATTGCCAATTTTATTTTTGAATTTTTGGCAATTCACCCCTTTCAAGATGGAAATGGTCGGCTTTCCCGTGGACTTACTAATTTGATGATGCTACAAAATGGGTATATGTATGTGCCCTATATTTCGTTAGAGGAAATTATTGAAGAAAAACAGGCTGATTATTATTTATCTTTGCGAAAAACGCAAAAAAATCATAAAACTTCTGACGAAAATATTGAGCCGTGGCTTTTGTTTTTTTTGGATTGTGTTTCTATTCAGGTTAAAAAAGCCCTTGAGCTTTTGAAGGGAAAAAATCCCGAAAGTTTGCTTTCAGAGATACAAAAGAAAATTTATGATTTATTTACTAGTGATATTGAATTAGGAGTTTCGGAAATTAAGAATAGAATTGACGCGCCATTACCAACGATAAAAAAATCAGTAGCACGATTAGTAGAGTACAAGCTTATTGAAAGATTGGGGCAAGGCCCAGCTACAAGATACAAAAAAGTTATATAAATCCTGTTTGCTCTTAAAAAACCAGCTAATTTAGCTGGTTTTTTAAGTTAGACAAGGGGGGGGTGATTTTGCTATAATCAAAAAAAGGTTCAGGGAAGTAACATAATTTTTAAAATAGATTACGAACAAAATAAAGTTAAATTATTTAATTGATGGCTTGGCGTTACACTATAAATGGATTATAAGCATGACAGCCAATCTTTTTAAAAAATAATAATAAATAATAAATAAAAATATGAAAACACAAACCAATTCGCGCAAGTACGAAGGCCAATGCAAATTTTGCCAAGGCGATTTTACCAAAAAAGACATCGCGAGCCATCTTGCTGTTTGCCCAAAAAGGAAGGGCTCTGCCAAGGTTAAGAATTTGCGCTTGAGGATTAGCGACCCCTACCAGAAAAACTTTTGGCTTATTATAGAAGTCAACGAGCAAGCCAAGTTAAAAGATTTGGACAATTTAATTAGAGATGTTTGGGTTGAGTGTTGCGGCCATCTTAGTTCGTTCGGCGGTTACGGGGGCGAAGTAGGCAAGGGAAGATGTATTATTGAAACATTAAAGCCGGCAGAAGCACTCAATTATACTTACGATTTTGGCAGTTCCACAGAATTAGTCGTTGAAGCGTTAGAATATAGCAATTGTCAGCTAAGCGGCAAAGGAAAAGTGGAATTAGTCGCGCGAAATTATTTGCCTTTGTCTAATTGCCTAAAATGTGGCGAACAAGCGACATTTGTTTGCGCGGCTTGCAGTGAAGAAGAGGAAAAGTCAGTTTTAGTGTGCGAAAAATGCGCTGAAAAGTATCACAATGAAGAAAACGAGGAAGAAGACCATTATGGTTTACCTTTGGCTAATTCTCCTCGCAGTGGTGTTTGCGGCTACGAGCCCCCAGAGCCATTAGATAAATTATTTTAAACTCAAGAATAAAATGAACTCGTAGCGAATAGCGAGACATTTATCATTTTGAAGGATTTTTTCTTTGGAGTCGTCCCAAAATTAGAACATTTGCGCGAGGACTGCCCTTATACGATTTTAAATTAGGTGATTTTGTTTAATAACTTAACAATAATGAACAAAAATGGAAAAAAATCAATTAATAATGGCTTTTATTAAAATAGTAAAATTTATATGGCAATTCAAATAACTTATTTTGTGCATGGCACAACAACAGATAACGAGAAACACTTAGCCACTGGCTGGGCGGGCGGGGAGTTGTCTGAAAAAGGCATTCAACAGGCAAAAGAGTTAGGCCCTTTGGTGGCTGGCAAACACTTTGACGTTATTTTTTGCTCGGACTTAAAAAGAGCGATTGATTCAGCTAATTTAAACTTTCCCAATAGAGAGATTATTCAAGATAGCCGTTTGCGAGAGTGTAATTATGGCGATTTTGCTCAGCAACCTGTAGATAGTTTTGAGGCGGATATGACAAAATGGGTAGACAAGCCATATCCCAATGGCGAGAGCTACAAAGATGTTGAAACACGAATTGCTGATTTTTTAGAATTTTTAAAGAAAAATTATCAACAAGAGCACATAGCCCTTGTTGCTCATCAAGCCCCTCAATTAGCCCTTGATGTTTTGCTTAAAGGCAAAACATGGCAACAAGCTATAGCCGAGGACTGGCACTGTGCTAAGGCCTGGCAACCTGGCTGGGAATATACTTTAGAATAAAAGTATAAAATAAAAATAATAATTTAATTTTATAAAAATATATGATTGAAGTTGAAATAAAAGCTAAAGTTCAAAGCTTAGAACCAATTAAAGAAAAATTATTAAGCTTAGCGGCAGAGCTTTTAAAAACCGAAAAACAAGTTGATCGTGTCTTTGGAAGAGTTAAAGATTTAGACCAAGAGCATAAAGTTATTGAAGGCTTTTTCAGTGCTAGAATTAGAGGAAGAGGCGAAAAAAGAAATGTTGAATTCAAAGAGATTAACCGCACTGGGGTTGGCATGGAGTTTAGCTCGCCATTAAGTAGCGTAGAGTCGGGGATCAACTTTTTAACCAAGCTAGGTTTTGAAGAAGCCTTTACTATTTTAAAAGTAAGAGAAATTTATAAATATAAAGATTTTGAAATTTGCCTTGACGATGTGGAGCAATTGGGCTTGTTTATTGAGGTTGAGTACCCGCTTAAGAATGACGGCGACAGAACAGGGGCTTTGAAAGAGTGTCAGGATTTATTAAATTTGGTTGCCCCTAACGCCACAGTTGAACCTAAAAAGTATGGTGACTTAATGCAAGAAGTTATCAATAAACACAAAGAAGATTAAATAATATGGCAATATACGAAGATTTTCAAAAATTGGACATTCGGGTCGGCAAGATTATTGAAGTAGGGGACTTCCCTGAAGCTAAAAAGCCAGCTTTTAAATTAAAGATTGACCTCGGGGCTGAAATTGGTATTAAAAGATCTTGTGCTCAATTGAAGCAAAATTATAAGGCCGATGAATTGTTGGGCAAAAAAGTTTTGTGCGTGGTTAATTTTCCCCCCCGACAAATTGGGCCAGCTGTTTCTGACGTTTTAACTTTAGGCCTACCCGACGAAAAAAATGAGTGTATTCTCATAATACCCGACAGAGATGTGCCAATCGGTGGCCGTTTGTATTAATTTGCGTTTCGTTGTAGCATTAGAAAAATAAGAATAACATGCTAAAGATAAAAAATAAAAAACAAATTGCGATTTTTGAATGGAGCAGAATTCGTAGGCACTGGGATGACGAGAAAGAGTTATGGTATTTTTCAGTTGTTGATGTGGTAAGGGCGTTGACAGATAGCGTCAATCCGCGTGATTATTGGTTTAAGATGAAAGTTAGGGTAGCAACAGAAGAGGGGGCTGAGTTGTCGACAACTGAAGTTGCCAGTTTCTGATGGAAAATATTATTTAACTGATACAGCCAATAGAGAGGGAATGTTTAGGATAATTCAGTCGATCCCGTCGCCTAAAGCCGAGCCATTCAAGCTTTATTTGTAAAAATTGAAAAGTAAATAATATGCCAACAAATAAAAGAAGAACAGCAGTTTTAATCCCTTATAAAATAACCAATAACAAGGTGTTTATTTTTTTACAGAAACGCAAATTAACAGCCAAAAGGGCGCCGGGCAAGTTTGGCTTTTTTGGCGGGGGCGCTAAAAGCGAGCAGGAAAAGCCAAAAGATATTATGTTAAGGGAAATTAAAGAAGAGTTGGAGTTTACACCTAAAGATTTTTGGTTTTTAGGTTACTATGAGTTTGCCAATAAAGAGTTATTCGCTTATTGCCAAGAAGTAAGCAATACCTTTGAAAAAGAGATTAAGGTTTTAGAGGGCGATTTTGGCAAATGGTTCAATGAGTTGGACTTGCAAACAGAGCCAAACTTAATAGACGACGACAAGCCAGTTTTTAAAGCTTTTTTTAAAGAACTTGCCTTAAAGGGTAAAATAAGGGATAATAGAAGCAGGTTAGGGTAAATAATAAACAATAATATGCGAATACGTTTTTTATATCATAATTTTACAGGCAAAGAGTGTAAACCAAGTTTAGAAGAGTATGCCAATGAAAAGAAGCTAAAGAGCTTAACTCGCTTGCTCGAAAAAAATGACTTAGCTTTAGCTGATTTAGCGATACGGGCTGAATATTTAACCCACCACAACGCTTTTTCAGTTAAGCTTAATTTAAAAATAGCCGAACATCTTTTGCTTTCTCAAGAAGTAAAACACAGCTTAACGCAAACGTTTGATTTGGCCTTAGAAAAGTTGCTTTCTCAATTAAGAAAGTTAGAGAACAAGAAACAAATTAAGCTCTTAAGAGAGAAGGCTAAAATAAAAGAAATTAAAAAGTAAAAAATATAACTATATGTTAAAAGGTTTTTTAAATTTTATTCGAGAAAAAGGCGTTGTTGGTTTAGCTGTTGGGTTTTTAATGGGAGGTGCCATTTCTAAGGTAGTGGCCGCTTTTGTTAACGACATTATTAACCCTATTTTAAGTTTGGTTTTAGGTAGAGGGGGAGGTTTAAAAAATGCGGCTTTGGATTTGGGTGTTTCAAAAATTATGTGGGGCGATATGTTAGCTGTTTTAATTGACTTCATCGTGATTGCTCTTGTTGTTTATTTCGGGGTTAAGTTTTTGAAGTTAGATAAGATAGATAAAAAGAAACAATAATATGCAACAAAAAACTATTCAAGAGTTATTTAATTTTCAAGGCAAAACAGCGGTTATCACGGGGGCTGCCATGGGCATTGGTTTTGGCATTGCCAAACGTTTTGTAGAGGCAGGGGCCAAGGTGGTTTTAAGCGATATTAATGAGAAAATAGGCCAAGCCAAAGCTAAGGCCCTTGGCAAAAACTGCGTTTTTATTAAAGCCGATGTAAGTTTGGAAAAAGAGGTCGCTGATTTAGTTGATTTTACTTTAAAAGAATTTGGCAAGGTTGATATTTTAGTCAACAATGCTGGGATTTTTCCTGCAAAGCCGGTTTTAGAAATGGAAAGCGAATTGTGGGATAAAATTCAAGCGGTTAATTTAAAGGGTGTGTTTTTATGTAGTAAAATTGTGGGCAAAGCAATGGTAAAACAAGGTGGGGGAGTTATTATCAACATTGCTTCAATTGACGCTTTACACCCAAGCCAAGTGGGTTTGGCCGCCTATGACGCTTCTAAGCACGGGGTTTGGGGCTTTACTAAAAATTTTGCTTTAGAAGTAGCTGAAAAAAATATCAGAGTAAATGCCATCGCCCCAGGAGGCATTTTAACTGAAGGGGTTGAAAATATGACTGGTGGCACCCTTAAAGCTGATGATCCGCAAAGTGAAACAATAAAACAATTTACAGCTAAAATCCCAATGAAAAGGTTTGGTAGGCCTGACGAAATAGCCACTTGCTGTTTATTTTTAGCCAGCGATGCTGCGAAATATATGACAGGCAGTATGATTGTAGTTGACGGGGGCTATTTATTAGCTTAACTTAAGGTTTTTGTCTGATTTTGTTTGATTTTTTAATTAATTAAAATAACTATTTTTAAGATAAAATTAGAATATAAATAAAAACATATGACCCAAACAAAATAAAACTTATTGAAAGCGATTGCGGGTGAGTCAATAGCGAGAAATAAATACACTTTTTTTGCCAAACAA